>DASQVO010000168.1:0-31119 GCA_035640715.1 Streptosporangiaceae bacterium
CCCTGTCAACGCTTCGCCACGCCCTCGCGGGTCGTCGACGCATGACTCGGGGCCGCCGTGGGTCGCTAGCCCTTCGGCGTAGAGCTCTTCCATCTCCTCCTCCATGCCGGTTTATCCCGGCGCTTTCCTCAACTCGGCAACAGTGGGCTTCAGCCTGCTGTGATTGCCCTGATCTCCTCGGTGTGAACTAAAGATCTTCAATTGTCGAGGTTACCGGGGTGTGAGGTCGAGTCCAGTCTTGGCGAGGAAGGCGTCGATGAGGCCGGGCCGGTATTGCATTCGCTTGAGCCGGGTCTTCACCAGCGCGGTCAGGACATAGGCATCTACCCGAGCGCGAAGGTGCCGATGGCGAGCAGGAACACACGGCCGGTGAAATCGTATGGGGACTAGGATGACGACCGTGGCCGACTTTGACGCCAGTACGCCGTCCATCGCCCGGGTCTACGATTACCTGCTGAACGGGAAGGACAATTTCGCCTCCGACCGGGAGGTGGCGGAGAAGTTGATGGCTGTCGCTCCGCTGACGGTCGAGGTGACGCGGGAAAACAGGCAGTTCCTGGCCCGGGCCGTGACGTGGGCGGCGAACCAGGGCATCAGCCAGTTCATCGACCTGGGCTGTGGCATGCCGACCGTGCCGAACACGCATCAGACGGCGCAGGCGATCACCCCGGGCGCGCGGGTGGCGTATGTCGACAACGACGTAGTGGCGCTCAGTCACCTGCGCGCGCTGGCCGCCAAGGGCAACCCTGGCGTGACCGTGGTGGACGGTGACGTGCGCGAGGCGGACACGATCCTGAACGCCGTCGCTGCGGGCATCGACCTGGCGGCGCCGGTGTGCCTGCTGATGGGGTTCCTGCTGCACTTCTTCGCGCCCGGCGCCGCGCGGGACCTGGTGGCCGGGTACGTCGCGGCGCTGGCACCCGGGAGCTATGTTGTGCTTTCCGCCGGCCGCGCCGACGGCGAAGCGGCGAAAGCGGGCTTCGGTGCCTACTCCGCCGGGGCGGCGCAGGTGTACAACCACTCGGTGCCGGAGTTCGCCAGCTTCTTCGGCCCCCTGGACCTGGTGCCGCCAGGCGTGGTCGACAGCCGGGAATGGCGCCCGGGCTGGGAGCAGCCCATGCACCTCCCGCCCCGCGACGGCCAGGCCATCGTGGGCGTCGCCCGCGTCGGCTAGGCAATCGTCAGCCCCAGCCGAGGCATACCGCACGGCACGCCAGCTGTCACCAGCCGTAACCCCCGCCATTCAAGATCTTTAGCTGCATGCGGGTCGATGGTGGTCGTTGGCGCAGCTCAGATGCTGCCGCTCAGGGGATAGCGTTCGAGCGTGATCCTTGCGAGTTCCGGTGTTCGGCGGATGGGTGTTGACGAGACTGCGGCTGCTCTGCGTTTCGGGGGAAGGCAGAAGGCCAAAGGCACCCGGCCTGGCCGCTTCCTATGGCTCGGCAGTGACGCCGCGTTCGAACTGACCTTCTGGTGCGGAACTTGCCCGGTCCTGTTCCAGAGGCTGGAAGGAGCAACGAGCACCCTGTCGATCGCCGAACTGGAGGATAGGCTCCGCCGGGGGCTGAGCGGAATCGACTGCGACGTGCTGGCCGCCTTTGCCGGGTTGCTGCCTGCCGCCGCCTACATGCCGATGCTGCTGGGGGTGACGCCACGGCTCGTGACGCCCGTGGCGGAGGATGATTACTTCGCGCATGAGCAGGTCACGACCTGGGGCCTCGACGACTTCTGGGGACTGCCGGAAAACCCGCGCACCCCCTACTACCGGACGTTCGAAACGCCGGTAACGGCCAGCGCACATCTCTACGAGTTCGTTGTCCCGATGGTGCCGCCGACGTGGAATGACCGCGCCCGGGTGCAGCAGTACGCGCAAGCCCTGGAGACCAGCTCGCTGCCCACTGCCGTGGCGGTCAGCACACTCGACATCAGCCAGCCAGCACTCGATGACCAGAGCAGCGACTACTACGAGCACTGGGCACTGATCCACTTCCTCCTAGACGGGCACCACAAGCTAGAAGCCGCCGCAGCGACAGGACGCTCGCTGCAACTTCTCACCCTCGTCGCAATCGACGCCAGCCTGGCCAAGGAAGCCGACGTCCTTCGCCTGCCCGCCATCCGCGCGCAGGCAGTTCGCCAGCGACCGTAGCTCATAGGCAACTGCGGATATCTGCTGAGCGCTTGCTCATAGCCGCGAGCCGCATACGCGGTAACAGCTTGTAGCGGTCTCGGGTCCGAATCAGCCACCAGCGTCGCAGATCAAGTGAGCATGGTACGCCGCACATCAAGTGACGCCGGCAATCGGCCAGTACCCTGGCGGCGTGACGACGGGCGATCTCCTGATCCGGGCGCTCCATGACGCCGCAGACCCGCCCTTTCGCCCGCTGCCGGACCGAGTGGCGCAGCTCCTACAGGATCTCGACGCCCCGCCCCGCCGCGCCTCGCCGCGCACTTGCGAGCCGTCCACGATGTCGCGTACCAGCTCATCGACTGGATAGCGCAGCAGTACCCAGCTCTGCGCCTGGACCGCGACGCTGTGCTGTTCGGGGCAGCCACGCATGACATCGGAAAGACCGCGCACATCGCCGAACTGTCCGGGCCTGGCTCCGCGCACGGAGAGGCCGGACGCGAACTGCTGCTAGCCCAGGGCATCAGCCCGGAGCTGGCCAGCTTCAAGGATGTTTGGGGCGGGTGAGCCGGCCTGTAGGCCGGGTTCTGTGCACCCGCTTGCGCGGGCCGGCGGCCATCCATCTGGGACTGCCGTTGCCGGCAGCCTCGTGCGGTCTACCCGCGAGCATCGGACGGGCCGCCCTCAAGCGCTCGCGCAGGAAACGGGCCGCAGGCCCGCTCCCCTCTTAACCTTGCTCCGGGTGGGGTTTACCGAGCCACCGCAGTCACCTGCGGCGCTGGTGGTCTCTTACACCACCGTTTCACCCTTACCCCGGGCCTGGCCCCTCCGGCCAGTCCCGGGGCGGTCTGTTTTCTGTGGCACTGTCCCGCGGGTCACCCCGGGTCGGCGTTACCGACCACCCTGCCCTGTGGAGCCCGGACCTTCCTCACCGCGCTGCCGCGCGGCGCGGCCGCCCGGCCGACTCACCCGTCTGTGACAGGATATTCCCGTCGCGTCCCCGCAGCCAGCAGGCAACGCCCGGCGGGGTCTATTCCGGTACAGCGCTGGGGGAACGACTCGAATTCCCCACCAGGCCGTCGCCGGTCCTCCCGGAGCTCTCCTGGCCGCCGTCCACCGTCTCCGGGCGGCCAGCCTCCGCCGGGCGGCCATCCGCCGCTTGCGAGGCGCCAGTCACTGTCTCCGCGCTCCCGGGCGCCGTCTCCGCGCCACCAGGCACCGCTTCCGCACCGGACGGCTGCGGATCCTCCCGCTTGGGGCGGACGGCCGGCGCGGCGAACGCGAGCCCGGCGGCCAGGCAGGCGAACGGGACAACGGGCAGCAGGTAGCGGTAGTCGAAGTCCGCCACCGCGATCGGGAAGATCAGCAGGACGACGGCCGACACCCACGGCATCATGCTGGGCCCGTCGCGTCGGCGCTCGATGGCGAGCCCCTGGCCGGGGCGCCGGGTGATCCGCACGATCCCGCCCAGGCCCAGGACCATGATCAGCCCGAAGAGCGGCCCGTACAGGTAGAAGACACGCTCGTAGGCGGCGATCGCGAAGGCGAACGGCTCGACGACGCGGCTTATGCTCGCGTGGCCGTAGGCCCGGATGTCCTGCGGCGCCGTGGCGCCCGGTATCCACGAACGGTTCGGCACCTTCTGCGGCGCGCGGTGGAAGTAATAGTCGTAGACGGTTCCCTTACTCGGATAGGGATGCCGCTGCGGTTCGACGGCCAGGACCAGTCCGTGGACGATGGCGTGCGCGTAGCTGAGCGGCTGCGCCTCGATCGCACGGATGGCGAAGTCGCGCAGCATCTGGTTGCCCGCCGTGCTCACCGGCCCGCCCGGCACCTCGTGGACCTGCTTGACATGCCAGATGAGCGACCCGGGTGCCTGGCGCTTGGACGGTGGCGTCGACAGGCACAGGATCCGCTCGCTGGCCGGCGGATTGATCCTGGCGCACTCGGCGAACGACGAGACCCGGCCGTACAGGTAGAAGCCCTCGGATTTGGTGAACGCGTACTCGCCCGTCCAGGAGTGGAACCACATCAGGTAGCCGACGATCGGGATGGCGGACCCGGCCACGATGGCCACGAGGCTGCGCCAGCCCTTCCGGCGCACGATCAGGAAGCCGAGGAACACCACCGGCATTACCAGGCCGCCGGTCCACACCGTGACGGCGTATCCGGTGAGCAGGCCGGCCACCAGCACTGCCGGCCAGGACGGCCGCTCCGACCACAGCAGCAGGGCCACCGCGACCACCAGCAGGAACATGAACAGCGTGTCGGCCATCACCATGTGCTCAAGTTCCACCTGGAAGCCGTTGAGCAGCACGGGCAACGTGGCCAGGGTGGCCCACAGCTTGGGCACGCGGGCCCGCCGGAGCAGCGCGTACAGCAGCACTGCGATCGCCAGGCCCATCAGGTGCTGCACGATGGTGACCAGGGTCAGGCTGTGGAACGGCTCCAGCAGCTTGAGGAACAGCGAGTAGCCGGTTGTCTTGCTGAGGTCTGGCCTCAGCCGCAGCGCCGCGCCGAGGTAGACGTAGGAGTCACCAGCGAACCAGAGGGCTCCCGGGTAGCCGAGAACGGCGACGAGCCTCAGCACCGCCCCGGCGGCCAAGGCGAGGGCGAACAGCCGGTTGGCCAGGATCAGGCCGCGCAGCTGGTCATATCTGGTCAGCCGGCGGACCCGGTCGGCTGCTGTGCTGACTTGCGGCGGCGAGAGGTGCGGCACCTGAATCTGCACAGCGCGATCCTATCGGCGCTGCCGGGTGGATACGGCGAGAGTGGCTCCGCTCCCCTCACCTGGACGCGGGTCCGCTCCCCTCATCTGGACACAGAAAGGCTGATCCGGGATATCTGGCAGCCAGCGGGAAGTTGTCCCATATGACGGGCAGATGTCCGTATGACAGGCAGATACTCACATGATGGGCCGGCGCCCGGGTGACAAGCGGGCACCTGCGTGACGGACGGATAACTGTGCCCGGTAAGTGACAATGCGGCCACGGGCCGCCCGGGAGAATGGTGGGTTATGCGACGCATCCCCCTCCTGGCGATCATCGCCGCGACGGCCCTGGCCGGCGGCTGCACGGCGAGCAGCACAGGCGCGACAGCACCGGGCAGTACCCGCGCCCCGGCCGCGACGGCCAAGCCTGCGACGCCGTTCCCGGTGGCGGAGAACCGGAAGCCAGGCACCACGGCGTGGAAGATCGGCCGCCATACCAACACGACCGGGATCGAGGGCTACGCGGATCACGTGAGCGTGCTCCCCGGCCAGTCGTTCCGGCTGTTCGTCTCCACGACGGCTGCCCGGTACCGGGTCGACGCGTTCCGCATGGGCTGGTACGGCGGCAAGCAAGCGCGCCTGATCTGGGAGTCGGGCCCGGAGCATGGCCGGGTGCAGGCGGCTGCGAAGTTCATCGCCTCCACCCGGACCGTCACGGCACCGTGGACGCCGTCCATGACGGTGCGGACGGCGGGCTGGCCGGCCGGTGACTACCTGCTCAGGCTGGACGCGTCATCGGGCGCCCGGCATTTCGTGCCGATCACCGTGCGGTCGGCGAGCACCGCCGGCAAGGTGGTGCTGCTGAACGGGGTGACGACCTGGCAGGCCTACAACCTGTGGGGCGGCTACGACCTCTACTCTGGGCCCGGCGGCTTCGCGGACCGCTCCTACACGGTGAGCTTCGACCGGCCGTACACGCTGAACGGCGCCAACATGTTCCTCTACTACGACCAGCCGGCGGTAGCGATCGCCGAGCGGTCCGGGGTGCCGCTGGCGTACGAGACCGACGTGGACATCAATGAGAACCCGGGCCTGCTCCACGGGGCGCGGGCGGTGATCTCCCTTGGCCACGACGAGTATTACTCCCAGGCCATGCGTACCGCGCTGACCAGTGCCCGGAACGGCGGCACCAACATCGCGTTCCTCGGCGCGAACGCCATCTACCGCCACATCAGGTTCGGCTCGACCGCACTTGGCCCTGACCGGCTGGTCATCTGCTACAAGGACGCGGGGCTAGATCCCATGTACACGGTGAACAAGAGCCTGACCACGCAGGACTGGCGGGATCCGCCGGATCCGCGGCCGGAAAGCGTGATCACCGGGGCCTTCTACGAGTGCAACCCGGTCAGCGATCCGTACGTCGTGTATGCCCCGTCGAGCTGGATCTTCGCCGGCACGGGCGTGCGCCGGGGGACGTCGTTCCCGAACTTGGTGGGGGTGGAATATGACCGGGTCAACCCGTCGGTGCCGTTCCCGAAACCGCTGCAGGTCATCGCGCACTCCCCTGTGGTGTGCGGCGGCACGGCCAGTTACTCCGACACGTCCTACTACACGGTGCCGAGCGGCGCCGGCGTGATCGACGTCGGCACCATGCGCTGGGTCTGCGCGCTCACCTACACCTGCGGGCAGGGCGTCACAAGGGCCGCGCAGGGCTTCACCGACGTCGCCACCACCAACATCCTGCGGGCGTTCGCGGCCGGGCCGGCGGGCCGGGTCCATCTGGCCCAGGACAACCTGGCCGGCCTCCATCTGGCCAGAGGCTCTGCCTACGACAGCGCAGGCGCCGCGGCGTCGAACTGACCAGTCGTCCCGGCCCACCGCTCGAGCTGGGCGACAAACGCCTTGGCGTCCTCCGGCCACCGGAGGTACTCGCTGGCCCCCTGGTGCCCCCGCAGGCCCATGGCCTCACGTAGCTCCGGGTCACGCTGGAGGGCCAGGACCGCCTCCGCCGCGGCCGCGGGGGCGCCGAACGGGACCACGAAGCCGCAGTCATGCCGCTTCACCAGTTCCACGGCCAGCGGCAGCGGTGTGGTGATGATGGGCACGCCCCGCGCCATGTACTCCGCGACCTTGGTCGGCATCGAAATACGCAGGTTCGGGTCGTCGTGCAGCAGCGACAGCCCCGCGAGAGCGCCGTCGGTTATCAGCATCGCCTCGTCGTTCGGCACGAACCCGTGCCACCGCACCAGGCCGCTGTCCCGCGCCGGCTCCAGCTCCGCGCGCGCCTGGGCATCCGCCGGGCCGACCAGCTCCACGGTGATCCCGTGCGGCCGGACCAGCCGGGCCAGCTCGATCATGTCGCCAGCACCGCGGTCCGGCGACAGGTGACCCACGTACACCACCCGGCCGCGGCCATCCGGCGGAGCAGTCCGGTCGGGAACGTACGTGGTGTTCGGCACGACCGGGTGGGGCGTGCGGAACCGGCTGGCGTACTCCTTCTCGGCGAGGATCAGGTGGAGACGCCGCTCCGCGCCCCGCTCTGCCCACCGCACGGCGGCGGCTACCGGCCGGCGCAGCGCAGCCGGCAGCCATGCCTTCGTGCCGAGGGCGGCCGCGGTGTCCTCGTGCACATCCCAGACTGTCGGCGGCCGGTGACGCACCAGCGGGAGCAGGAGCAGCAGCTCTGGATCGTGGACGAGCAGCACGTCCGCACCGGGCGCGTGCCGGGCGAGCTGCCTGCGGGCCGCGCGCAGCGCCCCGAGCCTGCTGCGGCCGACGGCGCGGGGAACATCGGCCGTCGTGAGCTCGGGCCACGGGGTGACGCCGCAGGCGCGCAGCGGCGCGATGTAGGTGACCTCGTGACCGGCGTCGAGCAGCGCCCGGATCTGCCGGTGCAGGATCCGGGCATCGGCCGGATGATGCACCACCGTGCAGACGACGACCCGCATCGGGTGGCTACAGCGTCTCGGTGTTCGGGGCGCCCCGGCCGGCGAGCCGGCCCCGCGTGTCCAGCAGCAGCTTCGAGGTGGCCACCAGGTCGTCCAGGTCGTACACGCTGTGGTCCTGCAGCAGGATGGTCACGTCCGCCATGGCCAGCTCGGCGTCGAGTTCGGTGGCCCGGCGCACCTCCTTGCCGTCGATCGGCCACTCGTCGACATAGGGGTCGTGGTAGGCGAGGCGGGCGCCGCGGGCGAGGAGCCTGCGCGCGATCGGCCGGGCCGGCGACTCGCGCTGGTCGGCGATGTCCCGCTTGTACGTCACGCCCAGCAGCAGCACGTTCGCGCCGTTCAGCGGCTTGGCGTGCCGGTTGAGCAGCTCCGCGGCCCGGTCCACCACGTAACCGGGCATGCGGCTGTTGATCTCCTGCGCAAGCTCCACGAAGCGGAACGGGTATCCCAGGGTCCGCACCTTGTATGAGAGGTAGTTCGGGTCGATGGGGATGCAGTGCCCGCCGACTCCCGGCCCCGGGTAGAACGGCTGGAAACCGAAGGGCTTGGTGGACGCGCAGCGGATCGCGTCCCAGAGATCCACGCCGAGCTCATGGCAGAAGACGGCCATCTCGTTGACGAGCGCGATGTTCACGTGCCGGTAGGTGTTCTCCAGGAGCTTGGCCATCTCGGCTTCCCGCGGCGACTTCGCCTCGACAACCTGGTCACACACCTTGCCGTAGAAGCGCACGGCCGCGGCCGTGCAGCCCGGGGTCAGGCCCCCGACGACCTTGGGCGTGTTCCGCAGCCCGAACTCCGGGTTGCCCGGGTCGATCCGCTCCGGCGAGAAGGCCAGCGAGAAGTCAGCGCCGGCGCTCAGCCCGGACTCCTTCTCCAGGATCGGCCGGACCAGCTCGTCGGTGGTCCCGGGGTAGGTGGTCGATTCCAGCACGACCAGCGTGCCGCGGCGCAGCAGCCGCCCGGCCGTCTCCGTGGCGGCGCGGACCGCGGTCAGATCCGGGCCATCCGCCTCCGACAGCGGCGTCGGCACGCAGATCACAATGGTCGCGGGCTCGCCAATATCGGACTCGTCCGCGGTGGCCCGGAAACCGCTGGCGACCATCTGCGCAATCTCGCTGTCGGAGATGTCGTCGACGTGTGACCGGCCGCTGTTGAGGCTGGCCACCACGGCCGGCCCGATGTCGTACCCGACGACATGCATACCTACGCGCGTCGCCTCCAGGGCCAGCGGCAGCCCCACATAACCAAGCCCGATCACCAGCAAGTCGACTTGCACCGACCGCTTCCCTTCAGCTGAGAACGTAAGGTCAGGCGGCGCCCAGACGCTCGTAGGCCGCCCGGTAGACCGCCGCGTTGCGCGCCCAGGTGCGGTCCCTGGCCACCCATTCCCGGGCGTTCATCCCGAGTTTGCGGCGAATATCCGAACTGTAAAGCAGCGGCTCCATGCTATCGGCAAAGGAGACGGGATCCCCGGGAGTCGCCAGCGCACCCGTCACCTCGGGCTTGATGATCTCCCTGAGCGCCCCGACATCGCTGGCCACGACCGGCAGGCCGCTGGCCATTGCCTCCACGGGCTTCAGGGGCGTGACAAGCTGGCAGACACGGTCGCTGGTCCGGGGGACGACGAAGATATCGAGGATGGCGTGGTATTTCCGTACATCCGCCATCGGCACCCGCCCGGTGAAGATCGCGGTCCCGGCCAGCCCGAACTGCCCGGCCAGGCGTTCGAGTGCCGTCCGCTCCGGCCCGTCGCCGACGATCAGCGGCCGGACGGGGGCGCCGCGGCGCCGGAGCTCGGCCACGGCTTCCAGCAGCGTGCCGACACCCTCGTAGGACACGAGGTTGGAGACTACGCCGGCGAGCTGCTCCCCCGCCCGCACGCCGAGGGCATCGCGCAGCGGGGCGCCATCGGGCAACGGCTCCAGGAACTCAGCGGACACCGCGTTCGGCACGACGATCACCTTCCCGGCGGGGACGCCACGGGCCACGATCTCCGAACGCATCACCTCGCCGAGCGTCACGACCAGATCGGCCTCGGCCATACAGCGGGTCTCCAGCTCGCGGCTGCGGAGATAGAAGTCGCTCTCCGTGAGGTCGGCCGCGGGCAGGGGCCAGGCCGCCACGGTCCCGGCCCCAGCGCCAGCGGACACATTCCCGGCCGCCGGGCGAGCTGCGCGGGCGGTCCCGGGGGGCGGCGCGCCCTGGCTGGCCCCGTGCCGCGACAGCCACGTCTCTTCCCAGAATCCGCGCACCTCGTAGATGACCGGCAGGCCGAACGCCTCGCGCAAGGCCAGGGCGAGCTGCCCGTTGAGGTAGTTGCTCGCCGCGTGCAGGACGGCGGGGCGCAGCTGTTCGACCAGGCGGGCGGCCATCTCCAGGCCCAGGCCGGCGGCCGCATCGGCGTGCGGCGGCAGCCGGTACGGCAGGAGCCGGTGATAGGGGACGCCGTCCAGCTCGACCACCCGGCGGCCGTCCAGGTGCCCCTGGGCCACCGGGAACCCGCACTTGGTCACCACGTGCGGGTCGAGCGAGGCCTGCCGCTGGGCCAGCGCGACCTGGTGGGTCCGGACCGTGTAGCCGGCGTTCGTGGTCGGCAGGGCGTCGGTAACCAGATGCAGCACCCGCCCGCGGACGGCCGCGCGGGCGGCGTCGGCCCCGCCCGACGGAACGCGCCGCAACGCGGACCGGTCGAGGCGCGGTATGCCACGGGTGAGGACATCGAGCTCGGCGGTGACCGACGCGCGGAGCTTGCCCGCACGGCGCCCGCCGGCGCCGTCGAGGACCCGCACGGCGTCGGTGAACCGGCCCTCCCGCCACGCCAGCCTGGCCAGCAGGGTAGCCCGTGCCGGGTCGGCCGCCGGCATCCGGTCCAGTGCGGAGCGCGCGACGTCCGGCCGGTCGACGGCCAGCGCAAACGCCGCCAGCCGCCGCGGCGACGTGGCGAACAGGCCCATGGCGGCCTGGCGGTCGCCGGCTCCCCACAGCGCCGTGGCACGGCCGTACGGGCCTGCCAGCCGCAGCAGGCCGCGGAAGCGGCCGGGCAGGGCACGCCAGCCGAGCAGCAGGGCACGCACCGGATCCACGCTGACATGCCGCCACATCACCGAGGCGGCCAGCGATATCGTCCGCGGCGAGCAGCGGCAGGAAGACGGGCGCCAGGGAGCGGAATGGCCGCGGAAGCCGCGCGGCAGGCTTGGGGGACTTGGGGTCACGCGGGCGAATGATAATGCGGCGATGTCTCAGGATCCAAGGCGGTGTCTCCCGCTCACCTCCGGGCCGCTTTGAGGCGCCGCCTTCCCTCGTCGCTCGTTCCTCGCTCCTCAGTCCAGGCGGCGCCGCGGCCCTCCAGCTCGCTCATGTGTCTCCCGCTCACCTCCGGGGCGCCCTGAGGCGCCCCTCCAGCTCGCTCATGCGGCACCTCGGCGGGTTCCTGGACGATGTACCCATGGACGGCTAACCCCAGCCTGAACGCCGGGGCTTACGCCGCCTGATTTTCTGGTCAATGGCAGGAGCGGCTGGGCCCGGTGACCGGAATGTCGTCAGCTCGTGACTCAGCACCAGATAAATTTCCAGGACAACAGTAAATTTCGTGAACCGCTGAGGAAGGCGATGCTCGCACCCATAACGCACGTGCTCGGCACCCGCCCGAACTTCGTCAAGGCGGCACCGGTGATCCGGGGACTCGCGGCGCTCGGGCACAGGCAGCGGGTCGTCCACACCGGCCAGCACTACGACGAGCGCCTGTCGGATGTGTTCTTCGTCCAGCTCGGCTTGCCGGAGCCCGACGTCAACCTCGGCGTGGGCTCAGGCAGTCACGCACAGCAGACGGCCGCCGCGATGGCCGGGCTCGAGCAGGACTTCATCGCGAACCCGCCGGGCCTTGTCGTCGTCTACGGCGACGTGAACTCCAGCCTCGCCGCGGCCCTGGTGGCGGCGAAGATGGGCATCCCGATCGCCCACGTCGAGGCCGGCCTGCGCAGTTTCGATGTCACCATGCCGGAGGAGATCAACCGGCGGCTCACCGACCAGCTGGCCTGCCTGCTCTTCGCGACCTCACCGGAAGCGATCGGGCACCTGGCGAATGAGGGCCTCCCGGTCAGCGCCGCGCACCTGGTCGGCAACCCCATGATCGACACGCTGCTGGCCAGCATGGACCGCTTCGACACCGCCGCCGCCCGGGCGGCGCTCGGCCTGCCGGAGCGCTACGTGGTGGCCACCCTGCACCGGCCCTCCAACGTGGATGACGCGGAGACGGCCGCCGGGATCGTCCGGGCCCTGCACGAGGTCGCCGCGAAGATCGACGTCGTGATCCCCGTGCACCCCCGTGGCCGGGCCGTGCTCGAACGTGCCGGGCTCGGCTCCCATCGGGGTATCCACGCCTGCGAGCCGCTGGGCTACCTGGAGTTCATGGCACTCGTCCGCGGCGCGGCCGCGGTGGTCACCGACTCGGGCGGTGTGCAGGAAGAGACCACGCTGCTGCGCGTTCCGTGCCTGACCGTCCGGCCCAATACGGAACGGCCGATCACCATCAGCCACGGCAGCAATAAGCTCATCACGTCCGCCGAGATGTCCTCGGCGGTGCTGAAGGCGTGCGACGACGGCCCGTACACAGGTGAGCTGCCACCGCTGTGGGACGGCAAGGCAGGGCCGCGGATCGCCCGCATCATAACCGCGTGGCTTGCCGAGGACGGCCGCGATGACTGACGTGACCCCGGCCGGCGCGGACGGCGCGGGCGACGCCGGAGTCCCCGGCGGCCCGGGAGAAGACGCCGGGCTCGCCGCCGAACGCGAACGACTCGCCCGCCAGCTCCGTGACACCCGGATGCAGCTGGCCATGACCCAGGCGCGGCTGTCCGCGTTCGAGCAGTCGGCCTCCTGGCGGTTCGGCCGGACGATCGCGAACGCCGCCCGCCGCCCGTGGCCGCGCGGCGCGCTGCTGCCAAGGGACCTCTACCGGCTGTGGCGCGAACGGGGCACCTCTGCAAGCGGGGCGCAGAACGCGGCGACGGCGCTGGCGTCCGCGCAGCTCACCGACCTGGCAGGGACCGGGGAACGGTTCCTGTCCGCGCTGACCACGCCGGGCGCGCTCAGCCTTTCCGACCCGGCGCTGACGCTGGCCGGCACCGCCAGTGCCAACGGCGGGTCCGCTCAGAGCCTGGTGATCACCGGCGCGCTCAGCGCGCTCGCCTGCGCCACGCTCGCGCCCGACGCGGTCGTCCACCCGCTGCTCCCCCACGACGCGGATGTCACCATTGAGGGCACCGGCACCGACCTGGTGCTGATCGAGGCGGCGGCGCTGCTGCCCGGCGCACCCTGGGCCTACGCCACAGATCCCGCCGCTGCGGACCGCGGCCGGCGGCTGGCCCGGATGATCGTCATGGCCCGCTCGCTCGGCAAGCCGGTCGTCCTGATCCGCAACGTGCCGCAGCAGCTCATGCCGGGCATCGGCTGGCTCGCGGCCAGCTGCGATGCGGTAGTGGACGACGAACTCGGCGTGCAGCTCGCCAGGTTCAACCCGATCGGGGTCACCGCGGCCCGGCCCACCGACCCGGTTTACGCCGGGAACCGTGACCCGCGGGAGGCGCCCGCCGTCCGCACGCTTCTTGACGAGCTGACCGCCGGGGTGAGCGCGCCCGTCCGGCTGGCAGGCGCGCGCCCCTGGCGGGGGCTGCCCGCCCTGTACCGGGAGCACGCGGTATTTGTCACCGCCTCCGCAAGCCAGGCCCGCGAGCAGCTGGCCTGCGGGGCGCGGGTCGTCGGCCCGATCGGGCACGGTACGGACACCGAGGGCTGGCGAGAGCAGATCCAGGGGGCACGCGCCGCCCGCCCGTGCGGCCTTGCCGAGGTCCGCGCCACCCTGCGGGACATCTTCGAGGCGCATGCCACGCCGGTGCGGCTGACGGCCCTGGCCCGGGCGGCCGGGCTTCCCGGCGGCCTGGTCGGCGGCCGCCAGATCGCCGTGCTTGCAAGAGCAGCCGACGCCGCGCAGGCGGACAGGCTCGCCGCCGCGCTGCTACGGCAACGAGTGCGCCCCGCGGAGGTGGTCGTCGCCGCGGATGCCGATGCGGAAACCAGCCGCGTCAAGCAAGCGCTCAGCGGCCTGGCCGACCACGGCATCCGTGTCGTCACGACCGGCGCGCAACCCCGCGGCGGGCCGGACTGGCCGCGCCCGCTGGCCAGGCTCGCCAGCTCGCCCTGGGTCGCGCCATGGACGGCCGACGGCGGGCAGCCGGACACCTACCTGCTCGACCTCGCGTGCGCACGGGAGTGCGCCCAGGCCGACGCGGTCGGCTTCGGCGCCGGCGAGTACGAGTTCACCCAATGGCTCGACGAGCCCGCCCTCGCCCGCCGCGGACTGCTCACCCCCGACGGCCCGTCCGCCAGCGACTGGGGCAGCCACGGCCTCCGGCTGTTCACAGTGACCCGCTTAGTTCACCGTGACCCGCTAGCGCTCGACCGCAAATGACAAGGAGCTAACCCCATTGGCCGGACCCAGACCCAGCGCGCTGGTTTACGGTGACGTTGACCTGAACCTGATCGACGGCTCCGCCATCTGGCTGCAGGCGGTCACCCAGGCGCTGGTCGCCGCCGGGTGCGTGGTGACGCTCGTGCTGAAGGCGCCCGTTCGCACCGACCGGCTGATCGCCCCGCTGCGGGCTACCGGCGGAGTCACGATCCGCAGCCCGCATTCCGAACGGCTGCTGACCGGCCTCACCGACGCCAGCCTCACCGTCTCGCAGGCGGTGGCGGTGCTGGCGGCGATCGACACCAGCAGGAGCCACGACCTCGTGGTGCTGCGCGGCCGGGCACTTGTCTCCGCGGCCGCGGGGGACGGCAAGTTCGACGGACGGCTCTGGTCCTACCTCACCGACGTCCCGCAGTCGGTCCCCACGATGACGCCGAAGGCGGCCGAGGACCTCACGATGATCGCGAAGGCCTCCCGCTACCTGCTCTGCCAGACCGAGGAACTGCGCTGCTTCCTGGAAGGCAGCGTGGCCGCGGCCTGCGGCAAGTCCGTGCTGTTCCCGCCCGTTCTCCCGGCAGATGCCGTAAAGCGGGATCCCGAACGGCCAGGGCTGTCTCCGGACGCTCCCCTGAAACTCGTGTACACGGGCAAGTTCGCGCCGCGGTGGAACACCTACGAGATGACCCGGCTCCCAGAATTGCTGGCCGGGCGCGGCGTGCCCGCCGAGGTGCACATGGTCGGCGACAAGATCCACGACGACCCGCGCGACCCCGGCTACAAGCGCCGGATGCGTGCGGCGCTCGGCGAGCCGGCGAGCGGTCCCCCGCCCGTCCGGGGGGACGGGCAGCGGGCGCACGGCGTCATCTGGCATGGCGGGCAGCCGCGCGCCGAGGCGATGCGCATCGCCGCGGCCGGGGATATCGGGCTCAGCTGGCGGCACCCGGACCTGGACGCGTCGCTGGAGCTGTCGACGAAGGTCCTTGAGTTCGGCCAGCTGGGGCTGCCGGTCATCCTCAACCGGACGCCGATGCACGAGGCCCTGCTGGGCGCGGACTACCCGCTGTTCGCCGCCAGCCTGGATGACGTGGCGGACGTGGCGGCTCTGGCGGCCGTCTCGCCCGATGTGTTCGCGCTCGCGGCAAGCAGGACGAAGGCCGCCGCGGCGGAGTTCACGCTGGACCGCGCGGCCGCCCGGTTGCGCGGCTACCTGACCCGGGCGGTCGCCCCGGCCCCGGAGACTCCGGCTGCGGATGCCCCGGCTACCGGGACGTCCCCGCTGCGCGTGGTCGTCGCCGGGCACGACCTGAAGTTTTTCACCCCGCTGATCCAGTACTTCAAGCTGCAGCCTGACCTCGAGGTCCGGGTGGACCAGTGGGCGGCGCTCGGCGAGCACGACGAAGCGGCTTCTAAAGAGCTTGCCGAATGGGCGGACGTGGTGATCTGTGAATGGTGCGGCCCGAACGCCGTCTGGTACAGCCGGCACAAGCGCCGCGGCTCCCGGCTGCTGGTGCACCTGCACCGGTTCGAGCTGTACTCGCACTACCCGGGCCAGGTGAAGATCGCCAACGTCGACCAGGTGATCTGCGTCAGCGACCACTACGCGCGCCTCGCCGGCGAGCACACCGGGTGGCCCGCATCCAAGGTCGTGTCAGTGCCGAACCCGCTGGACGTGTCCCAGCTGGACCGGCCAAAGCTGGACGGCGCCAGCCAGCACCTCGGCCTGATCGGCATCGTGCCGTCGCGCAAGCGCCTGGACCTCGCCCTCGACGTGCTTACCGAACTCCGCCGCGACGACGACCGGTACCTGCTGTACGTGAAGTCCGGCATGCCGTGGGAGCACTGGTGGGTGTGGCAGAACCCGGCCGAGCGGGAGCACTACCAGGTCGCGCTGCGCCGGGTTCAGCGCTCCCTGCTGCTGCGAGATGCCGTGGTCTTCGATGACGCCGGGCCCGACGTGGCCTCCTGGCTGCGGCGGGTGGGGTTCGTGCTGTCCACCAGCGACGACGAGTCGTTCCACGTGGCGCCCGCCGAGGGCATGGCGTCGCGCGCGGTCCCGGTGATCAGGCACTGGCCGGGTGCGGAGACGATCTACGACCGGCGCTGGATCCGGGACACCCCGGCGGAGATGGCGGCGGCGATTCTTGCGCTGGCGGATCCGGGCGCGTGGCGGGCGGCGGGTGACGCGGCGCACGAGCAGGCTCAGGCGTTCGAGCTTGGCACAGTGTGCCAGACCTGGCACCGGCTGCTCACCACCGACCTGGCGCCGGGCGCCGCCGGGCCTGTTTACGAGCTGCAGGGCTCCAGCTGACCGGCATGTACTTCAGCCTCGCGGTCAGCGCCTTGACGGCGGACGCATGCGCCGCGCTGACCGACCGGGCCCGTGTCGCGGACCCCCGGATTATGCCGGTCCCCGGACCGCCCGCGGTCGTGTGGCGCGCCGGGGACGGCCGCGCCGCCATGCTCCGCTGGGGCGGCCCGGCCGATCTCGCGCAGGCGGATGACCCGGCGGCGGATGGCCCGGCGGCGGATGTCGCGCCTGCCGCCTCGCACGCGGGGACGATCTGGGCCGGGCCCGAGACGCCAGGTACCAGCGGGCGCGTGCCGGTGTACGCGCGCACCTCCCTCACCCGGGTGGACCCTGTGTACGTCGCCGAGGTCCCCGGCGCGGTGATCCTCTCCGACCGGGCCACCTGGGCCGCCGCGGCGGCAGGCCGGCTCGGCGACCACGATCCCGGGCTGGTGTGCGCGCTGCTGAACCCCGGGTTCCCGCTCGGCGGCACGACCCCGTTCCGGGGAGTCCGCGCGCTCGACGGCGCGACCTCGCTGCGGGTCACGGCGGGCGTGCTGGCCAGCGGCACCGATCCCGGCGCCTCCGGCACCGTCGCGGATGCTCGATTGCGCAATCATGCACGCTCTGGCGAGCGCAATCACGCAATCGAGCACGTTGCGGGCTCGGCGGGCGCAGCCGCCGTCGCGGCCGCACTGACCGCGGCGGTGGCGCCGCTTCGCGCGGCCGGCTCGCCCGTGGACCTCAGCCTGACCGGCGGCAAGGACAGCCGCCTGGTCGCCGCCGCACTGGCGGCGGCCGGCGTCCCGGTGCGCGCGAAGACGCACGGCTTCGCCGATCATCCCGATGTGGTGGTTGCGACCGAGATCGCGCGGCGGCTCGGCATCGAGCATGTCGTCACGGTGCCCGCGACCCCGGGCCAGCAGACCGACGTGGCCACCCGGCTGCGCGCCACCGTGCTCGTCGCCGACGGGATGCTGTCGGCGTTCGAGAACGTGGGCCGCCCGGATCCCGCGCGGTCTTCTGTGGTCTCGGCAGGCGGGCACGGCGGGGAACTGCTGCGCGGCGGCTACGCCGAGGTCGCCGCCGGGCGGCGCGCCGCCCCGCTGCGGGCCGGCGAGGTGCTACGCCGCCTCACCACGAAGCACCTCGGCCTGCTGAGAAAGGGCGCGGCGGCGAGCTACCTTTCCGGCCTGGCACCGTGGACGGCTGCCGCGCTGGCGCACGGCCCGCTGCAGGCGCTTGACGACTTCTACCTGGTGAACCGGGCGGGCCGCTGGTCGGCCGCGGCCAGGCAGGCCTACCTGATCCGGGAGCGACTCGTACAGCCGCTGTTCGACGAGCGCGTGGTGCGGGCGGCCCGTCGCGTCCCGCTCTCCGACCGGGTCAGCGGGGAACTGTCGAGGGCCGTGCTCGCGGAACTGTGCCCCACGCTGGCGGACATCCCGCTCGCGGGCAAGACCCAGGCGGGGAAGGGACCCGCCTCGTTCGACTGGCGCCGCCAGTACGGCGAGGCGATCGCCACGTTCCTCCGCGACTACACGCTCGACCTTGGCACGTCGGGCGGCCTGTTCGACGTGGTCAGCCGCCCCGCCGCGGAGAAGCTGCTGGCCCCGCCGCACAGGGACCGCGCCACCGTCTGGGCGCTCGCCACCCTCGCCTGCCTCGTCTCGGGCGACTACCGCAACGCCCGCGAGTCATCTCCCCTGCTGAGCGTGACCTGAGCGGGATCAGCCGCGGCCGTAACGCGTCTCGGCTCGCCAGAAGTACACGAGGCCGACGACGATCGCGAAGATGGCCCAGCCCGCCCCGGCCAGCCAGAGCTCGCTCGTGGTGATTTCAGGGCGGCAGTACGGCTGCAGCAGGTAGTTCTTCGTCGTATTGAACCGGGCGCATTTCATTGCGTCGTAGGGCTGGGCGCCGGGCGCGTAGGTCCGCTGCGTCTGCATCAGCGCGAATCTCATCAGCGAGATGTAGACCGCCGCCGGGTTGAACTGGAGAACGGCCTTCGACCAGAACGGCAGCATCGTGGGCAGCGTGGCGATGCTGTACATCACACCGCAGAAATACCGCCAGACCCGGTTCAGGAACGGCACGAGCTGGCTCACGTCGGTGAGCTGCGCGCCGATCCTGGCGATGAACAGGCACGCACCGATGTTGAACAGCGTCTGGAGCAGCAGCGCCGGGATGACCAGGAACCAGTACCAGGTGAGAGGCTCACCTACGCCGAGCACGATCACGGCCATCACGAACATGGACAGCAGCAGTTGCTGGAGTTCTACGATGACGTACGCCAGCGGCAGGCTCGCCCTGGGGAAGTGCAGCGCGCGGATCAGCGACAGGTTGTTGTACATGACCCGCGAGCCGACCAGCAGCGACCGTTCGGTGAAGGTGAAGATGAAGACGCCGATGACCAGGAAGGCGATGTAGTGGTCGACGCCGCGCTGGGCCTTGAACAAGATGCCGAAGATCAGGTAGTAGACGGCGCAGTTCAGCAGCGGGGTGAGCACCTGCCAGACCTGGCCGAGCCGCGCGTCGGTGTACATCGAAACGTTGCGCGCCGTCGCATACGCCACGATGAAGTGGCGGCGCTGCCAAAGCTGGCCCAGGTACTCGATGAGGCCCGGCCGCTGCGCGCTCGGCTTGAGGCCGTTATCCGCGGCGAGCTTCGCGAGCGGCTCCGCGGGAAGCGGTGTCCTCACCCGCGCGATGCCAGTGCTGTTCTGCAGGCTCCCCGGCGCGCTGAGCTGCCCGCGATCACTCATGGGCATGAACTTTACGAGATGTGCTCACGAGCACCGCGGCTCCGGGCCCACGCGGCGCGCCGTGCGCGTGAAATTCCGTTGTGGTCATCGGCACGCTTCCTCTTTACGCCTCTCGCCTCGCCTGGGCGCCACCGGCGACGGCCGGGCGCAGCCGACCCTACCGCAAGTGTGCCGTGTCATTCAGGGACCTGACCACGGCAGGGCCATCGGCGTACCAGTCGATCTCGCTCAGGGCCCCGACGTCGAGATGCATCCGGTACATGGCCGCGGGCGGCGCGAGCAGCGCCATGGTGAGCAGCGTCTTGATCGGTGTCACATGACTGACCACCAGCACCGTCTGCCGCTCGTAGGCGGCGAGCAGCCGGGCCAGCGCCGCCTTCACCCGGGTGTTCACCGCGGCGAAGCTCTCCCCGCCGGGCGGTGCGGCCGCCGGGTCGGCCAGCCACGCCGCGACCTCCCCGGGCCATCGCTGCCGCGCCTCCGCGAAGGTCAGGCCTTCCCACGCGCCGAAATCCGTCTCACGGAAGCCCTCGTCGGCGACGACCTTCGCGCCGGTGGCGGCCGCGACCTCCGCGGCGGTCTGCCGGGCCCGCCGCAGCGGCGAGGTCAGGATCACGTCAATGCCGCCGTGGGCGGCCAGCCGCTCCGCCGCCAGCTTGGCCTGGCCCACGCCCGCCTCGGTGAGCTCGATGTCGCCGGTTCCGGCGAAGCGCCTCTCCGCCGACAGCGGCGTCTGGCCATGCCGGAGCAGGAGTGTGGTCGTGGGCTGGCCCTGCGCCGGCATCCAGCCGGTGCCAGGGGCGTGCGTCGCACGGGCCGCCGGGGAACCGGCAGGCGCCGGAGCGTCATGAACCGTTCCGGACCCTGCAGGCGCGCTGGTCTCTGGTGGCGCGCCGGTCCCGGATTGACCGCCCGGCCCGGGTGACGGCGCCGTAGTCTCGGCCGGGCGGCGTGGTGTCATGTTCCGCCGGGTGCCACCACCGCCTCGTTCGGCTGCGTCCATGGCCTCATTCGCCAGCCGGTCCGCATGCTTGTTGCGCTCGCGGGGAATCCACGTATAGGTGATCTTGCTGAACGAGCGGGCGGTTTCGCTGGCCGTCAGGGCCAGCGGCCGCATGTCGGGATGCTTAATCCGCCACCTGCCGGACATCTGCTCCACGACGAGCCGGGAGTCCATCCGCACCTGCACCGAGGCGTGCGGGTCGATCTGCGCGGCGGCGCGCAGGCCCGCGATGAGGCCGGAGTACTCGGCGACGTTGTTGGAGGCGATGCCGATCGACTCCAACACCTCCGCGAGCACCTCACCCGTGTCAGCATCCCGCACGACGGCGCCGTACCCGGCGGGACCGGGGTTGCCCCGTGATCCGCCGTCGGCCTCGACGATGAGCCGGCGCATCGCGGTGCCGGCCGTCACAGGCCGGACTCGGGCGTGCGCACGAGGATCCGCCTGCACTCCTCGCAGCGGATCACCTCGTCGGGCGCGGCGGCCCGGATCCGGTTCAGGTCTACGGTGTTCAGGGCGAGGTGGCAGCCCTCGCAGCGGCCACGGCGAAGTACCGCGGCGCCGACGCCGTGCTGCTCGCGCAGCTTGTCGTACAGATTGAGGACGTCAGGGGGAACGTCTTTGGCGACCGTGGCCCGCACCGTCTCGGCCTTCGCCGCCTGCTCGCCGATCTCCTCCAGGGCGGCGTCGCGCCTGGCGGTCAGTCCGGCTGACTGCTCCGCGAGCGTCGCCTGCTCGGCCGTGAGGGCGTCGTGGCGGGCCTGGGCAGCCTCGCGGCGTTCCATTACGTCGAGGACGGCGTCTTCAAGATCGGACTGCCTGCGCAGCAGCGACTGGATCTCCGACTGAAGGTTCTCGAGTTCGCGGGCGGCAGCCACCTGCCCGTTGTCCAGCCGGGCCTGGTCCCGGTCGATCCTCGCCCGGACCTGCTCCACGTCACGTTCGGCCCTCGCCTGCTCCCTCGCAAGGTCACCCAGCTCGGTATCGGCCATGACAATGGCGTCCCGCAGCTCGGCCGCGCGGGCCTCGGCCTGCTCAAGCTGGGCGGTTTCCGGGAGGCTGCGGCGGCGGTGGCCGAGCCGTGCCAGCTCAGCATCCAGGTCCGCCAGCTCAAGCAGGCGCAGCTGCGCTTCGGGAGATGCTTTCACGGCCCCCACGTTAGCCTTACCTGAGACCGGTGTCGCCAGAGTGGACACGTGGTAAACATGCCGGCATGGAGATCCCTCGGGTTAGCCGGCCCTACATGCCGGGGTACGGCATCGCAGGGCCGGAGGAAGGCAGCGGGCTCCTGGAGTGGTCCTGGGCCGCCGAGCGGCTCATGGCGGCGCGCAACTACTGGGTGGCGACCGTGTGGCCGGACGGGCGGCCGCATGTGATGCCGGTGTGGGGCATGTGGGATGACAGCACGCTCTGGTTTTCCAGCTCCGCCGGATCCCGCAAGACAAAGAACCTGCTCGCCGATCCGCACTGCGTGGTGACCACGGAAGAAGCCTCGGATCCGGTCATCATCGAGGGCATCGCGCGGACCGTGACCGAGCCGGCGGTGCTGCAGCGTGTCATCGACCTGATGAATGAGAAATACGCCACCCATATCGAGGTGAGCTTTCTCGACCCGGCCGTCAACGCTACGTTCGGCGTGCGGCCGCAGCGCGTCTTCGGGATGCGTCACGCCGACTTCACCGGGTCCCCGACACGGTGGACATTCGAGGATTAGGCCGGGCACAGCGGCCCCATGGCCCGCAGGAAGAGGCCTGCGGGCGGCGGATGGGCAATGCCGCGATCGGCGCGGCGCCGCCTGTCCTGTTCACCATTGGTCTCCTCGGCAGGTTGGCTGCAACCTGCCGAGGATAAGAACCGCACGTGCCGTGCCGCCACCGGTTTATGGCTGGCCGCGTGCCGCCGATATGTCGGCCACTCCGTCCGGCGCGTCTACCCGGTTGCGGCGAGCTAACTCCCGCCCGGCGAGGGCCGGCCGTCAATTCGCTCCGGCGCTGACCGGTCCCCGGCCCCCGGTGGGACGGGCATTATGGCGCGGCGGAGGAGAAGACTCCGTTCGAGCAGCGTCCACGCCATCGTCGTCAGGAGGCAGAGGCCGGCCGCCAGCGGCATGAACGCCGCGATGACCGGCGTAACGTACGGCGTCAGGCGCGTGAGCCATGTCGGCGCGGCACCGGGCTGGCCAGGGCCGGGCTGGCCCGCGCCCGCCGTAGGCGCGGCAGGCTTAGCCGCACCGGGCTCAGCCGGGCCGGGCCACCCGGCGGCCGAACTGGCCGGTGCTGGCGGGGGCAGCCGGCGGGCCGCCCGGGCGGACAGCCAGCCGACGGCTGCCAGCAGCACGAACAGGGCTGCGAAGACCGCGCCCTGACCGCTGATCAGCCCGGCCCCGCTCAGCAAGTGACTGCCGAGCCGCGCGCCGAACAGATAGTGGGTCAGCAGGCTGTTGGGTGAGCCGCCGATCGTGGGAGAGCGGAACAGCAGGTACATGACGCTGAGGAACGGCCATTGCAGCAGCAGCGGCAGGCAGCCGGCGTACATGCTGGTGCCCTCCTTCTCATAGAGCGCCGCGAGTTCGCGCCGCAGGCGTTCGGGCTGCCGGGCGTAGCGCTGGCGCAGCACCTGAACCTGCGGGCCGATCCGGGCCTGCGCCGCCTGGCCCCGCATGGCGTAGTAGGTGAACGGCAGGACAAGGAGCCGGACGGCGATCGTGAACACGACGATCGCGGCGGCGACGGCCAGGCCGCCGGCCAGCGGCGTGAGGCCGGCCGACAGGGCGGTGACGATGTGATAGGCGGCGTCAACGGGGACGCCAAGGAGACCGGGCATGACAGGCAACCCTCCAGCGGGCCAGAAGACGGGCAACGGCTGGAGACGGCCGCGTTCACGTGCCTGCTGCGGGCCGGGCGACCAGAGCGCGCCGGCGGCCAGCCGCATCCGGGCATCAGCACATCCAGGGATCAGCGGATCCACGGATCAGAGAGAGGGGATCGAGGCGCCCGGGTGCCGGCACGCGCCGCTGGCTGATACCGGCACGCCGCGGCGCGGCATGTGCGGTGTCAGAAGCCAGACGGGATCAGGCGGCCGCCTGGGCCGCCGATGGTGCTCTCGGCCGCGGGCGCCCCGCGGCGCCCGGATCGCGCTGGCGCAGGAACGCGGCGCACCAGGACTTCTCGCGGAGGCCGGCCACCCGGCGGACCAGCGGGGCCACGGTGACGGCCCGGGTGATCCGGGCGCTCGCGGCAATCACCACGACAAGGCCGGTCAGCAGGCCGGCCAGCACGCTCGCGCTCAGTACCGTGAGTCCCGCTGGGCTGGTGAGACCGTGCCCGGCGATGAGCACGATTACCAGAAGTGTCAGCGCGCCGCTCCGTATCACCGGCACTGCCGCCACCTCCGCCCGCTACCGTCAACAGAGATCAGGCTACGCCCGCTGCCGTGCGGCTGCCAGCCGGCGATGGCGTGCCACCACGTCCTCGTTCGGCATCGGCGCCAGCCCCGAGGGTCCCCCGGAACCGCCTGCTGCGGATCTCCGGTCCGCGAAATGCCTGCGTGGCACGCCACCACGTCATCGTCCGGTGTGGTCCGGCCGAAGGCGGCCTCTCAGGCCAGCTCGGCGACGGCCGCGAGGAGCCGCTCGACGTCGGAACGGTCGTTGTAGTGGACGAGCCCGGCACGGACCGCGCCGCCGGAGTCGCGGATGCCCAGCGCGCCGGTGAGCTCCCACGCGTAGTTGTGGCCGTGCCAGACGTTCACCTTGCGGCTCGCCAGATGGGCCGCGACCTCGGCGGGGGCATGCCCCGCCACGTTGAAGTAGGCGGTCGCCGTGCGGCTGGCGGCCTTCCCGTAGCTCGTGACGTGCTCCATCGCCTCGAGGCCGCCGAGCATCTCGGTGAAGAGCCGGTCCTCGTAGTCCGACACAGCCGCCATGGATGCGAGCAGCCGCTCCCTGCGGGTGCCGCGCCCCTCCCCGCCGTGCCCGCCCGTGCCGTGCCCGTCCCCGCCGAGCGCGGCCAGGTGCTCGACGGCGGCCGTCACGCCAGCCAGGTCTGCGAACGCGGGGGTGCCCAGCTCGAAACGCTCGGGAACCGCGTCGGGCGAGGCGGCGAGCTTGTCCGGCCGCAGCGTCTCCAGCAGGACGGGATCGGCGATGACGGCCCCGATGTGGGGCCCCGACCACTTGTAGGCGCTCGTCGCGTAGAAGTCGGCACCAAGGCTGCCGACATCCACGGGGCCGTGCGGCGTGGCATGCACGCCGTCTACGTAGGTGAGGGCCCCGGCCTCATGCGCCTTGCCCGTGATCACCGCCACCTCGGGGCGCGTGCCGAGGATATTGCTCGCCGCCGTCACCGCGACCAGGCGCGTCCGTTCCGACAGCAGCGTGTCGTACTGCGCGGCAGGCAACTCCCCCGTAGATATATCGACATCGGCCCATCGCACCGTGGCGCCTGCCCGGCGAGCGGCCTGCACCCACGGCCGCACGTTCGCATCGTGGTCGAGCCGGGAGACCACCACCTCGTCGCCGGGCTGCCACGTCGCGGACAAGGCACCGGCCAGCCGGTACGTCAGCGTCGTCATGTTCGGGCCGAGGATGACGCCGTCCGGCCTGCCGCCAACGAGATCCGCGACGGCCTGGCGGCATTCGGCCACGATGGCGCTTGCCCGCTGGCTGGCCGGGAAGGCACCTCCGTCATTGCCGATACCGCCGCGTGCGGTCGCGGCGACCGCCTCGATGACCTGCTCCGGGACCTGCGTGCCCGCGGCGCCGTCGAGGTAGGCATACCCGTCCCGCAGCGCTGGGTAGGCAGCGCGCACCGGGCCCGCGTCGAGTGTCACCTGATCCATGCTCCTCTTCATGGCTCCCTATTGTGGCGGGTCAGGCGGACCAGCCCGGATCCCGGCCGGACGCCCGGAGTAGCGCCTCCCACGCATCGCTTGCTATCAGCGCCGGCTGCGGCCGGCGCGCGGCCTCGCCGCCTGACCGCATGTGCGGCATGCCTTCCCACCATCCCGCGAAAACAATGTCCGGGTCGGCCGGGCGGTAATCCTTGCCGAGAGATCTGGCCAGATCCCATGCGTGCAGGTTCCATTCGGCGCAGGCGACGCCGGCCATGGCGCCGACGCTGACCACGATCTCACCGTAGCGGTGGTGCGGAAGGTTCCAGACGGGCGGCAGCCGCCTGCCATAGGACCGCGCAGACTCCGCGAACGCCGCGATGTGCCCGCGCGGAGATATGTCGGGCAACTCGGCAAGCTCGGCAGCGTTCTGCCGGGCAAGCTTACGGCTGAGCGTTTCCGCGGAGAAGCCGGCTGCCATCAGCCGCGCCAGGCGGCTGGCCGGGGCATCATCCAGGTACTCGTGATAGTCATCCGCCACGCACCGCAGGTGCCCGGCTAGATCGGAGGCCCGCCATTCGCCGCATGGCGTCGGGGCCGCCCATTGCGCATCGGCGAACTGCGCGGCCAGCTCACAGATGACGGTGATTCCGCCACGGTATGCAATCATGGCCGGGCCTGGAGACCAGCCGCTCATCGGTCGCCATCGGCGGTCGCCATCGGCGTAGGCACGCTTCACGATTCCCTCCCTGGCCGGTAGCCGGCAGCCGGTACGCGAAGCTTCCGAGGGAGCCAGCGTGCCAGAGTCATCCGTCCCGCACAAGCGAGGCGAGGCCCCGCAACAATCACCGCGCAAGCCGCAGATACTGTCACCGATGATGTGACCATGACAAATCAGGCTCGCTCACGGCACTAACGGGAACTTGAGGGGCTGACGGGATCCGCGGCACACCGCCACCTGCGCGTGATCCTGACCGGTGAGCGCGTACTCTTGGGGCTGGCCTGAAGTCGCCGGCTGCCACGGCACGGAGGGCCACCGAACGGAAGACCGCCACAGGGAAAGGGCATGGCGTGATGAAGCGGCACCAGGTCAGCACTGAGGCGCTGGACAGGCACACGCAGGATGTCGCTTTGGCCGCCAAGTTCGACGAGCTGCTCGACGCGGCCCGCCAGGCAGAGGCGGAGCTGCGCCGGGCCGAGGCCCGCGCCGCGTCGCTGGCCGAACGAAGGCGGCTGGCACTGGAACTCGACGCCGCGCTGACCGCGGCGATGCACGCGGCCTATGCCGCGCAGCGGGCCGAGATCGGCGCGCGTGGATACGACGACCGGATCTACCTCCGCAAGGCCAAGGCGCTACCGCGGGTACGGGCGCTGACCGCGGAGGCGAACCGGCTGCTGACGCTGCGTGAGAGCCATCGCCTGAACGGGATTCCGCCGGCGCCGCTCGAACCCGCCGTCTGAACGCCCGGTTCGTGCTGCCCGCGGACCGCAATCTGCTTTACCCGGCCCCGGAAGGCGACGGCGACGTTTAACGAGGAGCCAGCGGGCAGTCGGTGCTTAATGCCAGGCCCTGTCCGCTGCTCCGCCGCCCAGCCGGCCGCGAGATCGTCGCGGCCGGCTGGGTGCGGCTGGCGGCCCTGGGTCCGGCGACGGGATGGGAGACCGGACCTCCGCTGCAATCGTTGGCCGAATTCGGCATGTCACTTGCGCGCGCCGGCATCCCGGTAGCACAGTTGGTCTAGAGCAGTTGGTCTAGGCCACTGGGCCGCTGAGGCAGTGCCCGGCCTCGGCGAGCCCCGGCTGAAGGCCCGATGCCCGGCAGCCGGGACTAACCCTGGGCCGTAGTCAGAAAATGCCATAGCGGATAACCCGTGGGAAGCTCCAAAAAGCTCCCCGGAAAACGGTCAGAATGAGCCATGTTGCAGCCTGTACTCGCTGCGGCACACTAACATGTGATCGAGAACACGCACGAGAAGCTGGCGAGGGAGGCACTGATATGTGCCCACACACGCCGATGTGCCCGGATGCGTCAGCACCGGACCGTGAGGCGGCCCGCACGATAGTGAGTCACCCGGATCAGGGGTGGAGCCTACTCTGCAACGGTATCGTTATATTCGAAGACACTGGCGAGTTGCTTCCGGGTGGGGCAACGATCGCTCCCCACAGGCCAACTGACCTCGTGTTTAACCCGCCTGCCGAGATCAGGCACGGCGACCACGCGCCCGCCGCCTAGCGCTCTCCGGGCGCCCTTCCGCAGGGCACCGAATGATCCAAAGCGGGCTTTCCGCATCGGGCCGGACCTCTTGTCCGGCCGGGGAACGGGACTCTTGTTCCCGAGGGACGAATGGACCCGGGAGGCCCGGGCCACACTCAATTGTTATCCCGCGATGAATTTCGCGGGATATCTTCCTTTACAGCTGGTTACCAGCGCCGCTTCCCAGTGACCCGCAGCGGCCCCTCGGGCAGCATCCGCGTTACCGTCACGGCACCAGTGACAAGACGTCACTGAGCCATGGCGCTACGACGTCGGCCACGGCTGCGGGATTCTTTGAAATCGAATGCAACTCCCCTTCCAGGACTACCACCCGCGTGGCGTCGCTGGCGTCCGGTACGCCGAACGGATCCCTGTCGCCGTTCACCACGAGCACGTCCGCGCCGCCGCTCAGCGCCGCGTGCAACTCGGCTGCCCGCGTCTGCTGCGCAGGTGACGGATTGCCCCGGGCAGCGCCGCGGGCCGGCGGCCTGAACGGGAAGGCCAGCGCGATCACGCCCGTCGCGCCAACCGATGACGCCGTGCGGCAGGCGACGCGGGCGCCATTGCTGCGCCCGCCCTGGATCAGCGGGATCCCGCCGAGGTCCGCCCGCAGCGAGAAGATGATCTCCCTCCATGCCGCGTCCTGCCGGGCAGCGGATCCGGGCGCCCGGGCACCCCTGACCCGGTACGGCTGCGTGATCAGCGCCACCGCCGCGCCAAGCCGCAGGCCGGCGGCACGGACGGCGAGCAGGTCGGGCGCGCTGACGGAGCCCCCAGCCCCGTGGGTGAGCGCGAGCAGGAACGACGGGCCGGCGGCGCCGGCCGGGCCATCCATATCGACCCGCGCCGGCCCGTAGCCGGTGCTGACCTCCATGTCAGTCACGCTGCCTGCCTGCACGCCGGGAGCGGCTGTCACACGTCGATCAGTTTCTTGAGGAACTGGCCGGTGTAGCTTTCCTCGATCATGGCAATCTGCTCTGGCGTTCCCGCCCCGATGACCGTCCCGCCCCGTGAGCCGCCTTCCGGCCCGAGGTCGATCACCCAGTCGGCCGTCTTGATCACGTCGAGGTTGTGCTCGATCACAATGACCGTGTTGCCGCTGTCGACGAGCCGCCCGAGCACGCCGAGCAGCTTGCGGATGTCCTCGAAATGCAGGCCGGTCGTTGGTTCGTCGAGTACGTAGATGGTTCGCCCGGTAGCCCGCCGCTGCAACTCGGAGGCGAGCTTCACGCGCTGCGCCTCGCCGCCGGAGAGGGTCGGTGCGGGCTGGCCCAGGCGTACGTACCCGAGTCCGACATCCACGAGCGTCCGCAGGTGCCGGTAGATGGCTGGCACCGGCTCGAAGAAGGCGGCCGCCTCCTCAATGGGCATGTCCAGCACCTCGGAGATGGTCTTCCCCTTGTAGTGCACCTGGAGGGTGTCGGTGTTGTAGCGGGCGCCGTGGCAGACCTCGCATGGCACGTACACATCGGGAAGGAACTGCATCTCGATCTTGATCGTGCCGTCACCCGAGCATGCCTCGCACCGGCCGCCCTTCACGTTGAAGGAGAACCTGCCCGGCTGGTAGCCGCGGATCTTCGCCTCGGTGGTCTGCGCGAACAGCTTCCGCACGTGATCGAAGACGCCCGTGTAGGTCGCCGGGTTGGAACGCGGCGTGCGGCCGATCGGGCCCTGGTCGACATGCACCACCTTGTCCAGGTGCTTCATCCCGGTGATCTTCGCGTGCTTACCGGGCACGGTGCGCGCGCCGTTCAGTTCTTTCGCCAGCGCGTTGTAGAGGATCTCGTTGACGAGCGTCGACTTACCCGAGCCGGAGACCCCCGTCACGGCGACCAGGCAGCCGAGCGGGAACGTCGCATCAACGCTGCGCAGGTTGTGCTCGCTCGCGCCCTTGACCACCACCTCACGGCCCCTCGTCCGTGGCCTGCGGCTGGCCGGCACCGGGATCGACTTACGCCCGGTCAGGTAGGCGCCGGTCAGCGACTTCTCGTTGGCCAGCAGCTCCGGCACGGGCCCGGACACGACAACCCACCCGCCGTGCTCGCCGGCGCCGGGACCGATGTCGACCACCCAGTCGGCCGCGCGGATGGTGTCCTCGTCGTGCTCCACGACGATCAGCGTGTTTCCCAGGTCGCGCAGCCGCAGCAGGGTTTCCAGCAGCCGCTGGTTGTCCCGCTGATGCAGGCCGATCGACGGCTCGTCCAGCACGTACAGCACCCCGACCAGACCAGATCCGATCTGGGTGGCGAGCCGGATCCGCTGGGCCTCGCCGCCGGCCAGGGTCGCCGAGGCACGGTCGAGGGTCAGGTAGTCGAGCCCCACATCGAGCAGGAAGCCCAGCCGCGCGTTGACCTCCTTCAGGATCTGCGCGGCGATCTGCCGGTCCCGCTCGGAAAGGTCGAGGGCCAGCATCAGCTTGGCCATCTCGCCGATCGGCATGGCGCAGATCTCCGCGATGGACCTGCCGTCGACGGTCACCGCCAGCGCGATCGGCTTGAGCCGGCTGCCCTTGCACGAAGGACAGGGCACCTCGCGCATGTACCCCGCGTACTTCTCCCGGCTGGAGTCGCTCTCCGCCTCACTGTGACGCCGCTCTACGTAGGGAATCGCGCCCTCAAACGTCGTGTAGTAGGAACGCTCCCGGCCATAGCGGTTCCGGTACCTGACGTGGACCTGCGCGTCGTAGCCGTTCAGCAGCGCGTTGCGCGCGCGGGACGGCAGCCGCTCCCATGGGGTATCCATGCCGAACCCGACCGCGTCCCCGAGCGCCTCGACTAGCCTGGCGAAGTAGTCGCTGACGTGGCCGCCGCTCCACGGCGCGATGGCGCCCTCAGCGAGTGACTTCGACGGATCCGGCACGATCAGCTCGGGGTCAACCTCCATCCGGGTGCCGAGACCGGTGCAGTCCGGGCATGCCCCCCAGGGCGAGTTGAACGAGAACGACCGCGGTTCCAGCTCGTCGAAGGACAGGTCGTCATAGAGGCAGGCCAGGTGCTCGGAGTACATCCGCTCGCGATGCGGGTCGTTATCCGGCAGGTCCACGAAGTCGAGCACGACGACACCGCCCGACAGCGACAGCGCAGTCTCCACCGAATCCGTTAGCCTGCGCCGCGCCGAATCCTTCACGGCCAGCCGGTCAACGATGACCTCGATGTCGTGCTTCTCGTACTTCTTCAGCGCCGGCAGGCCGCCCGAGCCGGCCTCCGGTGAGCTGGCACTGTCGAGGCGCACGATCTGCCCGTCCACGCGGGCGCGTGAGAAGCCCTTTGTCTGCAGCTCCCGCAGCAGCTCCATGTACTCACCCTTGCGGCCACGCACGACCGGCGCCAGCACCTGGAACCTGGTTCCCTCCTCCAGCTCCAGCACCCGGTCCACGATCTGCTGCGGGCTCTGCCGCGCGATCGGCCGGCCGCAGATCGGGCAATGCGGCTTGCCCACCCTCGCGTACAGCAGCCGCAGGTAGTCATAGATCTCGGTGATCGTGCCGACGGTCGAGCGCGGGTTGCGGCTGGCAGCCTTCTGGTCGATCGACACAGCCGGGGACAGGCCGTCGATGAAGTCGACGTCGGGCTTGTCCATCTGGCCGAGAAACTGGCGCGCATAGGCCGACAGCGACTCCACGTACCGGCGCTGGCCCTCGGCGAAAATAGTGTCAAAGGCCAAGCTTGACTTCCCGGAACCGGACAGCCCGGTGAACACGATCAAGGCGTCTCGCGGCAGGTCGATCGAGA
>DASQVO010000169.1:0-5469 GCA_035640715.1 Streptosporangiaceae bacterium
GGGCCGCCCGCCGAGGCCCCTGACTGCCTTCAGGCCGCGCACGTACAGCGAGCACGCGAGGTCGCTGCACAGGTAGTCGCCCACGGAGTTGCCCTGCTGGCCGGCCTTGCCCGCACGCGGGGCGACCATCAAGGTGACGCCGCCGGTGTGGCTGGTCAGGCAAAGCGAGCACATGTTGGTCTTCTTCTGCAGTGGACTGGGGCCAGGGCAGCGCAACGCGATGGCCACCAGGGCGCCGCCGATCTCGGCGGCCAGGTAGGCGCGGTCGGGTGCCTTGGGGTCGCGCCAGCCGAGGAAGTCCAGGTCGTCCCAGGGCTGCGTCGCCAGATCCCGCGGGATGTTCACCCGCTTGGCCTCGCCCTTGGTGCAGTTCACGAAGGCGGTGCGGATCTCTTGCTCGGTCAGCGGCTTCACGGGTGGCGAGGCTAGCCCCGCCCCGGCCGGCAGGCAAGCGAATAAGGCACCCAGCGCTGACCGGGAACGCCCCAGTTCAGCGCACGCTTAGCGTGCCCTGTCCGATACCAGCAGCCAGCCAGCCGACCAGGCGCAGCCAGCCGACTTCCTGACGGCGTTCTGGGCGGTCAAGCACGCGCTCGCGCACACGTCGGCGACCGCATTCGCCGAGCATGGCATCTACGAGGGGCAACCGAGCGCATCGCGGATGCGAGGCCGGGTGCAAGGCGGTCATCGGCCAGCGCATCAAACAGTCCGGCATGCACTGGACCGTCCCCGGCGCAGATGCCATCATCGCCCTGCGCTGCGCTGAGGCCAGCAGCCAGTGGGAAGCCATCTGCCATGACCGTCACAACCAGACAGGAGCCGCCTGACCATCCCGCACCCGAAGATGATCTTGGCCACCTACAAATCTGGCGCACACCCTGGGCAAGGAGACCGAGAAGATACTGGCTGCGGGCAGCCGGGATAGGCGAAGATGACATCGGCGGGCGGGCGTCCCTCGGGGCAGGCGATGGTGAGCGTGAGAACTTCCATCGTTCCGCCCGGGCCCTGCCCGCCACTCGCAGATGTAGGGTCTCAAATCCGATGACATGCTGATCTTGCATGGCCTGGGCTTTCTCAGTTGTCTCACCGCGTTGTCGCCATGATCAGTCTCAAACTCGCGGCATTTCCTCAGCGCGGTCTACCGAGGCCACGGTCCGCGCGCACCGGCTTTCCAGAAGTACCTCGCGGGGACCCGCGTCGAGCCCCTGGCCCGCAGATGCCCGGCGACTGCCGTCACGCCACACGCCGGGTTGCGGTCAGCTGCCGGCTTCGGCGGGATCGGGTTCCAGGCTCCGCGCGGCCGTGAACCCTGCCTGCCGCGTCCTCGGTGCTAAGTGGGGGTACATCCTTGGGTGGCCCGCGCTCAGGCGACTGTCCCGGCGACGAGCGTCAGCACGAACCCCGCGACGATGATCGCCACCCGCGCATAGTGCAGCCGGTCCCAGCGTTGTTGCTGCTCGCGCCAGTCGGCGGGGTGGTGGCCGGCTGTCCACGTAGCGGAGCGGTTGTTGATCGGGACCAGCAGGGTGATCGACATGACGACGCTCACGGCGAGCAGGGCCGCGGCCGCGACGGCTGCGGCGCCGGCCAGCCCGCCCCACTTAGCGGCGGCCAGCCAGGCCGTGAGGAGCAGGGACCCGGAGTACCAGAACGGCATCACGCGGCCGCCCACCCGGGCGCCAGCGGCGCGGGCCTCCAGCGCGGGTCCGGCGGGCAGTCGCAGCAGGATCGGGTTGACGAAGACCGCGACGGCGAACTCGGCGCCAACCATGACGCCGACGACGGTTGCGGTGATGACAGCGAGCGTGGTGAGCATGGCACTCCTTCTCTAGCGGCGCTAGGTTCTAGCACTGCTAACATAGGTTGCCGGGAGCCAGAGTGCAAGGGGAGGAACCATGGCGAAGGCAGGTACCCGCGCACAGCGCATGGCCGAGCGCAGGCAGCAGATCCTCGACGCAGCCCGGGCCATGGCCGAGGCCGACGGGTGGACGGCTGTCACGTCACGGCGCCTTGCCGACGCGATCGGATACACGCAGCCCGTGCTCTACGGTCACTTCCCGGGCGGGAAGACCGAGATCATGCGCACGGTGGCGCTCGCCGGCTTCGCGGAACTGGCGGCGGCGATGCAGGCGGCCATCAGGGGCAAGACCGGTCCGCAGGCGGTCGCAGCGGTCGCGGACGCGTACCTGGACTTCGCCGCGACGCACCCGTCGCTCTACGAGGCGATGTTCCAGCTGCCGATCGATGCGCGCTTCGCACAAGACGACGCGGAGACCGAACTGCGTTCCGGCTTCAACGCGCTGGGCGCCGCACTCGGCACTGACGCCGACGGAACGGCGACCGAACTGCTCTGGAGCGCACTGCACGGCATGAGCCTGCTAGAACGCGCCGGCCGGATGCGCCCAGAGCACCGGCCCAACCGGATAGCCGAACTCGCCGCCCGCTTCGCCAACTGACCCAAGGGCCTGTTCTGCGGCCCCGGTCGGCGCACGCGATGGCGAAGCCGACGGGCACGGGGCGTCAGCTTGCCAGGCGCTCCGGCGTAGTCTCACGAAAATGTCGTATGCGCCACCCGTACGACATCGACCGCGAAATTACGTCACGCGGCGTGAGACCCTACACGCCGGGCGCATTACCTGCCACCACGACACCGCAGGCCACAGCCTCAATTCACGACTTTGCCGGGTCCCTGGGAGCAGGCGCTCCTGATCCGCCGTCGTTATGGGTGGCAACTCGGCCACTCAGGTGGATGCTGGAAGCGACACCCGAGCAGGAATTCTGCATTAAGCCAGTCAGTCCATCTGGGGCAAGCGCTGGCGCTTGAGTTCAAGATAATATCGGTGTGACTGAAGAGGTGGCAGTTCGTCTCGGATGCGGTTGGACCGGCGGTGCGCTGGTGAAAGTCTGCCCATTGATGGCGGTGGGGTTGCCGCTAAATCCGTCTGATGGGCCTCAGATGCCCGGGCGGGCCGAGATTCCGTCTAGCAGGCAGTCCAGCCCGGCCGGCCTGATCAGGTTTCGCTGCGGGTGTAGCGGTGTTTGACGCCGACGGGGAAGTACTCGGAGTCACCGGCGGGGCGCAGCACCACCTCCGGCAGCTGCCGCTCGGCGGGGACGTAGTGGGCGAACTCGCTGTTGAGCCGTAGCAATTGGTCGCGGATCGCGCCCGCCAGCAGGCTGGCGTCGCCTTGGCGGCCGGGCGCCAGCTCCACGGTGATCCGCAGCCGCCGGTCCCGGTCGGTGTCCTCGTAGGTCTCTAGGACGAACTTGCCGGTCACCAAGTCACTGATGCCCGGTTGCTCTAGACCGACGGTGACGTTTTCCGGGTAGATGTTCGCACCGAAGAACGACACCGTGAACAGTGACCGGCCGAACACGAACACGAACGGCAGTTCCGGGCCTTCGGCAGGCGTGAAACCGTTACGTTCGCAGAACCGAGCCATGTCCTCATGCGACACCACACCGCCCTCGTCGGCGATGTGGTACCGGATCAATGGGACGCCGTTGTCCCCGGAGAACAGCAGAGTTCCTTCGTGTGCCTCGAAAAAGCGGCTGGCCGGGTCATACTGCACCAGGGTCGGCAGGCGGGATTCACCGAACAATTCCCGCGCCAGATCGGGCCGGGCGGACAGGAAACGCCGGATCGACACCGACTTCGGTGTTTCGTTGCCCAGCACGCCGGCGTCCGCGGTGCCGTACAGCGAGGCCATGTCCGATACCGGATCGGCCACGCCTGCCCGGGATGCGACCAGGTCCCGCCACTCCTCGCTGAACACCTCCCCGGCGAACACCATCTTGATCCGGTGCGCGGACCAGCCGGTGCCACTGTCGATCACGTCCTTGACGAACGGCGGGTACCCCAGCAACACGACCTGCTCGAAATGCGGCGCCAGCTCCGGGACGATCCGCAGGATCTCGGCCTTGTTGTTGCCGGGGGCGACCGTCGTGATCGGAAACCCCTTGGCCGCCAGGTGCCGGACGCACGCCGTGGTGAACAGCCCGCCGACCCACGTGCCCAGCGGGAAGCAGATGACCGCCAGTGTGCCGAACGAGTCGGCCTGGAAGGTGCGGAAGACCTGCTCGAAACGCTCGGCGATCTGCAGCTCGTCGACCAGTGATCGCGGCCAGATGGTCGGTCGCCCTGACGAACCCGAGGACACAGCGATCATGTCGCAGCCGTCGAGGCGCCCGCCGCGGCACAACTCCGGAAGCGGGTACCTGTTCTGGTAGGTGCTCTTCGACGTCATCGGCAGCTGCCGGAAGTCCTCGACAGACTGGACCGCGGCCGAGTCGACCTCCGCGTCGGCCAGGAACTTCCGGTACGCGGGGACCGAGGCGACCACGTCCCGGAAAAAGCCGACGACATCGAGCGGTCGCCGCTCACCTGCGAAGAACGCCTGGTAGGCCTGTATTACCTCATCGGGTTGCACGTGGCATTAGCGCCTTCCACTGGTTCGCCGCGCGGCTTGCTGACTACGTAACCTAGCCGACCAGCGCATTGAGGTCGGCCACCAGCCCGTCGATGCCGGGCAGGCCGAGAATCTGGCGCTGGAAACCGCGAGCGGCGTGCCGGTACGACGAGTCCTCCAGCACCCGGCGACAGGCCGCGGTGAGCGCCGCCGTATCCACTTCGTCCCGGGCCAGCGTGATACCGAAGCCGAGGCCGGCCAGCCGCTGCGCGTTCGCCGGCTGGTCCGCCCGCTGGGGGAGCGCGACGGTGGTTACTCCAGCGGTCAGTGTCTCCCGGACGCTGCCGAACCCGGCATGGGTAATGAAGAGATCACAGGCCGGCAGCAACAGGCGCTGCTGCACGAATGACACCTCACCGGCGAACAACCGGCCGAACGCCGCGCCGGTCACCGGCTTGGCCATCACCTCCGGGACCAGCCCGAGTCGGCGGGCGGCCTCGGAATCAGCGGCCCGCTCCATCGCGGTCACCATCGAAGGCAGCGGCAGGTGCGGTAGCCCGAGCCGATCCAGGTGGCCGGCCAACGACGGGCCGGTGGCCACCGCGACCTCGTGCCCGGTATTGCGGACCGCCTCGGCCGCCGGCGCGATCATCGGCGCGAAATGCGAGTACACCGGATTGCTGGCAAACAGAACACGCATCGTAGATTTCCTACGCCTTCCCGTACGCCTTGCCCGATTCCTCGGCCGTCGATTGAGCAAGGCTGGCAGGCATTTGTTGACGAACTATATATAGCTCGTTAATGAGACATATCCCTGCGTGGTGTCTGGCACGGCGGGCGGACGCGGGAACGGTGATCGGGCGGGCGCTGGAGGTGAAGGCGGCGGGCAGTGGGCACCGGGCGGTCGCGCAGGTCCTGTGCCGTGTGCGGTGCCATAACTCGTCCACGGCATCTGACCTGGCCTTCTATGCTCAGCGTTCGTGTTCCTGTGCCTCCTGTATCTGCTAATGGTCCGGTTGTCCGGCTGGCTGACCCTCCGCACGCGAAGCGATGCATCCAA
>DASQVO010000170.1:0-12000 GCA_035640715.1 Streptosporangiaceae bacterium
CCGCCCGGCGGTACCGGTGAATCATGGCACAACCACGCGCACGACCTGGTGAGCGCCGCGCTCTATGCGGCTCTGGTGTCCGGGCAGTGCCTGCTCGCCCTGCGGTTCGGCCCCGACGACCGCTGGCGGCCCTGGCGGCCCTGGCTCGCCGCCGACGCCGCCGCCACCGCCATCGCGCTCATCATGTTCCGGTCCGGAGCATTCCCGCCCTGGGACGGCATCCTCCAGCGCACCGCCGTCACCCTCCCCCTCGCCATGGTCGCCGCCATAGCCTCAAGGCTGCTCCGCCCCCGGAACCCCGCGCCGCCGGGCCAGCGTGGCCGGCTGACGGCGCAAACGTTGCTGAGCAGGAGGGATATGTAGGATCTCGCCCATGAGAACGGTTGTCGTGCATGTTATCCGTGAGTTCACATGGTGCTCATGCCTTGATGCGGGGCTGGCGGGACCGGCCGGGCCGGCGCGCGGGTGATCAGATGCGCCTTCTGCTGATCGGCGCTCCCGGCGCCGGCAAGGGAACACAGGCTGAGATGCTGGCCGAACGGTTCGGTATCGCGCACATCTCCAGTGGCGACCTGCTGCGCCAGCATGTCAGGGAGCAGACCTCGCTCGGGCAGACGATCAAGTCTTACGTCGACCGGGGCGACCTGGTGCCGGACAGCGTGGTCATGGACATGCTGCGCAAGCCCGTTGTGGCCGCGGCCGAGGCCGGCGGCTACGTCCTCGACGGGTTCCCGCGCACGGTCGAGCAGGCCAAGGCGTCCTTCCCCACGGCGCAGGCCCTCGGGGCCGAGGTGCAGGCCGCAGTGCACCTGGAAGTCCCGCGTGCGGAACTCGTGCGCCGTCTCCTGGCCCGGGGCCGGGGCTCGGATGACACCGAGGCCGTCATCGATCACCGCCTGCAGGTGTATCAGGACATGACGGTGCCGCTGCTCGAGTACTACGCGGGCCGGGAATGGATGTTCACCGTGGACGGGGCCCAGCCACCCGATGCCGTCCACGAGGAGATCGTCCGGCGCCTCCGGAAGCTGACAGCCTTCGCTGGCTGGGACAGGTGACCAGGGGACGGGGCCGTCCCGTCAGCGGTCCCGCAGCCACCGGTCCGGTGGACGTACCGGGTCCGGATGGCCGTTCGCTAGACAAATAGTTGTGGTCAAACAAATTTCTCACGCTATGCTTGGGAGACGTGCGGAAACCAGCTGAGCATGGACGCAGGACGCAGGCAGACGGCGAGCAACGCAGCGGTGGCGGCCACCTGGACGGCAGGCATCCCGGTAGCGGGCACCTGAACGCCGCGCGCCCCGGTGGCGGGGGCGGCCGCTACAAGTGGATAGCGCTGTCGAACACGACGCTCAGCATGACGATGGCGACAATCGACGCCTCGATCGTGATCATCTCGATGCCCGCGATCTTCCGCGGCATCCACCTGAACCCGCTGTCACCGGGAAATATCAGCTACCTGCTGTGGATGATCATCGGCTACCTGCTCGTCCAGGCGGTCCTCGTGGTGACGCTGGGCCGCCTCGGCGACATGTTCGGCCGGGTGCGCATCTACAACCTGGGCTTCGTGGTCTTCACGATCGCGTCCATCGCGCTGTCCCTCGATCCGCTGCTGGGCGGTGGCGGCGCGCTGTGGCTGATCACCTGGCGCATCATGCAGGCGTTCGGCGGCTCGATGCTGATGGCGAACTCCGCCGCCATCCTGACCGATGCGTTCCCGGCTGGGCAGCGTGGCATGGCGCTGGGTATCAACCAGATCGCCGGCATCTCGGGGCAGTTCGTCGGGCTGCTGCTCGGCGGCGTGCTGGCCGCCTGGGACTGGCGGGCGGTGTTCTGGGTGAACGTGCCGATCGGTGTGTTCGGCACGGTGTGGGCGTACCTGAGCCTGCGCGAGGTCGCCGCCACGCGCCGCCGCGCCAGGATCGACTGGCCGGGCAACATTACCTTCGCCCTGGGGGCCGGCCTGCTGCTGGTCGCCATTACCTACGGGATCCAGCCGTACGGCGGGCACCCCACCGGGTGGACGAACCCATGGGTACTCGGCGGCCTGGCCATCGGGATCGTGCTGCTCGCTGCCTTCTGCTTTATCGAGACCAAGATCGCTGAGCCGATGTTCCGCATGAGCCTGTTCCGGATACGGGCGTTCGCGGCCGGCAACCTGGCCTCCCTGCTCGGCGCGATCGCGCGGGGCGGGCTCCAGTTCATGCTCGTCATCTGGCTCGCGGGCATCTGGCTCCCGCTGCACGGCTACAACTACGTCGACACGCCGCTGTGGGCGGGTATCTACATGCTGCCGCTGACCGCCGGCTTCCTGATCGCCGGCCCGATCTCCGGGTACCTGTCCGACCGTTACGGCCAGCGGCTTTTCGCGACGACGGGGCTGCTGGTGGCCACGGGCGCGTTCATCGGCCTGATGCTGCTCCCGCTGGTGTTCCCTTACTGGATCTTCGGGCTCCTGATCTTCCTCAACGGCGTCGGGTCCGGCCTGTTCGCCTCGCCAAACACGTCCGCGATCATGAGCAGCGTCCCGGCGCACTACCGTGGCTCCGCTTCCGGCATGCGGTCGACCTTCCAGAACTCCGGGATGTCGCTTTCGATCGGCATCTTCTTCTCGCTGATGGTGGCAGGCCTGGCAGCCACGCTCCCGCGCACACTGACGGCGGGCCTCCGCAGCCAGGGCGTGCCCCTGGACATCGCGACGAAGGTGGCGCACATTCCTCCGGTGAGCACGATGTTCGCTGCGCTGCTCGGCTACAACCCGATTCACAATCTGCTCGACCCGACCGGTGTGCTCAGTAAGCTGCCCGCCCATAACGTTGCCGTGCTCACCGGGAAGCAGTTCTTCCCGACAATCATCTCGGCGCCCTTCCACCACGGCCTGGTCATCGTCTTCACGGCCGCCGCGATCATGTCGTTTGTTGGCGCTCTGGTCTCCCTCTTGCGTGGCAAGCAGTTCTACTGGGAAGAATCCGCAGCCGGGAAGACCACTGCGGCGGACGCGGCCGCACCCGGGGCATATCCCAGCCGGACGAAGGCCAATGGGAGTACCGCTGGCACAGCGAACGCCAACGGACCCGCGGCGGGCAGGATCACGGCCGGCACAGCGAACGTTAACGGACCCGCGGCGGGCGGCAGTGCAGGCGACTCAGCGTCAACCAACGGGAGCACCGCCAGCGGGACGACCGCCCATGCGGGCCCTGGCCGGGCAACGGAGGGAAACGGGCTGGTGAACGGCCTGGCCCCGGACCAGCTGACTGGTGGCGCTCAGGGAAACGGCGAAACCGGCGGCCCCGAGGCGCGGCCCTCCCATGGGGCGCGCGGATAGTTTAGGCTGACTGTCATGCCTCGCTATGAGTACCGTTGCCGCGCCTGCGGTTCCACGTTCGAGGTGACCCGCCCGATGAGCGAGTCCTCGGCGCCATGCGCGTGCCCGGCCGGTCATGACGACACGGTTAAGCTGCTGTCGACCGTGGCGATCGGCGGCGTGAGCAGGAGCGCGGGCCCTGCCGCCCCGGGGCGGTTCGCGGGCACCGGCGGGGGCTGCTGCGGGGGCGCCTGCGGCTGCGGCGGCTGACCGCGCCGCGCCGGCAGCTACGTGTGCGCTTTCTGGCGGATCTCTTCGTACTCGCCGTGGGCGTCGACCAGGGCCAGCGCCCCGGCGAGCCACGCAAGCATTTCCTCGCCGCGCCCGCGCGCCACGTCACGAAGGAGCTCATCGGGATCGGCCGGGAGCCCGAGCCGCTTGGCCGCCTTCACGGCGTGGTCATCCAGGAACGGGCCGGCCTCTGGCCAGAACATCTGCGCCTCGCGCAGGAACACGGCCAGCCCCGCGTCGTCCATGCCGGGGATCTCCCGTAGCAGGCTGCGCAGCCGCTCCGGGTTCCCGCCCGCTGCCTCGCGCAGTTTGCGCAGGTCGCCGTCGTAGCGTTCGATCACGAATCTGGTGGCCTCGCCCAGGCGGCGCGCGGCCTCATCGGCCCTGCCGTAGCCAGCTTCGGCGATGACCTCGGCGCGCTCGCGATCGTCTGTCTTCGCCATCTCCGGCGCGCTGTCCCACCGCTGGCGGAAGAGCGCGCGGACCGCCTCCACGGCAGCGCCCGACGGGGCGCTGTCCTCGGCCAGGATGGACAGGCACAGCAGCCGGAACAGGCCGGCGGCCGTCTGGGTCACGGTGAAGTCGGTCTCCTCCGCCACGTACCCGCGCGGGTGACGGTCGAGCAGCGCCCGCACCATCGACTTCGTGCGCTCGTCCATCGGCGCATCATCCCCGCGCCCTTTCCCCGTCGCCCCCTGTTTCTCCGTCATGACGCCTCCTAGTGCACCTGCCTGGCCGGTGCCGGCCAGACAAGCAGCACTACTGCTAGCCCTGCTTGCGGGCGATCGCCTCGGCCAGCTCTTCCTTGGACATCTTGGAGCGGCCCTGCACGTCCAGGTCGGCGGCGCGCTGGTAAAGCTCTTGCTTGCTGTGGCCCTCGACGTCGACACCGCCGAAGCTCTTACCCTTGTTCTTGCGGGCATCGGGGTTCTTGGCACGCGGGTCGGAAGGGCCCTTCGCCTTCTTCTCGACCCAGCGATCGCCTACCTTCTCGAACTTGTGCTTGAGCGCCGAGTAGGCCACCCGGTGCGCGCGCTCTCCCTCGCCGTAGGTCTCTACCGCGCTGTCATGGGCCTTGGCGAAGGTTTCCTGGGCCTCCTTCGGCGAACGTTGCAGAGTGCTCGGGAGCTCCTCTTCACGTGGCTTGCCGCTCTTGGTGGTCTTGGGCATTTTGCCTCCCTCCGGCCCCCCGCGGGTCTTTCCCGCGTAACCGTAAGCTTTCCGCGCCCGGCACGCGCAAACGTCCCCCCAGACCGGTGTGCTGGCGGCGTGCTGCCAGCCCGGCGGCGGCCGGCGCCAGCGGCTATGACCCGGAGATTGTCCCCCTGAACGCCAGGTTATTGGCCTGGGGTATGCCGATCGCGGTCCCGAGTGTCCGCCAGAATGTGGCCGAGGTGGCGGCGCTGCGGGCGGGACCGAGGCCGCTGACCAGCTCGCAGCCGGTCGCGTCGACCGTCACCGGGGTGAAGCGGTGCGAGCCGGCCGCGAACGTGAGCTGGTAGATGATGTTGAAGTCAGCCGGGCATGAAAGGGCGGCCGTGTGTGGCCGCTGGCCGAGCCCGCAGACGTTCTGCGCGACGGCCCGCGCCTTGGCCGCGTCGGCCGACGACGACATTGAGGCGGGCGAAGACACCATCTGCGGTGGCATTGTCGTGCTGAGCGGGAAACACCGCCTGCTCGGCCTAGGGCTGCCGCCAGTCCGTGTCGAGGAGCCTGGCCAGAATGCGGTCCAGGGCCGCGAGCTCTTCAGCGGGAAGAGCGCGCACCGGCCATGGCGGGTCACCAAGAATCCGTTCGGCCAGCTTGGCTTGCTCCGCACCCGCCGGCGTGATGGTGACGATCTTCGAGCGGCGGTCACCGGCGCGGACAGAGCGGGTCACCAGTCCCCTGCGTTCGAGATCGTCCACGACGACCGTGGTGTACGGCGGGTCGGTGCCGAGGCCGGCGGCTAGCTCACGCATCGTCATCGGGCCGCCCGCGATGCGCCGCAGCGCCTTGGCGCGGATGAAGCTCATGCCGAGTGCGTCGCATACCTTCTTGCGGCGGTCGTAGCGGTCGGTCACCAGAGCCCGCATGGCCTGCCAGGCCCGCGCCGCCATCTCGTCCGCGCCAGCCGTGCCCTCCCCAGCCGTTCCCGCGCCGGCCAGGCCGGCGGCCGCGCGCACGGCCAGGGGCGTGAACGGGGACGGAGGGCGGCTGGTCATGGCACGCTTACCGGTGGCCTGTCCTCGGCCGACGAGAGCAGCGAGGCGGTCTGCGCCGCCGTGCGCAGCGCCCAGCGTCCCGTCGTGACGCCGGCGAGGATGAGCCCGAGCGCCCCACACGCGGCCACGACCCACCAGCCGGGCCGGCTGGCGCCGGTGAATCCGGTGCGCATCGCGCCATGCAGGTTGCCGTTCAGCACCGAGCCCATGATCGCGACGCCGAGCGACTGGCCGACCTGGCGGCTTGTGGACGCGACGCCCGCAGCCACGCCGGCCTGCTGCCGCGGCATGCCGGATACGGCAGAGTTGGTGATCGGCGCGTTCACCAGGCCGAGCCCGGCACCGAAGATGAGATAACTGAGGGCGAGATAGCCGGTACCGGTGCTATCACCGATCCTGGTGAGCAGCATGCCGCTCACGATGAGAGCGATGCCGGAAACCATGAGCGGTAGCCGCGTCCCGCGCTTGGCCACGATCCGGCCGGCCAGCGGGGCGCACACCGCCATCGCCACCGCCATCGGCAGCAGGTAGAGACCGGCGATCAGCGCCCGGAAGCCCCGCACGTCCTGCAGGTACAGGGTGTTGAGGAAGAGGAACCCGCCCAGGGCGGCCATCGAGCTCACCGCCGTGGCCGTCGCACCGGAGAACGGCGCGCTGCGGAAGAACCGCGGATCGATCAGCGGATCCCGGCGGCGCGGCTCATAGGCGAGGAACAGCAGCAGCGCGACGGCGGCGAGGCCGAAGAAGCCGAGGATCCGCGGTGATCCCCAGCCAGAGCCGGGACCCTCGATGATCGCGTACGTCAGCGAGGCCAGCAGCACGATGATGAGCACCTGGCCCACCGGATCCGGGCGGCGCGGGCGTCCGGCCCTGGACTCCGGCACGAACAGCGCGGTGAGCACGATGGCCGCGATCCCCACCGGGATATTGACCCAGAAGATGCCTCGCCAGCCGACCGAGTCGACCAGCGCGCCGCCCGCCACCGGGCCCAGGGCCATGCTGAGGCCGAAAACGCCGCCCCAGATGCCGATCGCCTTGGCTCGCTCGGCAGGATCCGTGAACGTGTTCGTGATGATCGACATCGCCACCGGGTTGAGCATCGAGCCGCCCACCGCCTGCAGCATCCGGAAGACGACCAGCCAGCCGAGACCCGGTGCCAGGCTGCACAGCAGCGAGCCGAGGGTGAACAGCGCCAGGCCGGCCTGGAAGGTCCTGCGGCGCCCGACGCGGTCCGCGGTCGACCCGGAGAACATCAGCAAGCTGGCCAGCACCAGCAGGTAGGCGTCGATCGTCCACTGCAGCCCGGACACGGACGAGTGGAGGTCATGTCCGATCGACGGCAGCGCGACGTTCACGATCGTGCTGTCGAGGCCGACGATGAACAGGCTCATGCAGCAGATGGCCAGGACGAGCATGCGGCGCTTGCGGCTCAGTTCAGGCAGAGTGGCCCACCTCCCCCATCGGCCCGGCACTACTCGCGGGATCCTTGCGGCTGATAACTATTGTTATCCTACAACTAAATACCGATACTCATCGTGACCAGGACATAAGCATGCACGAGATGTTCGTCACTGGCGGGCCGTGAGCACGGGCCGGACGCCACCAGAGCTGATCACGGCATCCCGTTTTCCTGCGGCCGGAGGTCGCCAAGGTCTACATTTATGCCACCTACAAGGAGCCCTGGTTCCGGCCGTTACAGAGCATGGGGACCACGGGCTCTATGCGCCGTTGAGGGGGATGATGAGCCGGAGGCTTCTCCAGTTGGTCATGCCCATCTTCCCGGAACGGCGCATGTTCCGCATCCATGACTCCGGCGTGGACCCCGACGCCCCAGGCGCGCCGCTGCCGCCAGTCGGCTCGCTGATCAGCCTGAACCGCGAGCAGCTGTGGGTGGGAAGCCTGCAGGAGCACCTTGACGTCCGGCTCGTCATCGAGGAATGGGACGGCGCGCCGCCACCCTTCAGCGATACGTGGGAAGAGGAGGCCAAGGGCCGCCTCTACCTGCGCGGCTACCTCAGCATCGACATGGGCTCGACGGGGCGGGCGGTTCACGGGCTGCGGCTGGCGAGCGGGGTGGGTGACTACGCCGTCCGGGTTTACGCCAGCAATCGCGAAGAGGCGGCGCGCCGGTACACCGAGCTTTACGACGCTTACCGCAACCCGCTCGCCGACGAATTCCAGCAAGCCAAGAAACAGCTTGAGGGACTCGAGCGGTACCTGATCCAGCTATGGCGGGAGTCCTGACGCCGACTCGGCACCGCCCGTAGCCGGCCTGGACCTCAGGGGCTGTGCGACGCGGCTGACCCGGTTGACGCCGGACGGGTCACTGCCGGAGCGGTGCTGGCCCTTCCCCCGGTGGTAGCCGTGGCACGGGACGCCGGGCTCTGCCGGACCTTGGCGCCGGGAGCTGCCTTGGCCGTGCTGGAGCCCGGGGCCTTTCTGTCACCCGTCTTGACGCCGCCCGGGCCGCCACTGGAGACGGTCATCACCGGCTGACCGTGGGAGGCGGCCGGGTGCCCGCCAAGGATCCGCGCACTGTTCGGCCGGAACGGGATGACCGCATAGACCAGCAGGGAGACTATCGCGACGACGACCATCGTGAGCAGAGAGCCGATGACGCGCGCCCTGGCCGACCGGAATATGGTTACCGGGCCAGGCCGCCGGAAGGACGACATGCGGGCAGCAAGCCCCGGGTCCTCGGCAGCGAGCCGCCGCTCAATTTCAGCGAGCATGCGCTGCTCGTCCATCGACAGCGCCATGGCGCCACCTCCGCGTTGCGCGCTGGTGGATATACCTCCAACTATCCCCTACTACAAGATCTTTATCCAATCGTTCTGGCTTCGTAGTCGCTCGTTTTTCACTGCCCTGCGTCCCTGCGTCCCTGCGTCCCGCGCGCCGCGCATGCGCCAACCCGAAGGCCAGGGGGCCCACGCGGCAGACCCGGCGGCCTGCCGCCGGCCATGGTCAGACCCGGACCAGCGTGCCGAACAGGTGGGTGAGTTCGGCTTCCGGATCGGCGGTCAGGCCGCTGTGCACGGGACCGGGCTGGACAACCGTGCTCCGCGGTGCCGTGAGCCAGCGGAACCGCTCGCCAATCGGCTGCCTGGCCAGCGGGCCCTCGGTGCACGCCTTCCCGAAGGCACGCAGGGCCGCTCGCACGGCACCGACGTCCGCCTGCGGGTCCAGCGCCCGCAGGCGTGCCTCGTCGAGTTCGATGCGCGCACGGAGGTAGCGGTGGCCCTTCGAGTAGACGATCACGCCCACGTTGATGGCCTCGCCGCGCTCTACCCGGGGAACGACGCGGATGAGCGCGTATTCGAAGACCTCCGTAGCTGGCGTTCCTGTCCGCGCGGCGCCCTGGCCGGGATCGCCGATCATGCGCGGATCACCTCGGGGACCAGCGGGGCACGCGTCAGCAGATGGGACACGTAGGCGGCGGCTCCCCGCTCGCCGAACCAGGCCGCCGGCACCAGCGCGGTCACCTCGGCCAGCAGTGCCTCGGTTATCCGCGGGACGAGCACCTCGTGCGTCTCATTGAGCCGGGTGGCCCGGTCGCGCAGCACATGCTCCCGCGCGTCGAACGGCTTCGCGGGGTCGGCCGAGCCCCAGTTGTGGTGGAAGTAGAGCCCGGCGCCGTGATCGATCAGCCAGATGTTGCCGTGCCAGACGAGCAGGTTCGGGTTCCGCCAGGTGCGGTCCACGTTCTGCACGAGCGCGTCGAACCAGAGCACCTGGCTCGCGAGCCCGGGATCGGCCGTCCAGCCGAGCGGGTCGAAGCCCGCCGAGCCGGGCAGGAAATCGACGCCCAGATTGAGGCCCTCGCTGGCCTTCAGCAGCTCCTGGATCTCGGGATCCGGCTCGCTGCCCGGGATCCGCGGATCAAGCTGGGCCAGGACCAGTTCCGGCACCCGCAGTCCGAGCCGGCGAGCCAGCTCACCGGCGATGATCTCGGCCACGAGCGCCAGCGGACCCTGGCCCGCGCCGCGGAATTTCATCACATAGGTGCCGAGGTTGTCCGCCTCGACGATGGCCGGCAGCGACCCGCCCTCGCGAAGCGGGGTCACGTACTTGGTCACCGTCACGTGTTCGAGCACGGCGCCAGATTATCGGCTGCCCGAACGGAAGCCGGTGAGCGTTATTCAGGCCTATGAAAAAGCACAGTCCACATTGTCCGAACATATGTTTGCCTCAATCGAATAGGCGTTCTATGATCGGCGCCATGCGATGGGACCACCTGCGGCTGGACGAGGGGCTGGACGGCCCTCCAGACGGTGACCAAGCCGGGCCCGGGGGCGGCGCCGCGGGCAGCGCGGAGCCTGGGGGGCCGCTGACGCTGTTCGAGCGCGGCGCGGTGACGCGGACGTTCGACACGCCGGGATTCCGCGGCATGACGTTCTACGAGGTGCAGGCGAAATCGATCGTGAACCGGGTACCGGAGGCCTCCCGGGTGCCGTTCCGCTGGACGATCAACCCCTACCGGGGCTGCCAGCATGCATGCCGTTACTGCTTTGCCCGCAAGACGCACAGCTACCTCGATCTCGACACGGGACAGGACTTCAACTCCAAGGTCGTGGTCAAGGTCAACGCACCGGAGTTGCTCCGCAAGACGCTTGCGTCACCGCGGTGGCAGGGCGAGCACATCGCGATGGGCACCAATGTGGACTGCTACCAGCGCGCGGAGGGCCGCTACCGGCTCATGCCCGGCATCATCGCCGCGCTCCGCGACGCGGCGAACCCGTTCTCGATCCTGACCAAGGGCACCCTCATCCTCCGCGACCTGGAACTGCTCACCGAGGCCGCGGAGGTCACCGAGGTGGGGCTGAACGTCTCGGCCGGATTTGTAGATAAAGAGCTTTGGCGATCTATTGAGCCGGGCACGCCAGGCCCCGGGCGGCGGCTGGAGGTGTGCGCCACGCTGACCGGCGCGGGCCTGCGGTGCGGTGTGCTCATGGGTCCCATCGTCCCGTTCCTGTCCGACTGGCCGGACCAGCTCGAGGCAACGGTGCGCCAGATCGCCGAGGCGGGGGCGGCGAGCGTCACGCCTATCGTGCTTCACCTGCGTCCCGGCGCCCGCGAGTGGTTCTTCCACTGGCTGCAGGAGCACCACCCCGGGCTCGTGCCCCGCTACCGGGCCTTCTACCGGGGTGGCGCCTACGCGCCAAAGGACTACCAGGCCCGGATCGCCGACCAGGTCCGCGAGCTCGCGCAGCGTTACGGTGTCGGTGCCGCCAGCCCCGCCGCTACCCGGGCCGTGGCACGCGGGAGCCAGGCGGCCGCACAGAAGGCAGCCGACCGGATGGCCGGTGCCCGCCGGGCGCCGGGCCAGCGGTCCGCGAGGCCGGCGGATGAGGCGGCCGGAACAGCGGGGCCTCTACAGCTCAGCCTGCTGTAACGAGGGCACTGCGGGCACACGTGAGGCCAGGGAGCCGATTCGGTAGCTGCGTGTTGCCGCTCACTGCGGCGCGGTGCGGGTAATGCGAGCATCTCTGGATGGGCGAGAGGGCTGCACCGCTGCGGCAGTCGCCGACGCGAACAAAGAAGGTGGTTTCTTCGGCCTGGGTGCCCGGCGCCGCACGGACAGCGAGGCCGCCGCACTGGAAGCCGTCGAGAGGGCGACCAGGCTGGAGGACACGGAACGATCGTGACCGCATCCATGCTCGCGGCCGCGGCGCTCGCCTTCGCCGGCACCACCATCGACGACCTGGTCATCCTGGCCGCGTTGTTCATGGCCCGCCGCACGAGCGGAATCCCGCTCGCCCGGGTGATCACCAGCGGCACCCTCATAGCGATCCGCCAGACCCTCTGACCAAGCCATCCACATCCAGCCGGCGGCATCGATCAGAGCCCGGTACAACAGCCAGGCCACGCCGCCGGACATCCCTCCACGGCACGTCCCAGATCCGGGCTGAAGCCGCAGCCTCGTCAGCGGGCGTTGCAACGTCAGACCTCAACAACACACCAGAACCCTTTTTCGATCCTGACCAAGGGCACGCTCATCCTCCGCGACCTGGATCTGCTCACCGAGGCCGCGGAGGTCACCGAGGTGAGGCTGAACGTCTCGGTCGGTTTTGTCGATAAAGAGCTTTGGCGATCTATTGAGCCGGGCACGCCAGGCCCCGGGCGGCGGCTGGAGGTGTGCGCCACGCTGACCGGCGCGGGCCTGCGGTGCGGTGTGCTCATGGGTCCCATCGTCCCGTTCCTGTC
>DASQVO010000171.1:0-29551 GCA_035640715.1 Streptosporangiaceae bacterium
CAGGATCTTGCCGTCGCGGCGCAGCGCCATCTCGCCGTCCAGGTAGATGTCCCGCGCGAACCCGGTGGAGATCAGGTTGCCGGTCTTGTCCTCGATCCACTTCACCGGCCGCTCCAGCAGGATCGAGGCCAGGATGGAGCAGACGTACCCGGGATAGATGGGCACCTTGTTGCCGAAGCCGCCGCCGATGTCGGGGGAGATGATCCGGATCATGTGCTCCGGCAGTTCGGCTACCAGCGCGACCGCGGCCCGGATGATGTGCGGCGCCTGGGTCGTCATGTACACCGTGAGCTTCGACGTGGACCGGTTGAAGTCCGCGATGGAGCCGCAGCACTCGATCGGGCTCGGGTGTGACCGCGGGTAGTGCAGCCGGAGCCGGGAGACCACGTCCGCCTGCGCGAACGCGCGGTCGGTGCCCTCGGCGTCACCCACTTCCCAGTTGTAGATGACGTTGTCGCGCTGATTCTCCTTGTCGTCGCGGATGACCGGCGTGCCGTCAGCGACGGCCTGCTGCGGGTTGACGACGACGGGCAGCGGCTCGTAGTCGACCTCGATCGCCTCGCACGCGTCCTTGGCGATATAGGGGTCATCGGCGATCACGCACGCCACTTCCTGGCCCTGGAAGCGCACCTTGTCGGTGGCGAGCACCGCCTGCGTGTCATAGGACAGCGTCGGCATCCAGGCCAGGTTGCGGGTCGCCATCATCTCGCCGGTGAGCACCAGGCGCACGCCGGGTATCTCCCATGCCTTGCTGGCGTCGATCGATGTGATCCGTGCGTGCGCTACCGGGCTGCGCAGGATCTCCATGTGCAGCATGCCGGGCAGCACGATGTCGTCGACGTAGGTGCCCTTGCCCCGGATGAACCGGTTGTCCTCGACGCGCTTGCGGCTCGCGCCCAGTCCGCCGATCTTGATCTCGTCCAGCGCCTGAGTCACGGCGTAGCTCCCTTCTTGGTCATGGTCAGCCCGCGGACTGGGCCCGGAGCTTCTCGGCGGCCCACAGCACCGACTTCACGATGTTCTGGTAGCCGGTGCAGCGGCAGAGGTTGCCGGACAGGGCCCAGCGCACGTCCTCCTCGGAAGGGTCCGGGTTCTCGTCGAGCAGGGCCTTCGCGGCCATCATCATGCCGGGCGTGCAGAAACCGCACTGCAGCCCGTGCTGCTCCTTGAAGCCCTCCTGGAGCGGGTGCAGCTCGCTGGCCGTCGCCAGGCCTTCCACCGTGGTGACCTCATGCCCGTCCGCCTGCACAGCGAGCATCGTGCAGGACTTCACCGGCCGCCCGTCGACGAGGACGGTGCATGCGCCGCAGTTGGTAGTGTCACAGCCGGTGTGCGTTCCGGTCAGCCGCAGGCCGTGCCGGAGCAGGTGGGCCAGCAGCAGGCGCGGCTCCACCTCGGCCACCACCTTGTCACCGTTGACCGTGATGGTGATCCGGCGCTCCGGGATCTCGGCCGTGCTCCCGCCGGCCTCTTCGTCAATGATCGTCGTCATGTCAGGCCGCCCTCTCCCTCGTCCCGTCGGCGCGGCTCAGCAGCCGCGTGACGAAGGTGCTCACCATGTGGCGCTTGTACGCCGCGCTGCCGCGATGATCGGTCTTGGGCTGTGCCGCCTCCGCGGCGAGCCTGGCGGCCTGCGCGATGGTCTCCACGGTCAGCGGCTGCCCGGTCAGGGCCTGTTCCGCCGCCGTGGCCTCGATGGTGGATCCGCCTACTCCGGTCAGCGCGATCCCGGCCCTGGTCACGTTCACACCGGAGGTTTCGATCGCCACCGCCACCCCGACGGTCGCGAAGTCGCCGACGCGGCGTTCCAGCTTCAGGTAGCCCCCGGCGGCCGTTCCCCGGGGCGCCGGGATGACCGCCTCCACCGCGATCTCGTCCGGCGCCAGTGCGTTCTCGAACGGGCCGAGGACGAAGTCCGCGGCCGGGATCGTGCGCCGGCCGCCAGGCCCTTGTGCCACCACCGAGCCGCCGAGCGCGAGCACTACCGACGCCCAGTCGCCCTGCGGATCGGCGTGGCAGAGAGAGCCGACCAGCGTCCCGCGGTTGCGGACGATGGGGTCGGCGATCAACGGCGCCGCCGCCGCCATCGTCGGCTGCATGTTGCGGAGCAGTTCCGAGCGCTCCAGGTCGGCGTGCCGGCACAGCGCGCCGACGTGAATGGTGCCGTCGGGGCCTGCGTGGTGGTAGGCGAGCCCCGGGATGGTGTTGATGTCGACGAGCAGCTCGGGCCGCGCGAAGCGGAGTTTCATCATCGGGATGAGGCTCTGGCCGCCGGCCAGCACCTTCGCCTCGTCCCCGCCATCGCGGAGCAACCGGATCGCTTCGTCGAGCGAGTGTGCAGCCTCGTAGCGGAACCGGGACGGATACATACAGTGCTCCTGCCCTTCGTTGGACGTGGAACTGCGGTCAGCCCTGGTCGCGCTGCGACGGCGTGTCCGCCAGCTGTGGTGGCGTGTCGTCGTGTGGCGAGGGCACATCGCCCAGCCGCGCCGGCGTGCTGTCCGCCGGTGATGGCGTGGCACGCTGTTCCGGTGGCTCGGCCACCGCGACCGGAAGCGAGTCCTCCTCGGGATCCGGCCGCGGCTCCTGGTGCGGCGGCCACGGGCCCGGCACCGGCTGACTGGCAATCTTGAGGTAGTCCATCAGCTCCGGCCAGGCCCACACGGTTGGGCTCTTCCCGGTCTTCGGCGCGTGCTCGACCAGTTCATACAAGCGGGGATTGCCCCGGCTATGCCCGCTGGATTCGATCCGCATGGGGCACGCTCCTCCCGCTGCGGACGGGCCATCCGCAGACACCGTCACTCCTTGTGGTCACATGATCTGCTCGGTCCGCCTCGCCTGCAATAGAGGAATAAGCGGTTGCTTAACTGGGTCATCCCGCATCCGTTCGGCTGGATAAATCAGGTCATCAGCGGCGGTCGCTCGCTCCTGGGCAGAGCAGCGGCGGAACACCGCTGTGACGTGCCGAAATGAGCTAACTCCAGATCGTGACGTATACCGGCGGGCGGAACCGCGAGGGTGCGACGCCCGCCGCCGGCGCGCGCATCACGTGCATCGCCTCCGGGGTGCTGAGAAACCGCCGGAACGCGCTGGCCGCCGGGCTGCGGTGCTGCCGGTCCAGGAGGCTGACATGCCAGTAGGCGTCCGCCGGTGACCCGCGCAGCTCGACAAGCGACAGCTCGCCGCGGCGCAGCTGCTGGGTGACGAGATGCTCGACCGCCGGGGCGACGCCCGCCCCGTCGGCCGCCGCCGCCCAGGCGGCGGTCTGGTTGGGGAACACCCCGATCCTGCTCTCCGGCACGCCCAGCATGGCCAGCAGATGGCCCGTGTCGCTGTCGGGATCGGTGCCGGACGGGTCGACGAGCCATCGCCACTGGCTGGGGCTGCCCTTCGGCCTGGACTGCCCGGCGGTGACCACGACCAGGCGGTACCGGAAGATCGGCTCGGTCACCACGGCCGGGCCGGAGTCGGCCATGACGCTGGAGCCAATCGCGACGTCGGCCAGCCGGTTGGCGACCAGGACGGCCATCTCCTTGGTGACCGCGACCCCCGCTGAGACCTCCACATTGTCGGCGTAACGCCTCCTGAACGCTTCCGTAAGCGGGCCGATGATGAATTCGGCGACCGCGGAGGTGGCCACGACCCGCAGCTGCTCCGGCGCGCCCTGTGCGGCCCGGACCGCGGCATGGGCCTCGGCACCGAGCACCACGATCTGCGAGGCCGTCCCGAGCAGCCGGTTGCCGCCCGGCGTCAGGGTCATCCCGTTCGGCCCGCGGGTGATCAGCTGGTCGCCGAGGTGCTGCCGGAGCGCGGAGAGGGCTTGCGACACGGCCGACTCACTGACGCCAAGCGCGTTCGCGGCGGCGGTCACCGAGCCGAGCCGGGCCACCAGCACGAACGCGTTGAGCTGTGTGAGAGTCATGACAATCACCAAATTAACGCTGATGCCGCCCCCGGTGTCACTCCGCGAGGCTACGCATTTCCGGATGATCAGGGGCTATCGACACGGCCAACCACGATCAGTGCCGGAGGCGTTCACATGCGGAGCACGCGGAGGCCGGGCGCGGCCGGGTGGGCGGACCATTGACAGGCTGGTCCCGCCCGGCCGCACTGATGCTGATCGGGGTCCTGCATTTCATTCCCGACGAGGACGATCCGTATGGCATCGTGGCCCGGCTCGTCAGTGCCCTCCCCGCGGGCAGCTACCTCGCCATCCAGCACCCGACCAGTGACTTCTACCCGGAGGGCGTAGGCGCCGCGAACAGCTACCGGAACGCGGGAATACCCTTCCAGTACCGGACGGCGGAGGAATTCGCGAGGTTCGCCGCCGGCCTCGAGCTGGTTCCGCCTGGAATCCAGCCCATGGCCGAATGGCGCGCCGAGAGCGAGCCGCAACCGCGCCCGTCGGCTTCCGAGGCCGGCGCCTACGGGGCCATCGCCAGGAAACCATAGGGCCGCCGGGACCGCTGTGGCGCGAAGCGCTTTACCCGGAACCGGAGGCGGGAGGCAGGATCGCGGCGAACCTTTCCTCCGCGCGGTCGAGCTGGTTCAGTATGCGGTCTCGGGCCGCGGTGTCCAGCGGGGTATCGGGGCGGGCGATGAGATCGCGGAGTACCGGTACCAGCGGCGCGTACTTCCCGGCGAGCTTCGTCACCCTGGGCCCGGTGGTGTGGATAAGGCCGACGCCGTTGTCGGTGAAGTCGGAGGCCTTGATCACCCGCGCCCACGGGGACCGTTCCAGGCTCTCAGCCACATGTTCGCGGTATTGCTCGTTCTGGTCGCGGCCGGCCGCGTACTCCGGGTTGGTGACCGCGGCGACCAGTTCGGCGACCCGGGGCCCGAACCGCTCGGCCAGGACCGCGAGCGCTTCCTGCTGGCCGCCGCCGGGGGCCAGTTCCGCTGCGTGGTCTTCGACCGCGTCGTGCAGCAGCGCGGCGCAGACGACGTCGGGGTCCCGGACGCCGTAGTAAGACATGATCCGGATCGCCACCCGCAGCAGGTGGTTCACGTACGGCTCCCGCTGCCTGCGGTCGGCGGCGTGCAGCCGGGCCGCCAGTTCCAGCGCCTGTTCCAGCCGGCGCCGGTCCGCTTCCGGGAACGAGGCGATCTCCAGGCTGAACCGTTCCCGCAGGCCTTCTTCACCGTAGGTTGCGGTGATCGCGTGCAGCGGCATCGCCGCGATCAGCCGCGGCCGTTCGGTATCCATGCCCCACACCTAGCACAGACGGAGGGTCATGAGACGCACAGACGCCCAGATCAAGGTTGGCCGCGCGGAAGGCTCTCCGGACGTGGGAGGAGTCGAGCTCGTCGAGAGCGATGCCGAGGTGGCCCGGCACAGCAGCGGCTCGGTGGCGCGGTTCCCGCATTCCCCTGGGGTCGCCCTAAAAGGGGACATGTAGTATCCCCTTTATGCGGATGGGGGAGGGAGTCGAGTGGGGTCTGCACTGCTGTGTGGTGCTGGCGTGGCTGGAGGATGAGGCTCCAGTGCCGACGGGCAGGCTGGCGGCGTTGTTCGAGTTGCCGCCGGTCTACCTGAAGAAGCGGCTGCAGGCGCTGGTTCGTGCGGGCATCTTGGCGTCGATACCTGGGGCTCATGGCGGGTTCCGGCTGGCTCGGCCGCCGGAGAAGGTCACACTAATGGACGTCGTCGCGGCCATCGAGGGACCGGACGAGGCATTCCGGTGTACCGAGATCCGCCGGCGCGGGGCTGGCGCGGAAGCGGCCGAGGGCGAGTTCGCGCGCCGGTGTGGCGTTGCCGCCGCGATGCGCCGGGCCGAGCTGGCCTGGCGTAGGGAGCTGGCCGCACAGACGCTCGCCGACCTGATCGCCAACGCCCCCGCCGCAGTGCCCGGCCGGACACGTCGTTTCTACGAGCGTCTCGGCTGATCGATTGCCCGTCCGTCTGGAAGGGCTTACGTGGAAGGAGAACCGGGATGTCCAATTTCCCGATATTGAAACGCGGGGGGGCAGTGAACCGCGCCAGGCCCGGGCAACGCGGGCTGGCGCGACGCTGGTGCTGACGCTGGGCACCCGAGCAGGCCACCGCGTGGTCATAAATGCGCCGGCGGCGAATTCGTTGCGCCCATGACGTGGCTTCGCGGCTGGCGCCCTGCAGCCCGACGTATCCGCAATACCGGACAGTCATCTGGTTACCCGCACCCTTGCAAAGCCGGAGAACTTCGCGATGGGCACCAGCCCAGACGTATTCCAGACGGCTGAGAAGCTCGCCAAGGCCGCAGTGCCCGAGCTGGCCGACGTCGTCGCCGTAGAGGTATCGGAGCTGGCACTGCGCGGCGAAGCGCCCCCGCCCGGCCCTCTCTGCCGAAGCACACCGTTTCGCCGTGCCGCCTTCCACTCGGTGCGGGGAGCCAGGGTCAGGCCAGCGTACGCGGTCGGTGAGGTGAGCCGGATCCTGCCTGCGACTCCCTACCGGCAGAGCCTGACCGATCTGTGCCCACGCCTCATCCGCGACCTGAACCAGGATGGCCGGTGGCTTGCGCGTGATGTGGCGCGCGCCCGGGTGATCCGGGAGGGGCGGGCGCACTCCCTGATCGTGGTCCCCCTGGTCGTGAAAGGCGTTGTTCTCGGCCTGGCCGGCTTGTACCGGCGGGCCGACTCGGCTCCCTTCGACGTAGGCGACCTGCAAGCGGCTACCAGGTTCGCGGACCGCGCTGCGCAGCGTCTGGACATCGTCCGCCGCCACATCCAACTGCGCGCCCACGCTCGGCTCCTGCAACAGGCCCTGCTTCCTGAGGTGCTGCCATCCCTTAGCGCACTCGAGGCAGCCCACGGCTACGTGCCGGTGGAAGGCTGCGGCGGCGAGTGGTTCGACATCATCCCGCTGCCCGGCGCGCGGGCGGCCCTGGTGGTAGGCGCAGCAGAAGGGCAGGGCGCTGATGCTGCGGTCGGCATGAGCCAACTGAGAGCGATGATCGTCGCACTCGCCGTGCTGGACCTGGAGCCCGACGAAATACTCACGCGCCTGGACGACGTGGCGAGCCGCCTGGCCCGGGAACACATGGCTCCAGGCCAGCACCCCTTGGGCCTGAAGTACGCCGGCTCCAGCTGCCTATGCGTGGTCTACGACCCCATCACCAGGCACTGCACTTCATCCCGGGCAGGCCATTCGCACCTCGTGATCGCCTACCCGGACGGCATCGTCAGCGCACCCGGCCTGGCCTCCCATCCGCCCCTGGGCGCCGACGGCCATCCCTTCGAGACCACCGAGATCGACATACCCCCGGGCAGCACCCTGCTCCTGTGCGGCGGCGGTACCGACGGCCCGCACCCCGATCCAGACGGGCTCACACAACGGCTCCACCAGGTGTTGAGCCGATCCGGACCCGATGTGCAGAAGGTCCTCGAGGGGGTCCGTCGTGGCGTGTCCGCGGGCCACGAGCCGGCCTTGCTCGTGGCCCGCACGCGGGCGTTGGACGCCGAGCATGTTGCGACCCGGACCTTGCCGCCTGATGCCGCCGCTGTCGCCGGCGCCCGCACGTGGACCAGTCGGCAGTTGGCGAGATGGATGCTCGACGATCTCGTTTTCACCACCACCTTGGTCGTCAGCGAACTCGTTACCAACGCCATCCGCTACTCCACCGGGCCGGTACAACTCCGCCTGATCAATGCTGATCACACACTCACCTGCGAGGTCTCCGACACCAGCAGTGCGGCTCCCCGTCTGCGGAAGGCGAAGCCGAGCGATGAAGGCGGCCGCGGTCTGTCCATCGTGGCCGAGCTCACCCGGCACCAGGGGACGCGCTACACCGCTTCCGGCAAGACCGTCTGGACCGAACAGTCCCTGCCGACATGAGCCCGCATCCCGAAAGCCGGCACCCCTCTTCGGGAATCCTCTGGTGGCTGTCCGCCGCGCGTCGACGTCGAACCGACCGCACCAGGCCCGGCGGCGGCTGCCCCAGGCAACCCTCGCCGTCCACCCCGGCAGCCGACCTGGACTCCCACCACGAACGCGCACGTGTACGAGCCATCCCTACCAAGGAGCTGAAGACATGGGTGTGCGGGTCAAGGAACCCATCGCATCCCGCAACATCCCCTTCCGATCGCTGCGGCAGGCGATCACCCCGCAGCGGCTCCCCCAGCCGATGCGGGAGGAGGCACGGCCGTTCGACCCGGCGCTCCTCACCCCGCTGTTGGTGATCGTGCTGGCCGCGGTGGCGGAGATCCTGACCCCCCAGCTGCAGTTCTACCGGTTGTTCGGGGTGGCGCCGGCGCTGGCCGCCGCCATGTTCCGAGTGCCCGGCACGCTGGGCGTCGGGCTGCTGGCCACGGCGACCGGCTTCTTCCTCTCGGTTCTCGACTATGGGCTGGGCCAGCCACCGGGCAATTTCACCCTGCTGGCGGTCGGGGGCACCACCCTGGCCGCCGCCTACGCCAGCCGGGTACGACAGCACCGCGAGCGCACCCTGGCCGAGGTCCGCTCCGTGGCGGAGACCACCCAACGGGTGCTGCTGCGCCCGGTCCCGCACCACCTCGGGCAGGTCGACATCGAGGTGCTCTACCAGGCCGCCGCCGCCCAGGCCTGCATCGGCGGCGACTTCTACGAGGCGCGGCAGACCCCGCACGGGGTGCGACTGATCATCGGTGACGTGCGCGGCAAGGGACTTCCGGCCGTCGAGGCCGCCTCGGTGATGCTCAGCTCCTTCCGGGTGAACGTACGGGACGCCCCCGATCTGCCCTACCTGGCAGGCCGTATGGAAACCGGCATGATCGACTACTGCGAGGACGTCACCAGCGATGACGCGCTGGAGGGCTTCGTCACCGTCCTGCTGGTCGAGATCCCCGCCGAGGAACCCATCGCGCGCCTGGTCAACTGCGGCCACTGCTCGCCGCTGCTCCTGCGCGGGGGGGAGGTGCACGAGGTGGAACCCAGCGCGCCGTCACCGCCCATCAACATGGCCGCCCTGCTGGGCGGCCACTACCAGGTCGACACCGTCCCCTTCACCGTCGGCGACCGCTTGCTGCTCTATACCGACGGCGTCAGCGAGAGCCGCGACGTCACCGGGACCTTCTACCCGCTCACCCAACGCGTCCGCCGATGGGCCTCGGCCCCGCCCCGCCAACTCCTCGACTACCTCCGCCTTGACCTGCTCGCCTACGTCGACGGCACCCGCGACGACGACCTCGCTGCCCTGGTCGCCCACCGCGTCGCCCCGGGCCTGTCAGCTTTCGGTGCTGTCGATCTTCGCTCCAGCGGAGGGTCTGGCCAGCCAACGGTGTGACTCGTGTGGTGTGAGTTAGCGGCGGCCGAGGGAGAGTCGGCCGCCGAAGGCGATGTCGAAGGCCTGCAGGGCGGGCTTCCACCGCATGGTCCAGCGTTTGCGGCCCTGGCCTGTGGGGTCCAGGCTTATGACGGCCATATAGACGCACTTCAGCGCGGCGGCCTCGTTCGGGAAATGCCCGGGGCTGAGGTGTTCCAGCTGTCCGACTATCCGGTTCAGCCTGTGACCAGCGAAAATGACCCGGACAGCTCTGCTGTCCGGCCTGTCCGTAACAAACGAGGCCATGCTCCTGGGCGAGCTGTGCCGCCCAGGCAGATACTTCTTCGCATTGGCTGTACACCAAGATACCTTTATGTGAAACACATTGTGAGAAGCTTTCGGCCAGGTGCTTGCGGTCCGCCTGACAACGACACGCCCTGAGAGTCCCCGCCCCGCGATGGTGGAAGTGGACTCTGCCGAGGTGTTCACGGGCTGGGCGTCCTGTGACGACATCGAAACTCTCTGGCCAGATGAGGTTCAGCAAGACCTTGGCGCGCTTTCGCCAGCGGCCATGCGGCATGTTGAGGGAGGCTTGCGTGCTGCCCTCGGCATGACTCGTTAAGGCGGCAAGGCCGGCCAGCTCAATCATCGCTAACAGGTTCCAAGCAGCCGAACGTGAGTCGCACACGCTGCGCATACAAACAGCAAACGCACGGACCGCAGGCCAGATCCCGGTTCCCGGGAGTGCGTGCCGCCGCAAGCGCGAGGATCGCCCTCGCCGGGCGCCCGGACTGCCCGCCGGATCTATGCGGCGGGCATAGCGCCCTCCGCGACGAGACGGGCGTGCACGCGCTCGAAACTCCGGCGCCGGCGAAGCTCCAGTTCGGCTCCATGCTGTCGCATGGGCGAAACCGAAGCCTGGGCGGCACACCATTTCGACAGTAGGGACAGCGACTGCTGGTCGCCCAGGTCGAGGGCTACCAGCAGCGTGGCCGCGTGCTGGGGATGAGCCGACCAGATCACATGCAGGAGGACGAGCGACTGCTCATCGGGCTGCGCCACCACAGCACGCACGTGAAGGTCTGGCCAGTCCAGCGCTGATACCGGCTCTGGCACAGCAGCCTTCTCCGCCAGTGTCAGCGCGTCAAGGTTGCCCAGATGCACCAGGTGAGCAGTCCAGGCCAGGCAGGCGACAATGTACAAGACCACACCCGCAAGCGCAGCCGCGAGAATCACGCATCGACAGTAACCCCGCGCGGACGCAACGTCACTAGTCTCGTAACCAAAGGCCGGCTAGCTTCCTGAGGCTAAGGGCTCGCAGACGAATAAAGCGTTGGCTTGATCCCTCAGATGCCTAGGCCACCAGCCTGACATGCCGTCAGAACCTACGCTTTGTTCCGAGGCGGCTCCTAAGCCCTCACCCCGCCCGCGTACGCCAGTCCTGAGGGTAGGCCCGGCGCCTCTTGAGCTTCCTATCCTGACGAGATAGACGCCGAGATCGCCGCCGCCGACGCCGCCGAAGAAGCCGCGGAAGAAGCCTGGCGGCGTGAACGCCAGCTGCTCGCCGGGTGATCAATGACCGCCCTGCTGCTGAATGAGATGCTGTCGCCAGCTCAGGTGGTGATGTCGGGGTAGGGCAGGCTGAAGTGGGCCAGCCGGGCGGCGTAGTCGCGCTGCATCGCCAGCGGCTCGGGGTGATCACGCTCGAACATCGCGCTCCAGAGCGTCAGGGTCAGGAATGGGGGAGCGCCCATTTCGAACAGCGCGGCATGGTCCTGTGCGGCCAGGGCCTGCCGTACTTTGCTGCGCGCCCAGTACGAACGTTCCGCTACACATTCGATCAAATACTTTAATATTTCAAAAGCGTGACAACCTTGTTAAGTTCCCCCGCGTCTCCCTTGTGCGCGACGTTGAGGCAGCGGTAAGTCCATGCCTGCTGCCACGGGCGCCAAATGGGGGGTCTGTGTGCATTACTCCATGGGTGTGGCGAGCCCGGCGACATTCGCCACGGAAGTCGTCCTGCCGCACAACGGTGTGGTCTGGCAGGTGGCACGTCTGATGCTCGACGCTGCCGGGAGCCTATTCGGCTTGTACCTCGTGGTAGCCGTTCTATTCTCGCTGGCCGCGAGCGTGATGCAGTTCCGCGGCCGCTTCGCCGCATCTGACTTGCGGCCACGGAAGTGAGGTTGTCCTCCCGCACGTCGGCTTTCCTGCCGACGTGCGCTGCCGTGAGTAACTGTGCGGGGACGGCCGGATGCGCACGGACGCGTGCCCCCCTGTCGCGGCGCGCGGCAGTCCGGGCAGGTGTGGTCGCCGTACTGGCGATATTGGCTTTCAGCATGCTGAACGTGGCCACATCGGCCACCGCGCAAGCTGGGCAGCGCCCGCCTGCGACGTGGGCCAGCGGCACCGTGGTCACGTTCCGGGTTGATGTATCGCGCTATCCGCAGGTGGGAATGGTGGTTACCGTCCCGGGCCCCCTTCGGGGACCGGCCGGTGATGACTTCACCGTGATCGCTGCCGGGCATTCCGTACGGCCGAGTGTGCGCCGGCTGTCGCCCGGCGATATCGAGCTGGTGCTGGCACCTGATGCCGCGGCCACCTCGGCGCGGCTAGATCCGCAGTGGGCCGCCGCTGCGCGGTTCATCATGAACCTGCTGGCCGGAGCGCAAATGGCCGTGGTTGACCCGTCCCGGCCTGGTAAGTTGGCCCAGGCCCTGAGCCGGGATCCGGCTGGCTCCGTGGCGCAGGTTGCTGCGCCCACCGACGTCACGCCGGTTCCGGCCGCCACGCGGCTGGCTACGGCCCTGTCGGTGTTCACGCGCGGATCGAGGGTGCGCCGCACGGTCGTCCTGGCCATTGCCGCGGACGAGCCTCTTCCCCAGGGGGCAGCGGTTCGCTTCCGCGAGCAGCTTGCTGCCAGCGGCACCGCCCTCTATGTCCTGGACGCCGCGCCGCAACCCGCGTCCGGCTACGATTCCCTGGCTGCGGGCAGTGGCGGCGCCGCCATCCGGATCCACGGGGCAACCGACTGGATGCCAGCGTTCGGCCAGATCATCGGTGGCCTCAGCCGGCAGTATTACCTGCGTTTCATTGACCGGGCACGGCTGCCTGGCCGGGCCGATGTGCTCGTCCAGACATCCCGGGGGCTGGCGCGGGTAATGGTGAGCCTGCCAGCCGCCAACCCCGTTCCTCCGTCGTCGCCGTTTCTGCCGATTGTGCCACCCGTTATTGCCAGGCAAGTCAGATGGGATCAGCCATTGCTCTGGCTAGCCGCGCTGCTGGTCATCATCGGCGTCGGCTATGGCCTCGGCATGCTCGCGATGTCGCGGCGGGAACCGCGGCGGCGCGGTAGTCACGCCCAGGCCGTGCCGGGAAAGGCCGCTGGGCCATTGCACGCTGTCACGGAAGCCGCCGCCGCGCCGGGACGGCCGGCTAGCAGCGGGATCGGGCCGGCGCAGGCCGGGCCGTATCGCCTTGACACGGAACGAGCGAGCGGGCCGGAGCTCTTCTTCGTGTTTCTCATGCCATGCCTCAACGAGGAGAAGGTCCTTCCGAACAGTCTGCGGCGCCTGCTGTCGATTCCGGGGGGGAACTTCGTCGTCATGGTCATCGACGACGGCTCCGACGACCAGACCGTCGATGCCATTTCCGGCATGCTCGGCGAGCGGGTGTGGCTGCTCAGCCGCAAACCGCCGCACGCCCGGCAGGGGAAGGGCGAAGCCCTGAACGCCGCCATCCGCCATCTCACCGGCAGCGGCCTGCTCGACGGGCACGACCCAGCCAATGTCATCACCGTCGTGGTGGATGCGGACGGACGGCTCGACCTGCAGGCTGTGGCCCGGGTTACCCCCTTCTTCAACGATCCCGCGGTTGGCGCGGTGCAGATCGGGGTGCGCATCAACAACCGTGACCGTAGCCGCCTGGCCCGGATGCAGGACATCGAATTCGTTGTCTACACCGAGGTCTTCCAGCGCGGCCGTCGGCACCTGGGAAGCGTCGGGCTGGGCGGCAACGGGCAGTTTGTGCGGCTGTCCGCACTGCTTTCCCTGGGACCTGCCCCGTGGACCCGGAGCCTGACCGACGATCTCGATCTCGGGGTCCGGCTGATCGCCGGCGGGTGGCGCAACGAGTACTGCGGCGATGTCGCGGTGCACCAGCAGGGCGTGGTTGAGTTGCGGCGGCTGATCCGGCAACGATCGCGGTGGTTCCAGGGCCATCTGCAGTCCTGGAAACTGATCCCGCTCATTCTGCGCAGAGTTCCGGCCCGTGCCCGCACCGACCTTTTCTACCACCTGACCGGCCCGGCGATTCTGCTCATCGCCTCGCTGCTTTCAGCCTCATTCCTGGTTTCCCTGGTGGACTGCGTCGTTCTCGGCGTGGAGGGCCGGAACCCGTTCGGCTGGTGGCTTGCCACGACCTATGCGCTGACATTTGGGCCCGCACTCCTCTACAGCTATGTCTACTGGGCACGGGAGCGGGACAATGGGGTTTCGCTGCTCAGGGCTGCCTGGTTCGCGCATCTCTATGTCTGCTACGGGATGCTCTGGTACGCGTCCGGCTGGTGGGCGGTGGCCCGCACACTCCGCGGCCAGACAGGCTGGGCGAAGACCGATCGGGTGGCCGAGGCTCCGGCCGGGCAGCCAGTCGCCGCCAGCGCGGGCGCACCTGGGATCGCCCGGACTGCGGCAGGGAACGCGCCGACGCGTCCTGGCGCAGGTGAGAAAGATTCCGCCCCTGCTGGACCGCCATGGCGGGCGGGCGACCGACTGTCGCTGCCTGCCCTAGCCGACGGGCGGTCTGGTGGCCGGCCGACCCGGCGTGAAGCAGATGGCCCTTCGCCGCTGTCGCCCGGCGTCCCATCGCAGGAGGTCGCCAGCGCGCCGCTGCTCACAGGCCCACCGCGGCAGCCCGGCAGAGTGCCGTCACCGTCCGTCAGTGCACTGACATCGGAGGCCCCGGTCGCAGCACGTCCTCACAGGGGCAGGCGGCGCAGGATCGCGGTGCTAACCGCCGCGGTCGTCGCGTGCGCGGTGCTCGGAACGGTCCTGACGTGGCCCGGGATACTGGGTGGCGGCACTGGGCGCGGCCAGTGGCTGCCCGTGTTCAACGGCTACGGTCATACCTCGGTGACCGGCTCCGGAACCGCGGCGCTGATAGGCCTTTCGCCGGCGCAGGCGCGCACGCCGCAGGCCACCCACGCGGCCTTGGTGATCTCCGCGGAGGGCTATGGGGACTTCGTCGCCACGCTGCACCTGCGGACCCTGCGCCAGCTCCGGCAGGGTGCCGCCGGGACGCCAAACCCATGGGAAGTCGCATGGGTGACCTGGCACTACACCTCCAACCAGCGCTTCTATGCGCTCACCCTGGAGGCGCACGGATGGGTTCTGTCCAAGCAGGACCCCGCCTACCCGGGTGGTGAGCGATTCCTTGCCTCCGGGGACACGCCGAGGTTCCGGGTCGGGGCCGCGCACAGCGTTGGGATAGTCCAGATCGGGCGCCAGATCAGCGTGTCAGCCGACGGTCAGCTCCTCACGCGCTTCACCGACATGCAGAGGCCTTACCTGCACGGTGCCTTCGGCGTCTACACCGAGGACGCCGATGCTCAGTTCTCCCACATCCGGCTGCATACGCTACCCGCCGGCCCGCCCACCACGGGCCAGCCGCGGCAGGAAAGCCATCTCTCGCCCGGCAGCACGCCGGAATCTCGGTAACCCATACCTCGGCCTCCCGGGAAGGGAACAGAACCTCATGCCACATTTTCCGGACGTGTCTGCCACGTCACCGAACGGCACGGCGGCCAGGCGCCGGATCATGGTCATCTACGGAACACGGCCGGAAGCGATCAAGGTTGCCCCACTCATCCGGGCTCTGGCCGGATCCAGCCTGTTCACCCCGCTCGTCGCGGTGACTGCACAGCACCGGTCCATGCTGGACCAGGTCAATGATGTCTTCGGCATCAAGCCAGAAATTGACCTCGATATTCACTGCCCCGGGCAGACGCTCACCGATATCACCACGCGCGCGTTGCGCGGCGTGCAGGAGATCCTGGCCGGGGAGCACCCGGACGCGGTGGTGGTGCAGGGCGACACGACGACCGTCTTCGCCGCCGCCCTGGCGGCTTTCTACGAACAGATCCCAGTCGTTCATCTCGAGGCAGGCCTCCGCACGGGGAATCCATACTCACCCTACCCAGAAGAGATCAACCGGCGGCTCGCTACCAGGCTCGCCGCGCTGCATCTCGCCCCCACGGCGACCAGCAAATCCAACCTGCTCGCTGAGAACGTCCCGCCGCAAGCCATCGTCGTGACCGGGAACACGGTCATAGACGCTCTGCTGTGGACGGTCGGCCGCCAGCTGGACTATGGGGACCCGGCGCTTGACGGCCTCGACGGGACGGCCGCGCCCGTGCTGCTCGTCACGGCCCACCGGCGTGAGTCGTGGGGCGCGCCCATGCGGGCGATCGGCCGCGCGCTGGCCCGCATCGCGCGCACCCATCGCGACCTGCGCATCGTCTTTCCCATCCACCGCAACCCGCTGGTCAGAGAGGCGATCATGCCCGCGATCGAAGATCTGGGGAACGTGACGGTGACCGAGCCGCTGCCGTATGGCGGATTCGCGCGGCTGATGAACCGGGCCAGCGTCATACTCACCGACAGCGGCGGCGTTCAGGAGGAGGGGCCCAGTCTCGGCAAGCCGGTGCTCGTCATGCGGGACACCACCGAGCGGCCGGAAGCGGTCCAGGCGGGCACAGTCAAGCTCGTCGGCACAGATGAGGATCTCATCGTGGACATGGTGGGCCGCCTTCTCACCGACGCCGACGCCTACGCGTCGATGGCCAACGCCGTCAATCCATACGGAGACGGGCGAGCCGCCGAACGTTCCGTGGCGGCACTCGCGCATTACTTCGGCCTAGGAGCGGCTCCCGAAGAGTTTGACGGCACACCCGTCAGCGTGGCCGGTACGGGCTTTGAGCACACACGCCAGTGGCCCGATCCGATCGAGGACCCCGCCGCATGACTGCCTCTGCCGTGACGGCGGCAGGCGCCTTTCCCGCCCCAACTATGTGATCTGCCAGGGGGGACCCAGGTGGAAAGAAGGCAACATGCGTCATTATCGAGTCATTATGGCGACCATCGCTGCAGCCGCCCTGACGATACCGGTGGCCGTCGCGACCTCGGCCAGTGCCACGTCCAGCGCCGGCGCGCACCGGGATGCGCCGACCGCCGTAGCCCAGCCGGGACATTCGGTCATTACCCGTCCCGGTCAACTCCCGAGCCTGCCGGCGCCGCCGAGGCCGCCTGCCAAGCGCCCTGGCCAGCGGGCTGGTTACCAGCCGCCTACTGCCTTGCTCACGTCAGGCCGGAAGACGGTGACGTCCGGAGCCGCCGCTACAACGGGGAGCGCCCGCCCGGCGCACGCGCACCTCAGCGCGCTGACGGCTCCGTCGCAGGCGGTGACCTGGGGATCCGGTTCAGCTACCACGCTGGTTGTCTATGACACCACCGGCACCTGGGGTTATCTGGGGGAACTGTACGCTATGGCCGGGGGTAACCTGGCCAGCCATTTCGGCCAGGTGACCGCCGAGCCGGTGGCGGATTACGTGGCCGGGCAGGTGAACAATTACACGGCCACCATCTATATCGGGTCCACTTACAATGAGCCGATCCCGGTCGCGTTCCTGAATGATGTTCTGTCCACCACGCATCCGGTGATATGGGCGGGGGACAATCCCTGGCAGCTGTCCGGGAGTGAGGGAAGCACCGCCGATCAGGCTTTCATCGCCCAGTACGGCTGGGATCCGTCTTCGTCCTACTTCGACACCACCGACAATCCGGCCACCATCTCCTACAACGGCCAGACGTTCACCCGCAACGCCGCTAACGGCGCGAACGTCCTCGCGCCGCACATCATCACCGCGTCCGCGGTGACCGTCCTGGCCCAGGCCAACTGCACCGATTCCAGCGGCGCGCCCACCAGCTGCGCGCCGATCGCCCAGACCACCGGGACCAGCTTCCCGTGGGCGATCCGGTCGGCCAACCTGACCTATGTCGGGGAGGTCCCGTTCTCCTACATGTCGGAAGCCGACCGCTACGTCGCCTTCTCCGACCTGCTGTTCCCTGCTCTGGCGCCGTCCGCCCAGCCCTCCCACCGCGCGCTGGTCCGGCTGGAGGACGTCAGCCCAGTGTCCGACCCGACTGTCCTCAGACAGGTCGCCGACTACCTGTCCAGCCAGAATGTTCCGTTCAGCGTCAATGTCATCCCCGAATACACCGACCCGAACGGCTACTACAACAACGGCACGCCGCAGACGGTCACGCTGGCTCAGGCGCCGTCGGTGGTGTCGGCGCTGAAGTACATGCAGTCCAAGGGAGGCACGCTCAACGATGAGGGCTACACCCATCAGTACTCGAACGTCGCCAATCCCTATGACGGCGTTAGCGGCGATGACGCGGAGTTCTTCCGTGCGCAGTGCTCGACCACGCAGAGCCCGCCGTACAACTTCGATTCACCCTGCCAGAACACCGACTCGGTGGTCTGGACCGGCCCGCTGCCGGGCGATTCGCAAATCTGGGCCGCTGGCCGTGCCCTGACCGGGAAGACCCTGTTCACCCTGGCGGGGCTGGCCGCGCCGTCCGTCTGGGTCACGCCGCACTACTTCGCGAGCGCGGCCGACTACGCCGGAATCGACAGTGTCTACTCGACGCGGTACGAGCGGGAGATCTTCGCCAGCGGCCAGCTGAGCGGCCAGACTCTCGACTACACCCGTATCTTCGGCCAGTTCTTCCCCTATGTGGTCCACGACGTCTACGGCGAGAAGGTCATCCCGGAGAACCTGGGTGACGACGAGCCGACCGCGATGAACAACAACCCTCCGCGGACTCCCGCGGACATCGTCCACAATGCGCAAGTGAACCTGGCCGTCACTCAGGGCGTGGCCAGCTTCTTCTTCGACCCCGACAACCCGCTCAGCGACCTGCAGCAGATCGTGTCCGGGATAAAGAACCTCGGTTACACCTTCGTCAGTACCGCTGGCATCGGCTGACCAGTGCCGGACTGGCCGCCCCGCACTGCCAGTGCAGGGCGGCCGCCGCAGCATTGCCGAGAGGAGAGAAGATGCGCATAAGACATGTCGCGGCGGCGGTCGCGGCCTGCGCCTGCCTGGCCGGAGCTTGCAGCCCAGGCGGGCTCCATGCCTCCACGGCTGGCGGGACAGGGCGGCTGGCGTCCCCACCCTCCGGCCAGCGCCAGTCCGCGCATCCGCGGCAGCGGCCGCTGCCGCGGACGCTGTACGGAGTGACCGCGGATGATGTCTCTGATCCCCGGCAACTGGCCGCGGCCTCGCAACACCTGCCGAAGATGCCTACCACCCGCCTGTACTTCGACGTCAAGCAGCCGCCGGGTTCCTACGCCGCGGCTGTCGCCGCTTTGCGGCCGGTGAGCTACCTCATGGGCGAACTGCTGGACTCCTCCGACGAAACGCGCATCAGCGTGGGCGTCTACGACAGGCGCGTGCGGTCCTACCTGGCCGCCTTCAGGGACAAGATCGATCTCTGGGAGATCGGAAACGAGGTCAATGGCAACTGGACTGGGCCCTACCCAGTCGTCGAGGCGAAGCTGGCCGTCGCGTACCGCGACGTCTCCGCCCTGGGCCACCGCACGGCCCTTACCCTCTACTACAACCTCGGCTGCGGCGACGGCGCCGCCGAGCTGAGCCCGCTGGCCTTCTCCCGGCGTTACGTGCCACCCGCTGTCCGCGCCGGCCTCCGCTATGTCTTCCTCTCCTATTATGAGGACAGCTGCGGGGGAATCCGGCCGACCGCGGCCGCGTGGAGCGGCTACTTCCGGGCGCTGCACGCCCTTTACCCAAACGCGCGGCTCGGCTTCGGCGAGGTCGGCATGACCAACCCGGTCACGACCAGGACATTTGCCGCGGCCGCCGCCGAACTGCGCTACTACTACGCCCTTCCCATCCGGCTGCCCTACTACACCGGCGGATACTTCTGGTGGTACTACGCCGAAGACTGCCTCCCCTATCAGCGCAAACCACTCTGGCGCGTGCTGAGCTCGGCGTTTCAAGCCGAAGCCATCAGCCAGCGCAGGAAAATGTTAAAAGCTACTGGACGAGCAGGCCAGCCGCCGACGCCGCCGAAGAAGCCTGGCGGCGTGAACGCCAGCTGCTCGCCGGGTGATCAATGACCGCCCTGCTGCTGGATGAGATGCTGTCGCCAGCTCAGGTGGTGATGTCGGGGTAGGGCAGGCTGAAGTGGGCCAGCCGGGCGGCGTAGTCGCGCTGCATCGCCAGCGGCTCGGGGTGGTCACGCTCGAACATCGCGATCCAGAGCGTCAGGGTCAGGAACGGGGTTGGAAGCAGTTCCCAGACTGGTTGGTCATTGCTGGCCATTCCGGGATGGGTTGGCGGGGGTGGATCAAGGGGTGGTGCCGGTGGTGTTCGCCGTGGTCGTGCGGCCAGGGCCCGCCGTTCCTCTTCCAGTACGATGTGTGGCCGCATCAGCGTACACTTGTCCGCTCGATGGCGTTACGTATGCTGACCAGGCAGGTTGACGGACAATCATCCGTATCGTGGCGATAGGAGCTAGGCGTGTCTGGGCAAGCCACTGACAACAGCGGCCAGGCAGCCGCCCCGGGTGCGGGCCCGCTGTCCGGCATCGTGGTCGCCGACTTCTCCCGGATCCTGGCCGGCCCCTACGCCACCATGATGCTCGCCGACCTCGGCGCCGAGGTCATCAAGGTGGAGAGCCCGGCTGGGGACGACACCAGGCAGTGGGTGCCGCCCCGGCGCGGGGACGTCGGCACCTACTTCCTCGCGATCAACCGCAACAAGCGCTCCATCGCCCTCGACCTGGCCGATGAGCAGGACGCGGCCGTGGCGCACGCGCTGTCCGCGCGCGCGGACGTGTTCATCCAGAACTTCCGGCCGGGCGGGCTGGCCCGCTTCGGCCTGGACTACGAGGCCGTCGCACGCCGGAACCCCGGCGTCATCTACTGCTCGATCAGCGGGTTCGGCGCGGCGAAGGGGGCGTCGCTGCCCGGCTACGACGTGCTCGTCCAGGGCATGTCCGGCCTGATGAGCATCACCGGCGACCCCGGCGGCCCGCCCTACCGCTCCGGGATCTCCGTCTTCGACGTGTTCACCGGCCTGCACTCGGCGCTGGGCATCGTGGCCGCCCTGCATCACCGGGACATGACCGGCGAGGGCCAGCACATCGAAACCAACCTGCTGTCCACGGCGCTGTCGGCCATGGTCAACCAGACGTCCGCCTACGTCGCCGGGGGCGTCGTGCCGCACCGGATGGGTAACTCCCACCTCAGCCTCTTCCCGTACGAGCCGCTCGCCACCGGTGACGGTGACCTCATCATCGCCGTTGGCAACGACCGGCAGTTCCGCAGGCTCACCGAGGTACTCGGCGCGCCGGAGCTCGCCGACGACGAGCGGTTCCGCACCGTTGGGCTGCGCAACGACAACCGCGGGGAACTCCGGCCGCTGCTGCTGGAGCGGCTGGCTACCAGGTCTGCCCAGGAGTGGTTCCGCGTGCTGTCCGACGCGGGCATCGCGTGCGGGCCGATCAACGACATTCGCGGCGGGGTCGAGCTGGCGGAGAACCTCGGCCTGGAGCCGGTTGTCATGGCCGGGGACGTGCCCACCATCCGTAACCCGATCCGCATGTCCGCGACGCCCGCGCGCTACGACCTCGCCCCGCCGGCCCTGGACGCCGATGGGGACGAGATCCGCGCCTGGCTCGGCTTCGCCCCGCAGAAGAAAACCCCGGAAGGAACAGCGACCGATGACCGATGACAACGCCGTGCCTTCCTTCCCCACCTCGTTGGGGACCTCCGAGGGCACCTCAATCACTCTGCTAGGCCACGACCTTGCGAACGACCTCGCAGGTATCCCAGGCGGGTCAGTTACCATCAGCCGCATGCATGGGGCGCTGCGTCGGCGGGCACCCGCTCGCGGCGTCGCCTGTGCTGGCTCAGTCGAGGAGCTTCAGGAACTCGGCAGGGGTCAGGCCCGCCTGCCGCAGGATCGACGCCAGCGTGCCGCGCTTCACGACGCCGTGCTGCGGGATGACGGTCACCCGTCCCTCCCGGTTCCGGTACACCGCGTGGCTGCCCTTGGTCCGCACATAGGAGAAGCCGACCGACTCCAGCGCCTGGGTGACCTTCCGTACCGGCAGGTCAGAAAGCGCGGGACTCACGCCGCGGGCAGCTGGAACGAGGTCACCAGCGGTGTCGCAGTGACGTGCCCGGCCGGATCATCCACCTCTTCCAGGTACAACCCGACGGCCTCGGCGAGGTTCGCCAGGGCCTCGTCAATCGTGTGACCCTGGCTGGCCACGTCAACCTCCAGGCACTGCGCGATGTACCAGTCCTCTTCCTGGTGCAGCGCCGCAGTGAGGGTACGCGGCATCTCCGGCATGCTCCCAGAATAGCCACCCACTGACGGGGTGGGTGGGGTCACGGTCCCCGCCAGTCTCCTCCGGTGCCACCGGCCTCCATGCCGCGCAGATCGCTTAATACACGGGTGATCCCGTGTCGCTTCCGCGTTCTCGCGGGCCTGGTGCGCTTGAGCGCACGGATCATCCGTTCTCGTGCGCTACCGCCCGGTGCGCCTGGCAGTCCTCATTCGCTGACTGGTCATGGCTTCACGCCCACCGCCATCGCCGCCCGGCTGACCTACCTCAGCGCGCCGGACGCGATCCAGGGCGCGCTGGCAGCGGGCCTGCTCGGCGGCGGATCCCGGTTTCTCGGCGTCACCGAGGACACCGGCCGGTTCCTCGCGGACGTACTGGCCTCGGCCGGAGAGTTCCCGGCCGATGACAGGGCTGGGACACCCTGGCGGAGAAGGCGGTCGTCGGCCGCAAGGCCGCGGGCCACCTCGTCCCGGGCCTGGGGCACCCGGTGCACAAGGACGGCGACCCCCGGACGCCCCGGATCATCGGCATCGCGCGGGAGGAGGGCCTGTACGGCCCGCACCTGGCGCTGTTCGAGGCGATCGGCCGCGTGCACCCGAAGGTCCTGGGCAGGCGGCTGCCGCTCAACGGGGCCGGGGTCAGCGGCGCGGCCCTCGCCGACCTTGGGCTGCCGCTGGAACTGCTCCGCGGCGTGGTGCTGCTGGCCCGGTGCGCCGGCCTGCTCGGCCATATCGCCGAGGAGATCCGCCAGCCGGTCGCGAACTCGGTCTACATGACCGTGGACCGCAACGCCGAGTACGTTCCCCCGGCGGACGCCTGATCCGCGGCGCCGGCGCTGTCACGGCCTTCCTGCTCGCCGCGCCCACCGCCGTGGGCGCGATGCGGAGCCGGGCTGACGGGGCCGACCGCCGGCCCCGTCAGTGCACAAGGCACGCACCCGCAGGTGACCAGCCCAAGAGCTTGCGGCGACCCCTTCCCGAGACAGTCGCCGCAGTGTTCCGGAAGATCCTGCGCAAGCCAGACTTCACCTGGCCGAGCACGGGGAGGCACTGCCAGGCCGTCGGAAGCCTAAGCGGCTTTCCAAAGGTTCCGCATGTAACGGGGTGGGAACCAGGGACTGGTCCAGGGGGCGGCGGTGGCCAGGAGCTGGCTGGGTGAGCGGGCGCGGAAGAAGGCGTGGACCTGTCTCTGGCGGCCGGGCCAGCTGGTGGCGGTGCTGGCGATGAACGCCTTGAGGGCAGCCCAGATCCGTTCAGTGTGGTTGTCACAATGCAGGTGCCGTTGGACATGGTGATGCGGGCACGCCGATTATCGGCAGGGAGGGCCTGCTTCGGCTGGCCGGGCTGGCCAGGCGGCTGCGGGCCGGTGATCTGGCCGAAGGAGACGTGCCGTGGACCGTGAAGGCGGGGAGTGCCCCAGATCCTGGAAAGCCTGGCGGTGCCGGCGACGCGGTGGGGGCTGCTGCCGGAGCTGAACCGCCGGGCCGCGCTGCGGACGCTGGGCGTCCTGATCGACCGGCTGGTAGCGGGCGGGCCCGGCGTGACGGCGGATCCGCCGGCGGGGGCGGGGGGTGAGCCGGGTGCTCGTGCAGGAACGTAGCGGAGGCAAGGTCCAGGGCCGGCATCGTGACCGGCTGGCTGTGGTTTATGTCCGGCAGTCCTCCCGGCAGCAGGTTGCCGATCACGGGGAGTCGACGCGGCTGCAGTACGGGCTGGCTGACCGGGCGGTGGCGCTGGGATGGGCGCCAGGCCTGGTGCGGGTGATCGATGAGGACCTGGGCCGTTCCGCGGCCAGCGCGGAGGACCGCCCGGGCTTCCAGCGGCTGGTCACCGAGGTCACGATGGGCCAGGTGGGGCTGGTGCTGGGCCTGGAGATGTCCCGGCTGGCGCGGGCCGGGCGGGACTGGCATCAGCTGATCGAGCTGTGCAGCCTGTCGCAGACCCTGCTCGCTGATGCCGACGGCGTCTACGATCCCAATGAGTACAACGACCGGCTGCTGCTGGGCTTATCTGACCCCGCCTGACCGCCGTCTTTAACGTCGCGCAACGGCCCGGCGCGCCTCCACCGATGGTCGCTAACGACGCGTTATCTTCCCATCACAGACAGCGACTGCAAGGGGGCAGGATGAGTGTCTGTGTGCAGCCGGTCGAGCTGCCGGGCGGGGAGAAGACCTGGACGGTGCTGGGGGCCGACCACCGGCATGTGGGACCGGTGGAGGAGTTCCTGGAGTATCACCGGGTCACCGGCTCGTCACCGCATACGGTGCGTGCTTATGCCAAGGCGCTGCAGCTGTGGTGGCGGTATCTGGAATTGGATGGCCGTGACTGGGCCGGGGCTGATGTGCCCGCGCTTGCCGGGTTCGTCACCTGGCTGCGGCAGGGTACCCCGCCGGGCGTGGTGCTGCTGGATCTGGCGGCTGCCGCGCCGCCCCGGCTGGCGGAGTCGACGCTGGCGGCGCGGCTGGCCGCGGTGGTCAGCTTCTACCGCTACCACCATGACGCGCACCAGGTGGCCCCGGCGCTGGCCCGGGCGTGGTCCGGGCCGCCGCGGCGCAGCCGCTACCGGGCGTTCCTGGCCCACCTGGACGGCCGATCCAGGGCGAGCCGGCGCAGCCCGATGCCGCTGCGCCGCAGGCGCCGGGAGGTCTGCCCGCTACTCACCCCGGCGCAGGTCGCGGCGATCCTGCCGGCATGCGCGGCGCGGGATGCGGCCAGCGGGGAGTGGTCGGGGTCGCTGCGGGACCGCCTGCTTTTCGCCACTTTGGCGGAGACCGGCATGCGTCTTGGTGAGGTGCTGTGCCTGACCCATGGTGACTGGTACCCGGGCTCGGGAGGCACGCCGTTCATCGAGGTCGTTCCCCGGGATCATCCGCACGGGGCCAGGGTCAAGGGCGGGCGCGGCCGGCACATCTACGTCTCTGATGAGCTGGAACGCCTTTACGGTGACTACTTGTGGGACCTGGCTGAGCGGGCCGGGCGGGCCGGGCTGGAGGTCAGCGACGAGTGGTTCTGCTTCGTTAACCTCGGCGGCGAGCCACGGTTCGCCCCGATGCGCCCCGAGCGGGTCTACCGGATCACGGACCGGCTGCGCCAGAGGATGCCCGGCCTGCCGCAGGGATGGTCGCCGCACTGGCTGCGCCACACGCACGCCTCGGCCTTGCTGCTGGCCGGGGTGCCGCTGCATGTGGTGTCACGGCGGCTCGGGCACGCCGACGTGCAGACCACGATGGACCTATACGGCTGGGTGACCGAGGACGCCGAGCTGCGGGCGGTAGCCGGATGGCGTTCCTTCACCGAGGGCTGGCGGGTGACCGGTGCCTAGCCGGCGGCCTTCCGCATCCGGGCCGCCGGATGCGGCACCGAGCCCGGCGGCGCTGTTCGCCGCCTTGCCGGCCAGCTTCCAGACAGCGACGGTCGATTTCACCGCCGAGCCGTTCGCCCGCCTCACCTACGCCTACCCGGCCCGGCCGCCTGCCCGGCTGGAGCTGGCCGTGCTGCCGGTGCCGATGCGCCAGGAGGTGGCGTACTGGCTGCACACGCTGGCGGTGGCCGGGGAGCGGGTGAACTCCTGGGCGCTGGCCGAATGGGTGCGCATCGCTGCGGCCGTGGCCGCCGGCACCGGCATGTCCTCGTTCACCAAGCTGAGCGTGGAGGAGTGGATGGCGGCGGCCCGCCGCCGCTATCACAACCGGCACCATCGGCTGCCGCCCCCCAGCTACCAGCACAACCACCGGGCCACCCTCGCCCGGCTGCACGCGGCGCTGACGCTGGCCTGCCAGGCGGGCCAGCCATGGTGGCGCTCACCGGTGTGGGACCCGCGGCACGACCGGCGGATCCCGGTCCGCGAGCACGAGCCCCTGGAAGGACAGCGGCTGAACTTCGCCCGGGTCAGCCCGGCCTGGCTGCGCGAGGCGATCCAGTGGTACTTCGCGGCCGGGCTGAGCACCGGGCTGCTGTCATGGAGCTCGCTGCCGGGTTACCTGAGCTACCTGGGCCGCCACTTCGCCGCGTTCCTGGCCGCCGAGGGAATCGGCACCCCGGTCCTGGACGTCGATCCCGATGCCGGGATCCGCCCGGTGGCGCTGCGGCTGGCGGCCTGGCTGCGCCAGCAGCGCACCCGCTCCGGTCGGCCGCTCGCGCCGTCCACCATCGGGCTGATCCAGACCACGGTGGCCGGGTTTTACGCCTTCATGGCCGACCGGTGCGCCGAAGCCGCCTGGGAACTGGCCGAGCCGCGGTGGGCCGGGCTGACCGATGCCCACGCCCGCTGGTGGCGGCCCGGAGAGATCGCCGGTTCCGGCCGCTACCGCGGCCCGGCCGAAGGCAACTACATCGACGCGGCCGCCCTGTCCCGCATCGCCGGGCACGTCGAGATCCTCGGGCTGCCCCGCGACCAGGCCAGGACCGTCGTGGTGAACGGGACGCCACGCCAGGTCCGCGGGCTGGGCGACGAGCAGGCGATGCGGGCGTTCCTGCTCGCGATCGCGACCGGGCGGCGGATCAACGAGATCTTGATGATGGACTTCGCGCCGCTGTCGCCGGTTCCCGGCCTGGATGCCAGCCAGGCCGCGCAAGACGGCGGCCCGGCCGCACGGCTGCGCTACCAGCAGACCAAGATCGCAGGCGCGCCGCAGGCCATCCTGGTTGGCGCCGACGTGGTGGCCATCGTGGCCGAGCAGCAGGAGTTCGCCCGCGCCCTGGTGCGGGCCCGCGATCCCGCCGCCCCCGGCCCGCCGTATTTGTTCCTGGCCTGGCAGGCTAACACCGCCGGCGCCCGCCACTACCGCGCCAGCACCCTGAACGGGCTGCTCACCCAGCTCGCCGCCGCGCTGCAGATCACCGACGCCACCGGCGCCATGGTGGACTTCCAGCGCACCCACCGGATGCGCCACACCAAGGCCACCGACCTGCTGAACGCGGGCGTGCCGATCCACGTCGTGCAGCGCTATATGGGGCATGTCTCGCCGGAAATGACCATGCATTACGCCAGGACCCTGGCCGAGACCCACGAGGCCGAGTTTCTGCGATTCGCCAAGCTCCGCCGCGACGGCCGGCCACTGGAGATGGATCCCGCCGACATCTACGAGCTGGTGCAGCTGGACCGCCACACCGACCGGATCTTGCCCAACGGGGTCTGCCTGCTGCCGCCGCCCAAGCGCTGTGACCGCGGGAACGCCTGCCTGACCTGCGATCATTTCGCGACCGATGCCCGCCACCTCGGCGAGCTGCGTGCCCAGCTGGCCGCCACCGCCGAACTCATCCAGGCCCGTCAGGCCCAGCACCGCCAGCGCACCGGAGCCGAGATGGGACCCGGCCACATCTGGCTCGCCGGGCGGAACGCCGAACTGGCCTCGCTGCGCGCGATCATCGCCGCCCTGGAGGCCGGGCAGCGTCCCGGCGCGGTCCGTGGCGCCGGAGTACCAGCCAGGCCCAGCCAGCCGGTGCCCGTCACGATCGGCAACAAGCCAGAGGATCACGAGCATGGCGGCTGAGCAGGACAGGATCGCCACGCTCCGCCAGGCCGCAGCCGCCAAACGCGATGCCGCTATCACCCGCGCTGAAGCCGGGATACGCGCGCTGACCAAGACCGGCCAGCCCATCACGTTCCGCGGGGTCGCCGCGGCCGGCGGCGTGTCGGTGGATTTTCTCTACCGTCACCCCGGGCTGCGGGCCCGCATCGAACGGCTCCGCGGCCACAAGCCCGCACCCCCTGGACACACTCCGCCGGGTGAACCCGGCAACCACGCCTCCAGCGTTGTCGCCACCCTCACCGCCAGGCTGACCGAGCTGCGCCGCGAACTGGCCGAAACCAAGGCCCAGCTCGCCGCCGCTCACGGCGAGCTGCTCGCGCTGCGCAGGCACCCCGGCAACGCCGCTCCCGGCGACGGCCCCACCCGCCCGCCGTCCTCAACGACACCCCGTTAAAGACGCGTCATCAACGACATGACCTGGCCATTCACACCGTCGCAGCTGATCTAGGTCAGATAACTGGGCCTGAAAGGGACCATGAGCGAGGTTGAGCTGCACCTGATCAAGCAGCGGATGGCCGCCGGGCGGCTGGCCAAGGCCGCCCGGGGTGAGCTGGCCGTCCCGCTGCCGGCCGGGTATGTCCGCCGGCCCTCCGGGGAGGCCGCCCTGGACCCCGATGAGCAGGTGCAGGCCGTGGTGCGGCTGGTGTTCAGCCTGTTCGAGGAGCTCGGCAGCGTGCACGGGGTGCTCGGGTTCCTGGCCGGGCACCAGGTGCAGATCGGGATGCGCGCGCGGGCCGGGCCGGCCAAGGGCGAGGTGATCTGGCGCCGCCCGCACCAGACGGGGATCCAGAACATGCTGCGCAACCCGGCCTATGCCGGGATCTACGCCTACGGGCGCACGCGCTTTGATCCCAGCCGGAAGATCCCCGGGCATCCGCATACCGGGCGCCGGCGCACCGCGGCCGGGGAGTGGCTGGTGACCATCCCGGGCCTGCTGCCCGCCTACATCACCGTGGAGCAGTATGAGCGCAACCTGGCACAGATGGCCGGCAACCGGGCCCGGGCCGAGGCGGCCGGCGCTCCCCGGCAGGGCCAGGCGCTGCTAGCCGGCCTGCTGGTGTGCGGCATCTGCGGCCGGCGCATGGGCGTTACCTACGAGACCAACCGCAGCGGGCTCATCCACCGGTACGTGTGCCTGCGCCAGCACTACAGCTACGGAACCCAGCGGTGCCAGCAGATGGCCGGGGCGTTCCTGGACGCGCACGTGACCGGGCAGGTTCTCGCGGCCCTGGCCCCGGCCGCGCTGGAGCTGTCGGTGCACGCGGCCGAACAGGCTGAACGGCGCCGGGCGGAGGTGGACCGCATCTGGCGGCAGCGCCTGGAACGGGCCGATCAGGCATGTGACCGGGCCCGCCGCCAGTACCAGCTCGCCGAGCCGGAGAACCGCCTGGTGGTGCGGCAGCTGGAAAAGGACTGGGAAGCCGCCCTCGCCGCCCGGCAGCAGCTGTGGGAGGACTATCAGCGCTTCACCCGCTCTCGCCCGGTCCGGCTCAGCGCGGCCGAGCTGGCCGCCATCCGGCGGCTGGCCTGGGACATCCCGGCGCTGTGGCAGGCGCCGTCTACCACGCACGCCGACCGCAAGCGGCTGCTGCGCTGCGTCATCGACCAGGTCGAGGTCGCCGCGCAGGACGCCACCGAAAAGGTGCGCGCCACCATCGTGTGGGCCGGGGGCAGCCGTACTACCGCCGACCTGGTGCGGCCGGTGGCCCGGATCACCCAGCTGTCCTACTATCCGCAGCTGGTGCAGCGGCTGCGGGATCTGGCCGGGCAGGGACTGACCGCCCGCGCCATCGCCGATCAGCTCGCCGCCGAGAACCTGCGCCCGCCCCGCCAGCAGGAACGCTTCCACGACGGCGAGATCCTCCAGCTCCTGCACCGCCACGGCCTGCGGCCCGCCCCCACCGCCGGCGGCGGCCGGCGCGCCCCACGGCTTCCCGGCCCGGGCGAATGGTGGCTGGCCGACCTCGCACACGAGATCGGCATGCCGGCGCCGACGCTGTTCGGATGGCTCCAACGCGGCTGGGTAACCGGACGGCAAGAGGCCTCACCGCCCCACCAGTGGATCATCACCGCCGACTCCGGCGAAGTAAAACGGCTGCGCGCGCTCCACCGGCTACCACAACCGGCTCCGCTGGGCCCATACACCCCTACCCGGCAGCGAGACGGAGGGAGAACAACCTCATGAAGCCAGAACCCGACGGACACCGCACTGAGGCAACGACATCTCGGCCGGGTTGTCGTGCGGGCTGTAGCGCGCTCCGTACCACAGGTGGACGCCCGGGTGGGCGGCGACGAAGTCGCGCACCACGTGGGCGTGGTGGATGCTGTCGTTGTCGCAGATGACCACGATCGCCGGGGCGGCCGGG
>DASQVO010000172.1:0-3712 GCA_035640715.1 Streptosporangiaceae bacterium
CCTGCAGGCTTACGCCGCCGATCACGGCCGCGGCGAACACCGAGAAGATGATTCCTTCGCCGTAGCCCTGGCTGCCGGTGACCGAGGAGACCCTGCCCGCTTCCATCAGGCCGCCGAGAGCCGCCAGCATGCTGCCGGCTACGTAGACGCCGATCTTGATCCGGTCCACCTTGATGCCGGCCGCCCGCGCCGCCTCGCGGTTGCCGCCGATCGCGTAGATGGACCGGCCGATCCGGTGGTAGCGGAGGAACAGCCCGCCGCCGATGAAGACGACGGCGGCGACGATGAGGGAGACGGGCACCTTGCCGATGTAGGCGGAGCCCAGGTAGCCGAAGGCCGCGGGGAGGTTGAACGGGGACTGCCCCTTGACGATCCCGTCCTGGATGCCGGCCAGGAGAATCGTCATGCCCAGGGTCACGATGAACCCGTTCAGTCTTCCCTTGACGATGAGCAGGCCGTTCACGATGCCGACCGCGGCTCCGACCGCGAACACGATCAGAATCCCGGCGTAGGGGTTGAGCTGCATGCCGTTGCCGAACGAGGCGGCCGGCACGAGCAGCCACGCCGCGACCATCGGGGCCAGGCCGTAGGTCGATTCCAGCGACAGGTCCATCCCGGCGATGAGCAGGATGAGGCTCTCCCCGACCGTGACCACGCCTAGAGCCGAGATCTGCTGGCCGACGCCGGAGATGTTCGTCACCGAAAGGAACGTCCCGCCCTTGAGCAGGGTCCCCACGATGATGAGCACGACCAGAACCGGCAGCAGCGCCGCCTCGCGGATCAGCGAGATGGCCGCCGCGCTGCGGCTGCGTCCCTGCCGCTGCAGCACGGCCTCGACCGCGCTGCGGCTGCCCGGGGCGGCCGCCGCCCCGGTGCCTGGTCCCGCCTCGCCGGTCGTATCGGTGCGAGGCCCGGCCTTCCCTGTATTACTCATGTGCTGGGTTCCTGCCCATTGTGTCCGTTGCGGGCCAGCCCCTCGGTGGCCGCGATCAGCGCTTCGCGGTCGAAGGGCGGTGCGGTGAATTCGGTGAAGACCTCGCCGCGGACCATGACGATGACCCGGTCACAGATGACGAGGTCGTCCAGTTCGTCGCTGGCGAGCAGGAGCCCGGGCCGTTCCTCCGTCCCGGTCGCGTCGGCCAGCGCCCGCAGCAGCAGTTCCTTGGATGCCACGTCCACGCCGCGGGTGGGGGTGATCGCGACGATGAGCTTCGGGTCACGGGCCAGGGCCCGCGCGACCGTGACCTTCTGCTGGTTACCGCCGGACAGCTCACCGACCGGCTGGCCCAGACCTGCGGAGACGATCGACATCTGGCGGGCCAGCGGCGCCGCGGCCCCGGCCCGCACCCTCGGCAGCAGCACTCCCGCGAACCGCGCCAGCAGGTCGGTGATCGTCATGGTGGCGTTCTCGGCGACGCTGAGCGCGGCGACGAACCCTTCCCGCTGGCGGTCCTCGGGTATGTACCCGACCCCCGCGCGCAGCGCGGTATCGCGCCGGCCGGCCGGCAGTTCCCGGCCATCGAGCATCACCCGGCCCGCGTCGGGCGCCGCGGCGCCGGCCACGATGCGGGCCAGCGTGGTGGCGCCGGAACCGCGCAGCCCGGTGAGGCCGACCCGCTCGCCCGGGCGTACCTCCAGTGAGACGTCGATGAGCGAGATGCCGGGGGAGGCCAGGCTCACATGTTCCGCCGCCAGGCGCGGCGGCTCCTGCGGCGCCCGGGCCCCCGGCGCCCCGGTGTGCCGGGCCGCGGCCGCCGTGCCGGACTGCTCGCCCACCATCGCGGTCACCAGGTCGTCGGTGGACAGGCTAGCCGTCGGCGCGGTGAGCACCATCTCGCCGTCCCGGACGACCGCGACGTCCTGGCAGATCTCGAACACCTCCTCGAGGTGATGGGAGATGTACAGGACCGCCACGCCGCTGGCGGTGAGCTGGCGGATCCGCTCGAAGAGCCGCTGCACGGCGCCCCGCTCAAGCGCGGACGTCGGCTCGTCAAGCAGCAGGCAGCGGGTCCCCGCGGCGAGCGCCCTGGCGATCTCGACGACCTGCCGCTGCTCCACGGTCAGGTTGGCGCATGGCTCGTTCGCGTCGATCTCGAAGCCCCACTCAGCCATGACCCGGCGGGTCTGCTCGCGCATCCGCCGCCAGTCGACGATGCGGAGCCGGCGCCCGCGGCGCAGCGGCTGCCGCCCGAGGAAGACGTTCTCGGCCACCGTGAGGTCGGGCACGACCATTGAATGCTGGAAGACCGTCGCGATCCTGCCGCGCCAGGCATCGATGGCACCGAACGGCGGCGCCGGCTCCCCGTCGAAGCGGACCTCGCCCGCGTCCGCTGGCAGGATGCCGCTCAGGATCGATACCAGGGTCGACTTCCCCGCGCCGTTCCTGCCGACCAGGCCCAGGCACTGCCCTGGCCGGAGGGTGAGGTCCACCCCGCGCAGCGCCTGGGTGCTGCCAAACTGCTTGTGGATGCCGGCCGCCTCGGCGGCCGGCCGCGCCGGTTCGCTCATCAGGACGATGCCGAGGCGTTGCACACCCCGCCGTGGGAGTTGCCATACACGTTGCCCCAGAGCTGGCTGTCGGTCACCGGCGTGGTGGTCACCGTGCCGGGCAGCCCGTCCTCGGGGGTGATGTGGAGGGTCTGCGCCGTCTTCGTCACCAGCGGCGCGACGATGGGGTCGGCGAGGTTCGTGTCGCCCTGATAGGTCACGTTCTGCAGGGCCGGTGCACCGCCGCCAGGCTGGCCGGGCTTCAGGGTGACGCCCTTCGCGGCGTCGACGGCGTACTTGAGTGCCCATTCGGCGTACAGGTTGGCCGGCTGGGACTGGGACGCGGTGAGCGTGCCCTTGGTGATGTCGCACATCTCGAACGGGACACCGTCGTCACTGATCACCATGGTCTTCCCGGTCAGGCCCTTGCTCGCCAGCAGCGGCAGGACCCCGGTGTCCGGGCTGCTCCACTGCGCGTAGATGGCCTTGAGCTGGCTGCCGTAGGCGTTGACCGCGTTCTGTGCGTCGGTAACCGCGGTCGACTCGGTCCAGACGGTCGGATCCTTGAGGATCTTCACGCCCGGGTCGTTGGCCGCCATGCAGGCGTTGAAGGCGTTGGTCCGGTCAGCCCCGTTGGAGGAAGTCAGGTCCCCCTCGAGGTCGAGCACGTAGCCGGACTTCACCTTCGAGCTGATGTAGGCGCAGGCGTCCAGCCCGTAGATCAGGTTGGAGGCGCGGACCACGATGTACACCTTGCCCACACCGACGATCGTGTCCACGGAGATGAGCTTGACGTGGTGGGCGTTCGCGTAGGCGATCGCCGGGCCGAGGCTGGTCGCGGTCTCCGGGTTGACGATGATCGCCTGGGCGCCCTCGTTGACCAGCTCCTGGATCTGCTGGTTCTGCAGGCTGGCGTTGGCGGACGCCAGATCCGGTCCGAGCAGCTTGATGTTCATCTGCTTGGCGTACTGGGTCTCGTAGTTGATATACGCGGCCCAGAACGCGGTGTTGTTGTAGGTCAGGTCGACCCCGATGGTCACCTGGGAACCGGAATGCGATGTCGGGCTGCTGCTGCCGGAGTTGCCCGATCCGCCGGATCCGCACGCGGCCAGGAGCATTGCGGCCGCGACCGCCGCCACTACCGGAACGCCGGTACGTTTGCGAAGTCTCATCGGTCCTCCTGCGGCCACTCCGCCTGGCCCGGTGCGCGCCTGTGCGCATCGCG
>DASQVO010000173.1:0-4655 GCA_035640715.1 Streptosporangiaceae bacterium
TCCCGGGCGCGAGGCTGTCCATCGTCTGGCGGACGACGCCCCAGGGATCGGCGGAATCGGGAATGCAGTGCAGGAAGCTGATGTACAGCGCGGCGACCGGCTCATCGAAATTGATCAGCCGCCGGGTGTCTTTCCTTTACGCGCGGACTTTCTTTGCGCGGAGAGCCCCCGGGCCGGGGGGCTCTCCGCGGCGCTGCCTCTAACTTCGCGTCATACTCGCCGCTTTTCACCTGGCCCGTGAAGGCGCCCCACACGGCGTGGGGGAAAGTCAGTGCCGACCCCGCAGGGTCTTTGGAGTCACGCACTGCCACGATCGCGGGCAGGTTACCCGCGACTTCGACACAGTTATCTTGCCCGCTGCTGCGGGTGCTCTTGCGCCACACCGCCTGGGACAGGTCCCGATTCGTCATTGCCTTTTCTCTCCCCAGGGTGCCTTTTTCGACTGATTCCTTAAAGCTGGCCTGAATACCTGAGTGCATAGCTCCTCATCATCACGCGCGAGTCCTCGGGCGATAGCGCCTTGGCCTGGAGCATGCCCCAGACTTCGTCGAACCTGCGGAGCTCCTCGGGTTTTTCCAGGGTGAGGGAGCTGGCGATGCCCTCCACGTGGACGACGCCGAGATCATCAGGGTCGAAGAATGTCAGCATGTGGAATGGCCCGAGCACGGCGGGGTGTGCGCCGGCGTTGAATGGCAAGATCTGGACGGTGACGTTGGCCGGGTCCCGCTCCTTCGCGAGGATCTCGATCTGCTCGTGCATGACCTCGTTCCCGCCCGCCGGGCGGCGCAGGACTGCCTCGTTGAGGATCAGGTTGACCTGCGGCGGAGGCGGATCGCGGCGGGTCAGGATCTCCTGGCGTCCCATCCGGACCTCCACCCGGCGGTCGATGTCGGCGGCGGTCCAGACCGGCTGCCACGCCCGCATGATGGCACGGGCGTACGCCTCGGCCTGGACCAGTCCCGGCACCAGTTCCGGCTCGTAGGAACGGATGGTTCTCGCTTCCGCCTCCAGGCCGATGAGACTGGCCATCGCAGTCGAGACGACATCGCCGCCGACTGACTGCCACCACCCCCGTTCGGTGGCGCGCCGGGCCATGTCGGCCAGTTCGTTACGGTATGCAGAGTCCTCCACCTTGTAGACGTCCAGCAATTTTCTCAGGTCAGAGGTGGTGATCCCGATCTTCCGGTTCTCGATCCGGGACAGCTTCGAGAGCGGCCAGCCGAACCTGGTGGCCACATCCTCGATGGACAGACCCGCCTCATGACGCAGTCGCCGGAGTTCGGCAGCGAGACGGCGCCTTCGCATGGTGGGAGATGCGGCCACATGATCACCTCCTCGTAACTCCTGAGCAAATTGCTTTGCATGAAACACTTGCGCTAGCCGGGCAATGCTTAAATGATGGCACAGAGCAGGTTAGCAGTCCATGAGGCCTGGGCGGCAGATGTAAGCAGGCGAAACCCGAGTGATGGGGTGAAACTCGTGCACGCTGGGGGCCAGGCACGGATCGTCGTCCATTATTCGCCGCTTGGCGTCACACCAGCGACTTCCAGGGCATACGCGGCAGGCGGGACAGCCACGGCACCCGCCAATGTGCGGCCGATGCGCCGCATGTTCCGGGGCGAGCCCAGCCAGGTGCCGTTGGTCCGGGACTTTGTCAGGCGCTACCTGGCTGGGCGGCACGGCTGCCCGGAGGCGGCACTCGAGGACATCTTGTCGTGCGTTACGGAGCTGGCCGCGAACGCGGTGGTCCACAGCCGTTCCAGGCTCCCGGGCGGCCATTTCGGCGTGCGGGTCGACATCCGTGCCGGGGAGTGGGTGCGGGTAGCGGTCGATGACGACGGCGGCCCGTGGGAGGAGCACGACGCCGGCGACGATGCCGAAGGCGGCCGGGGGCTGCAGATTGTCTATGCGCTCTCGTCCGAGATGGGAATCAGCGGTGACGGTTCCAGGCGCACAGTCTGGTTCCGCTGCCCATGGAACCCAGCGCACCCAGGGTGACCGGCTGAGCCCATAAGGACGCTTTCCCCTGGGCCGATGGGAACCGCGGCGGGCGCTTCCCGCGCAGCGCAGCGGCACCCTCGACTACGTCCGGGCCCATGAAGGACAGCATCTCGTAGGCGGCGGACTGGTCGAAGATCGGGCCAGCGGCGCGCAGCCAGCTGTTCAGCGCGCGCTTGGTCCACCGGATCGCCAGCTGAGGCCCGGCCGCCAGGCCGGCCGCGACCCGCAGGGCCTCGTCGAGCACCTGATCCCTGGGCATCGCCCGGCTCACCAGCCCGATGCGCTCGGCCTCCGCCCCGGTGAGCATCTCCCCGGTCATCAGGTAGTAGCGCGCCTTGGCCATCCCGGCGAGCAGCGGCCAGATGATCGCCGCATGGTCGCCGGCCGCCACCCCGAGCTTGACATGCCCGTCACCGATCCGGGCGTCCTCGGCGCACAGGGAGATGTCGGCCAGCAGCGCCACCACCGTGCCCGCACCCACCGCCACCCCGTTGATGGCGGAGACGATGGGTTTCTCGCAGTTGATCATGTTGTAGACGAGGTCGCTCATCTCGGACAGCATGTGCGCGACCCGCTCGTGGTCACCCGCCATGCGCTCGACCATGGCAAGGTCGCCCCCGGCCGAGAACGCCTTCCCGGCGCCGGTCACCACCGCGACCCGGGTTTCCGGGTCACGCGAGACATCTGCCCATACACGGGCCAGCTCGCTGTGCATCTGTTCGTCGGCCGCGTTGAACTTCTCCGGCCGGTTCATGGTGATCAGCAGCACTCCGGCTGAGTGCCGCTCGAACGTCAATTCCGCATAGTCGGAAAAATTCATATGGTGCCGCTCCTCTTCTTTCAGCCGGCCATGGTCAGTCCGCCGCTCACGCTCAGCACCTGGCCGGTGATGTACGAAGCGGCGTTGGATGCGAAGAACAGCGCCGCGTCCGCGATCTCCTCCGGCCTGGCGAGCCGCCGGAACGGGATGGCCCTGACCAGCGCCTCCTTGAGCCCTTCTTCTTGTGCCTGGAACAGCGGTGTATCAGTGGGACCCGGGCACACGCAGTTCACGGTGATCCGGTGGCGGGCCATCTCCCGCGCCAGCGATTTTGTCAGGGCAATGACACCTCCCTTTGCTCCGGCGTAGATGGCTTCCCCGGAGCTCCCCACCCGGCCGGCGTCACTCGCGATGTTGACGACCCTGCCGACTCCCGCATCAACCATGCCGGGCAGGAAGACCCGGCAGATGTGCACCGGTCCGAGATAGTTGATCGCGACGACCTTCACGGCGAAGTCAGGGGTGGACTCGAGGAAGGGCGCGGTGCGGTCCCAGCCGGCCGCGTTGACGAGGACAGTGGGCACGCCGACCCGCCCGGCGGCCCATGCCTGCAGGGCTTCCACCGAGGCGTAGTCAGCCACGTCAACCTGGTGTGCGACGATGCGACCGGGAGCTTCGCCCGCGGTAGCGGCGGCGGTTTCGCCATTCAGGTCGGCAGCGACGACTCGCGCTCCGGTCTTGGCCAATCCGAGCGCGATGGCGCGCCCGATACCCGACCCGGCGCCGGTCACTACCGCTGTCGTCTCTGTCATCTGCGACTTCCGTTCCGTCAGGGTGCGCATGTACGGGTGGAAGGTCCACTGCGCACCGCCCGAGGTGAGTCAGAAGAGGTGCTGATACTTGCGGCGCCGCCGGGGTTCAATCACCCCCGGGGATCACGGCGGTCTGCCGGCGCACGTAGGTAATGTCAACGGTAACCTTCGCTGGCATATCGGGTGATCATGAGGGAAAGGCTGCCGATGGAAGTTGTGGAGTTCCGCCCGGAGCGGGAACAGTATGCGTTCACGTTCGGCGGCGTCGCGCCCGTCCGGAAGGTGGCGCCGGGAACGATGCTGCGGCTCTGGACGGACGACGCGTTCTGCGGCAATCTCCGGCGCACAACGGATATGCCGAGCGCGAAGCTGACCATGCCGTTCGTCAATCCGCAGACGGGCCCGTTCTATGTTGAGGGTGCGGAGGCCGGCGATACCCTGGCGCTGCATCTGGTGGACCTCAGCCCGGCGCGGAGTTGGGGCGCGTCGAGCACGATCCCGCTTTTCGGCGGGCTGACGGGTACCGACCGCACCGCGACCCTGCAGGACCCGCTGGAGGAACGGACCTGGATCTACGAGGTCGACCGCGAGCGGGGCACGGTGGCGTTCCAGGCCCAGGCCACCGATCTCCAGGTGGAGCTCCCGATCGATCCGATGCTCGGCACGGTGGGCGTGGCGCCGGCCGCGGGTGAGGTGCGGTCCTCGCTGGTGCCGGACACCTTCGGCGGGAACATGGACACCCCGGAGATGCGCGCCGGCGCGACGTGCTATCTGGGCGTCAACGTCGCGGGCGCGCTGTTCTCGGTGGGCGACGGGCACTACCGGCAGGGGGAAGGGGAGTCCTGCGGGACCGCGGTGGAGGGCGCGATGGATGTATCGCTCATCGTGGAACTGGTCAAGGGCGGCGCCCCGGCCTGGCCCCGGATCGAGACCGACGACTACCTCGCGGTGGTGGGATCGAGCCGGCCCCTCGAGGATGCCTGGCGGACAAGCCAGGTCGGCATGGTCAGGTGGCTCGGCGAGCTGTACGGGCTGGACAAGCTGGACGCCTACCAGCTGCTGACCCAGGTGAGCGAGTCCCC
>DASQVO010000174.1:0-23642 GCA_035640715.1 Streptosporangiaceae bacterium
CGGATCAACCATGATGATGCCCGGCTTGGCGCCTGGCTCGATGGCAAAGACCACGTCGCGGTGGAATGAGCATCCGCTCGCCGTGACCGGATCATCCGCGCTGAGGGCGATATAAGGCTCGGTTCCGGTCGCGGTGGAGTAACCGCCCGGCCCTCGGGCGAACGGGCGCAGCACGCCAGCCCGGCCCAGCAGGAACAAATGCCCGGCTGCGGCCACCGTGAAAGACCCGTCCGCGCGGGGACCGGCGAGATCGACGACCCCCGGGACATGCAGGAACGGAGCCCAGTGTGCGGGAAGAGCGGGACCCTGGGGAACCGGGTGGCTGGCCGGGCTGCATCCGGCCAGTGCGGCCGAGCCCAGCATCAGGCCCAGTGCCAGTACCCGCATCCGCCGCAGCATCCCCGTCATGCCTTCTATGAAACCTGGCCTTTCCCCGGCGGGAAATCGGGGGTGGCCGCACTGGGCCGCCACGCTTATCAGGGTTTATCAGGCGCAGTGATCCTCGTCATTCACCGCTGGCAAGCTGCGCCAGGAGAACTCGCGAGCTGCGCCAGGGGAGAGGTCAGGGAACCTCGGTGCCTTCGGCCAGCACGGCCCTGACCAGTTCCTGCAGCGGCCCGGCGAGATCCCGCTCGCCGACCTGAGCCGAGTGCTTCCCGGCGCGGATGTGGTACACGGACTCGCCCGGCACGGCCCGGTACGGCGGCGGATAGGCGAGACTGGCGTCTTCCGTGAGCCGCTCCCAGCGGCGGGCGTCCCCGCGGCCGGAGGTATCGATCATGGCACGGCGGATGGTTCCATCCCCAGCCACCTCGGTCACCTCGATCGACATCCAGCCTATTTCCTTCATACCTACATAAGCGGTATTTTCCGGCACAGTGTCACGCCAAGGCCCCGGGCGGGTCACTCACGCCCTGCCTCCCCGCTCGCTTCCGGGCCGCTTTGAGGCGCCGCCTTCCCTCGTCGCTCGTTCCTCGCTCCTCGGTCCAGGTGGCGCCGCGCCCCTCTATCTCGCGCGCCACGGCCGGCACCCGTACTGTGGGACATCGCGCGAGATGGGCTTGCGGCCATGGCAGGGAGTCGCGATGCAGGTGATCAAGGTGAGCCAGTTCGGCGGTCCCGAGGTGCTGAGGGTTGGCGAGGCCGGCCTGCCACAGCCGCGTCCTGGCGAAGTGCTCGTGCGGGTGCTCGCCGCCGGGGTCGGCCCCTGGGACGCCTTTCTTCGCCGTGGCGGCTGGACCGGCCCCCTGCCCTACGTCCCGGGCGGTGAGTTCGCCGGGCTGGTCGAGGGTGATACCGGCAGTGACGCTGGCCTGAACGACGGGGCGCCCGTGTACGGCTATCCGGGGCTGACCGGCTGCTATGCGCAATACGTGACGTGCCCGGTGGAGCAACTGGCTCCCATCCCCGCGGGGCTGCCCATTACCGATGCGGCGGCGGCGCCGATCGATGCGCTGACCGCGGAGCAGGGGCTGACCGACGTGCTCGCGATCGGTGCCGGGGACCGGGTCCTGATTACCGCCGGGGCGGGCGGGCTGGGTCATTTCGCGGTGCAGATCGCCCGCATTCTCGGGGCGTCCGTGATAGCGACTGCCAGCCCGGAGCACCATGAGTTCGTGCACAGGCTCGGCGCGGCCGTGGTCATCGACCACACCAGGCCCGACTGGCCTGACCAGGTCCGCGAGGTGACCGGCGGAGGAGCGGAACGGGTGCTGGCGTGTGCTGCGCCCACCCTTGACGGCGCGGCCCGCGCGGCCCGCGACGGGGCGCTCATTGCCACGCCGGTGCGGGCCGAATTGCCTGGCGCGCAGCGGGTCCGCTGGGAACAGTACGACGGCCAGCCGCGGGGGACCCGCCTGATCCGGATGGCCCCGTGGTTCGATGACGGGTCGCTGTCGGTCACCGTGCAGGCCCGGTACTACTGGCACGACGCGGCGCAGGCGCACCGCGTCGCCGAGCGTGGGCACACCCAGGGCAAGCTCGTCCTGATCGTCGATGACGATCTCGCCGCCACACTGGAGGTCTGACCACTCCCAGCGGAGTGCCCTACTCAGTGAGCAGCGCCCGAACCGTCCGGGCGGCGGTGCGTGCGGTCCCCGCTGGCGGGCATAACGGGCGCTGCCCGGCGGTTAGCCGAGCCTGGGAGAGCGGCCGGACCTGGGAGAGCGGAGGTGCCTTAGTGAAGGCAGTACGGTTCGACGAGTACGGCGGGATCGACGTCCTCAAGGTGGTGGACGTTCCCCGGCCGGTACCGGGACCGGGCCAGGTACTGGTCCGTGTCAAGGCAGCGGGGATCAACCCGGGCGAAGCCAAGATCCGCGAGGGCTTGCTGCACGCCAGGTGGCCGGCTGAATTTCCGTCCGGGCAGGGCAGCGACCTGGCCGGGATCGTGGCCGAGGCCGGCCCCGGTGTAACCGGGTTCTCTGCCGGGGATGAGGTCATCGGTTTCACCCACGACCGGGCCAGCCAGGCTGAGTACGCACTGGCCAGTGCGCAGAACCTGACCGGGAAGCCGGCGGCTGTGCCGTGGGAAGTCGCGGGAGCCCTGTTCGTGGCGGGCACCACGGCCTACGCAGCCGTGCGGGCGGTGGCACTGACCCAGGGCGACACGGTGGTTGTAGCAGGGGCCGCCGGCGGGGTCGGCTCGATCGCGGTCCAGCTGGCCAGGCGCGCCGGGGCCACCGTGATCGGGCTGGCCGGTGAGCCCAACCACGGATGGCTCGCCGGGCACGGGGTCATCCCCGTTGCCTACGGGGACGGGGTGGCCGACCGGATCCGGCAGGCGGCCGGCAAGGTCGACGCCTTCATCGATACGTTCGGCGCCGGCTACGTGCAGCTGGCGCTGGAACTCGGCGTGGAGCCTTCCCGCGTCGATACGATCGTCGACTTCGGCGCTGTTGAGCAGTACGGAGTCAAGACCGAGGGCAACGCCGCAGGGGCCAGCGCGAGCGTGCTCGCCGAGCTGGCAGAGCTGATCGCAGGCGGCCAACTGGAGATTCCGCTGGCCGCGACCTTCCCGCTCACCGAGGTGCGGGACGCCTACCGGCAGCTCGCGCAGGGCCACATCCGCGGCAAGATCGTCCTTGTTCCCTGACAACCGGATATAACCTGCGGCAACGTCACCCAGCCGGGGCTGACCTTCCCGCACTGCCGTGGCGACGTCAACACCGGTAATACCCACCACGAACCAGGGCCGGGCGCCGGGCGCATGTTCTCTCGCCAACGCGGGTAGCCGAAGGGGAACGCTGCCGGCCTGGCCGGCGGTAACCGGGTGAGGGGCGTATGGGGAATCTTGACGCAATCGTGGTGGGTGCGGGCCCGAACGGGCTGGCCGCGGCAATCACGCTGGCCCAGGCCGGCCTGAACGTCGCCGTGTACGAGGGCGCGGATACCGTGGGCGGCGGCGCGCGCACCGAGGAGCTGACCCTCCCGGGTTTCCGCCATGACTCGTGCGCGGCGGTCCACCCGCTCGGCGCGGGATCCCCGGTACTGCGCGGATGGCCGCTTGAGCGGTACGGGCTGTCCTGGATCCAGCCGGACCTGCCGCTCGCGCACCCGTTCCCCGACGGGTCCGCTGCCACGCTGGCCCGCTCCGTGGCGGCGACCGCCGATTCCCTCGGCGGCGACGGCCAGACCTACCTTCAGCTGCTGCGGCCATTCAGGGGGCGGTGGGACGAGCTGGCCGCAGATGTGCTGCGGCCCCCGCTGGCCGGCTTGCCGCGGCATCCGCTGCTGCTGGGCTACTTCGGGATGCTGGCCGCGGCGCCGGCCGCCGTGGTCGCCCGCTTTTTCCGCGGTGAGCACGCCCGCAGCTTGCTCGCGGGCCTGGCCGCCCACGTGACGGCACCGCTGACCTCACCGGCCACCGGCGGCGTGGCGCTGCTGTTCGCGCTGGCCGCCCACGAGGTCGGCTGGCCGTTCCCGCGCGGCGGCACGCAGGCGCTGTCCGACGCCATGGCGGGCCTGCTGGTGTCCCTGGGCGGCCAGATAACGACCGGCCACCCCGTGCGGGCGCTCGCTGACCTGCCGCCGGTCCGCGCCTACCTGTTCGACACCTCGCCGGGCCAGCTCGCTGCCATCGCCGGATCCCGGCTGCCGCAGCCGTACGCCGACCGTATCCGCCGTTACGAGCACGGCCCGGCCGTGTTCAAGATCGATTACGCCCTGGACGGCCCGGTGCCCTGGACCGCCGAGCCATGCCGCCGCGCCGGCACCGTGCACCTGGGCTCCTCATTTGCGGAGATTGGGGAGGCTCTGCGATCGGTCCAGCATGGCTCGGTGCCGGCACGGCCATTCCTCATCACCGCGCAGCCAAGCCTGTTCGATCCGACGCGTGCCCCGGAAGGAGCGCACGTCTTCTGGGTTTACGGTCAGGTGCCGAACGGCTGGCGCGGGGATTTCACGGACACCATCGAGGCGCAGATCGAGCGGTTCGCGCCCGGCTTCCGCGACCTGGTTGCCGCCCGTGCCATCACCGCGCCGGCCGCCCTCGAGGCGCGCAACCCGAACAACGTGGGTGGCGACATCGCCGGCGGCCGCTGCGATCAGCTGCGCCTCATCTTCCGGCCCACCCTCACGCCGGTTCCCTACGCAACCCCGGATCCGGCCATCTACCTGTGCTCGTCGGCGACCCCGCCCGGCCCGGGAGTGCACGGCATGTGCGGCTACCACGCGGCCGGGGTGGTCTTGCGGCGGGTTTTCGGCACCCGGGCAGCAGCAGAGGTGGCCGCATGACCGGGACGGCGGACAGGTAACGGAGGTGGCGAGATGCGGTGGTTCGCGGCACCCGACTACTGGTTCGCCCGGCTGGCGTTCCAGCGCGGTCTGGCCGCCATCTACCTCATCGCGTTTGTCGCCGCGGCCCGCCAGTTCCGCGCGCTGCTCGGCGAGCGGGGCCTGCTGCCGATCCCGCGCTTCGTCAGCCGTGTGCCGTTCCGGGAATACCCGAGCCTGTTCTACCTGCACTATTCCGACCGCTTCTTCGCCGCCGTGGCATGGGGCGGTGCCGGATTGGCCGCCGCGCTGGCGGTGGGCCTGGCGGATGCGGTGCCGCTGTGGGCATCGATGCCGCTGTGGGCCGTGCTGTGGGCGGCTTACCTGTCCATCGTCAACGTCGGCCAGACGTGGTACGGCTTCGGCTGGGAATCGCTGCTGCTCGAAAGCGGCTTTCTGGCCATCTTCATTGGCAACGCCAGCACCGCGCCGCCGGTCCTTGTGCTGTGGCTGCTGCGCTGGCTGATTTTCCGGCTGGAGTTCGGGGCCGGCCTCATCAAGCTGCGAGGGGACCGCTGCTGGCGTGACCTGACCTGCCTGCGGTACCACCACGAGACGCAGCCGATGCCCGGGCCGCTGAGCTGGTTCTTCCATCATCTGCCTGATCCCGTGCACCGGGTGGAGGTGCTGGCCAATCATTTCGCCCAGCTCATCGTGCCGTTCGCACTGTTCGCCCCGCAGCCAGTGGCCAGCGTGGCGGCGGGCGTCATCATCGTCACCCAGCTCTGGCTCGTCCTGTCCGGCAACTTCGCCTGGCTGAACTGGCTGACGATCGTCCTGGCCGTCTCCGTGGTCGGCGGCTCCACAGCCGCCCGGGTGCTGCCGCTGCCCGGGCCACCCCGGTTCGGCGCGACTCCCGGCTGGTATGAGGGCGTGGTGCTGGCGGTAACCGCCGCGGTAGCCGTGCTCAGCTACTGGCCGGCCCGCAACCTGGTCTCACGCCAGCAGCTCATGAACTACAGCTTCGACCCGCTGCATCTGGTCAACACCTACGGTGCCTTCGGCGGGATCACCCGGCGGCGCTACGAGGTCACCATCGAGGGCACCCGTGAGCCGGAGATCACCCAGGACACCGAGTGGCGGGAGTATCAGTTCAAGGGCAAGCCCGGCGATCCGCGGCGGCGGCCGCCGCAGGTAGCGCCTTATCACCTTCGGCTGGACTGGCTGATGTGGTTCGCCGGGATCTCGCCGCGCTACGCGGAGCCGTGGCTGGTGCCGCTGCTGTACAAGCTGCTGGCGGGCGACGGGAACGTCTTGGCGCTGCTGCGCTCCAACCCGTTCCCTGGCGCGCCGCCCAGCTTCGTCCGGGCCAGGCTGTGCCACTACCGCTACACCAGCTGGCGGCAGCTGCGCGAGACCGGCGCCTGGTGGGAGCGGACGCCGGTCAGCGAGTACGTTCCCCCTGTCACCCTGCACGCGCAGGCACGGTCACGCTGAGCCGACCCCGGCGCTCCGCCGCGCGACGTGCGCCAGGGCGTGCGGCGTGCGCCGGGGCGGTCCGCCGGTGCCGGGTGCCGGGCGTCCCGCCGTGCGACGCGATCGGGTAATCTGACCTGCGAGCCGTTCGCGCCCGCCGGGGGTATCCGGGCGAGTCGGCTATGTGGCGGAGTAGCTCAGTCAGGCAGAGCAAGCGGCTCATAATCGCTGTGTCGCCGGTTCAAGTCCGGCCTCCGCTACGGGTCACCCTGCTCGTTGTCCCTGCGGGCCAGCTTCGCGGGAATTCAGTGTTGACCCGGGGGGACGACCCCCCGGACCCCCCGGTGCGGGCCTTCGGCCCGCGACGGGCGACTATTACGGTCACCCTGCTCGTTGTCCCTGCGGGCCAGGTTCGCGGGAATTCAGTGTTGACCCGGGAGGACGACCCCCCCGGACCCCCCGGTGGGGGCCTTCGGCCCGCGACGGGCGACTATGCTTGCCGATCTTCGGTCAGCGGCGCCGTGGTCCGCAGTGCTAGCCCGGGGGCGACCCCATGTGCGGGTAACAAGCGTCCGCTGACCGTGGGCAGGCTTGGTACGCTTACCCGTTGTCCGTTTAAACGAGAAAGGCGCTTCGCCGTGGCTGCCACCGATGTCCGGCCCAAGATCACGCTGGCTTGCCAGGAGTGCAAGCACCGCAACTACATCACCCGCAAGAACCGGCGCAACGATCCCGACCGGCTCGAGCTGAAGAAGTACTGCCCGAACTGCCGCTGCCACCGGCCGCACCGCGAAACCCGCTAGCCGCGGATGGCAGTCAACCGCGACTACGTCGGCAGGACATTCCCGCCGACCGAGCCGTACGAGGTGAGCCGGGTCAAGATCGCCGAGTTCGCGGACGCGATCGGCGACCTGAGCCCGCTGTGCCGTAATCGTGATGCGGCGCGGGCGGCCGGGTACCCGGACGTCATCGCGCCACCCACGTTCGCGATCGTGATCAGCATGGCGAGCAGCTCCTACGTGGTTGCCGACGAGGCCCTGGGCCTTAACTACGCCATGGTGGTGCATGGAGAGCAGCGATTCGAGCACACGCGCCCGCTGCACGCCGGGGATGTGGTCATCGCGCAGTCGACGATCACCGGCATCAGGGACGCCGGGCGTAACGTGATGCTGACGACCCGGACCGACATCAGGACCACCGGCGGGGAGCATGTCTGCACGGCGCTTTCCACGATCGTGGAGCGCGGAGGGGCTGACGGGGCTACGTTCGCAAGTCTTTGAGCGAGAGGCGGGAACAGTGGCAGCGACGGTCAGTTACGCGGACGTGCGGCCCGGCACCGAACTGGAGCCCAGGAGCTATCAGGTCACCAGGCTCAACCTGGTCAAGTACGCTGGCGCATCCGGTGATTTCAACGTCATCCACTGGAATGAGCGCATCGCGAAGGCCGTCGGGCTCCCCGATGTGATCGCCCACGGCATGTTCACGATGGCGCAGGCCGGGCGCTACGTGAGTGAGTGGGCGGGTGATCTGGGCGCCGTCGTCGAGTTCGGCGTGCGGTTCTCCGCAGCTGTGGTCGTTCCCGACGACGACAAGGGCGCGACGATCGAGATCAGCGGCACGGTCAAGGACAAGCTCGACGGCAACAAGGTGGTGCTGGCGCTGGTGGCACGGTCGGGTGATGAGAAGGTGCTGACGCGCGCCCGGGCGGTTGTCGTCCTGCCCTGACGCGATGCCGGCACCAGAGGGAACACGCACCACAGCAGCGGCCGGGCCGGCGGCGCCCCCGGTACGTACCGGGGTGCCGCTCGCCGCGTACACCACGCTCGGCCTCGGCGGGCCCGCCGCGACGTTCCTGGAGCCTCCGGCGGAGGACGGGTTCGTCTCCGCCGTCCGATCGGCCGACAAGCGCGCAGAGCCCGTGCTCATCCTGGGCGGCGGAAGCAACGTGGTCGTCGCCGACGAGGGTTTCCCCGGCGCGGTGATCCGCGTGGCCATGCGCGGGATCACGATCGCCCCGGACGGCGACGGCGACGGCGCGGTCACGATGACCGTCGCGGCGGGCGAGGACTGGGACGCCGTCGTCGCGCGGTGCACCGCCGAGGGGCTCGCCGGGCTGGAATGCCTCTCCGGCATCCCGGGTCTAGCCGGGGCCACCCCGATCCAGAACGTCGGTGCCTACGGCCAGGAGGTCGCCGACACGATCACGGCGGTGCGCGCCTACGACCGGCAGCGGCGTGAGGTAGCCGAGATCCCGGTCAGCGCCTGCGGGTTCGGCTACCGGACCAGCGTCTTCAAGCGCACCCCATTCACCCTGCCCGGCCCCGGCCCGGCCCCGGAAGCCGCCGCAGCCGCCGCCACGGGGCGGTTCGCCGTGCTGACGGTGACCTTCCGGCTGTCCCGCAGCCCGCTGTCCGGGCCGGTCCGCTACCCGGAACTGGCCAGAACGCTCGGTGTCACGCCGGGCGGGCGGGTACCCCTCGGTGAGGCCCGTTCGGCCGTGCTCGAGCTCCGCGCCCGCAAGGGGATGGTCCTCGACGCGGGCGACCCCGACAGCCGCAGCGCCGGGTCGTTCTTCACCAACCCCGTCCTCACCAGCGCCGAGTTCGCCGCGGTCGAGGACCGGGCGCGGCGCGCGTGCGGGCCACAGACGGCCGTCCCCCGCTTCCCGGCAGGCGACGGCCAGGTCAAGGTGCCGGCCGCCTGGCTGATTGAGCACGCCGGGTTCGGCAAGGGCTACCGGCCCAGCGGGCAGGCAGGCCCGGCAGCCCGTATCTCCACCAAGCACACCCTGGCGCTCGTCAACCCCGGCGACGCCACGACCGCCAGCCTGCTGGCCCTTGCCGCCGAGATCCGCGACGGTGTGCGGGCGACGTTCGGCGTGACCTTGGTCATCGAGCCTGTCCTGGTCGGCCTGAGCCTTTGAGATGAGGCTGCGAGCCCAGCCGCCCGCCACGTCAAGAGTTAGCAAATAGGCGCGCATAGCAATGCGCTTACGGACGGACAAGTACGCCTAAGGTCCTGCATGGGGAACGAGACACCCGCGGATCGAACCGGCCAAAAAAGAGACGGCCCCGGTGCGGGGGCCGTCGGACCGGGGCTGCTCGCCCTGGCGTGGTGTGGACTCAGTTTATGCGTCTGGCCTATGCGGTACCGGGGGCGTCGAGCCAGGCGTCGATGGCAGCCAGCAGGCGCGATCGCACGGCTTCCGGCGCGGTGGAGCTCTGTACCGACATTCTGGCGAGGTCGGCCAGCTCCGCGTCGGTGAAGCCATGCTGGCGGCGGGCGATACCGTACTGCGCGACCAGGCGCGAGCCGAAGAGCAGCGGGTCGTCAGCGCCGAGCGCGATCGGCACGCCGGCTTCGAACAGTCTCCGCAGCGGCACGTCGCGGGCCCGTGCGGCGATGCCCAGCGCGACATTGGACGACGGGCAGATTTCCAGGGTGACGGCTTGGCTCGCCAGCCGCTTGACCAGGTCGTGATCGGCAGCCGCCTGCACGCCGTGGCCGATGCGGTCGGCGTGCAGCTCATCCAGGCAGGCCAGCACGCTGGCGGGGCCGACGAGCTCGCCGCCATGGGGCACCGCGAGCAGGCCGCCTCGTTTCGCGATGCGGAAGGCGGCCGCGAAGTCCTCCGCGCGGCCGCGCCGCTCGTCGTTGCTGAGCCCGAACCCGACGACCCCCCGCCCCGCGTACTGCACGGCCAGCCGGGCCAGCGTGCGGGCATCCAGCGGGTGCCTGGTCCGGTTGGCGGCAATGATGACGCCGATCCCCACCCCCGTCGCCGCGGCGGCCGCGGCCGCGGCGTCGAGCACGAGTTCCACCGTGGGCGTCAGCCCGCCGAACCGCCCGGCATACCCAGAGGGGTCGACCTGGATCTCCAGCCATCCGGAGCCCTCGTCCCGCTCGTCCTCGGCTGCCTCACGGAGCAACCGCCGCATGTCCGCCGGCGTGCGGATCACCGAGCGCGCGATGTCATACAGCCGCTGGAACCTGAACCAGCCTCGTTCGTCCGCGCCGCTCAGCCTCGGCGGCCATTCCTCAGCCAGGGCGGTGGGCAGGTGGACCTGGTGGAAGCGGGCGAGTTCCACCAGGGTCGAGTGCCGCATCGCACCGGTGAAGTGCAGGTGCAGGTGCGCCTTGGGCAGCATGTCGAGCGGTCGGGCCATTCGCCTAGTGTGCCTTCATGGCGCCTGGTGGCGCACGATACGACCTGGCGAGAGTTACCTGGCCTGGCTTACCTGGCCTGGCCGAGCAGCTTCCCGATGCGAGTGATGCCTTCCTCGAGGTCGGCGTCACCGAGCGCGCAGGACAGCCGGAAGTAACCCGGGGTGCCGAACGCCTCGCCGGGCACCACCGCCACCTCGGCCTCATCCAGAATGAGCGCGGCAAGCTCGGCGGAACTCTCCGGCCTCTGCCCGGCGATCTCCTTACCGAGCAGGCCCTTCACGGACGGGTAGCAGTAGAAAGCGCCCTGCGGCTCGGGGCAGACCACACCGGGGATCTCGTTCAGCATCCTGGTCATGGTGCGCCTGCGCCGGTCGAACGCCTCACGCATCCGGGCGACGGCGGAGAGGTCACCGGAGACCGCGGCGAGGGCGGCGGCCTGCGCCACGTTGCACACGTTCGACGTGGCGTGTGACTGGAAGTTCGCGGCGGCCTTGATCACGTCGGCCGGCCCGATCATCCAGCCGACCCGCCAGCCGGTCATCGCGTACGTCTTGGCCACGCCGTTGAGCACCACGCACTGCCCGGTGGTCTCGGGCGCCACCACGGGCACGGAGGAGAACTCGGCGCCGGAGTACACCAGGTGCTCGTAGATCTCATCCGTTACCACCCACAGCCCGTTGGCCGCGGCCCAGCGGCCGATCTCGGCGAGGCGGTCCGGCGGGTACACCGCGCCAGTGGGGTTGGACGGCGACACGATGAGGACGATCTTGGTCCGCTCGGTGCGGGCCGCCTCCAGGTCCTCCACCGACGCCAGGTATCCCGTGCTCTCATCGGTCTGAACGGGAACGGTGACACCTCCGGACAACTGGATGGCTTCCGGGTAGGTGGTCCAGTAGGGCGCCGGGACCAGCACCTCGTCCCCGGGGTCCAGGAGCGCGGCGAACGCCTGGTACACGGCCTGCTTGCCGCCGTTGGTGACAAGCACCTGGCTGGCCTCGACCCGGTAGCCCGAGTCCCGGGCCGTCTTGTCGGCGATAGCCTGCCGCAGCTCCGGAAGCCCGGCCGCAGGGGTGTACTTGTGGAACCGGGGCTCCGCGCACGCTCGCTGGGCCGCCGCCACGATGTAGTCCGGCGTGGGGAAGTCCGGTTCACCGGCGCCGAAGCCGATCACGGGCCGGCCGGCCGCTTTGAGTGCCTTGGCCTTGGCGTCGACCGCGAGAGTGGCTGATTCGGCGATGGCTGACAGCCGCGCGGAGATGCGGGGATGGGAGATGGACATGTCTCCTATGGTGGCACCTCCCGCGCGTGCCGCGCACACCGATATCCCGGGGGTCCGGGGAGCGTCCCCCCGGGCCAGCACAGCGGCCAGGACCTCGCGGTTCGACGTCGGGGCGCGGGCAGCGCTAGACTGGCGCACCTGATGGTGTTCCGTCGCGGTTGGCGCATGCCCTCCGGACGAGGCTGCCCGCAGGGCGGCTTCCGGAAGGCAGGAGCTGGCCAGGTCGCCAGTCAAAGGGCAGTAGCTCAATTGGCTAGAGTCCCGGTCTCCAAAACCGGTGGTTGGGGGTTCGAGTCCCTCCTGCCCTGCATGTGCGGTCCAGTGCAGGCCGCGACGGCGCAAGCCAGCGAACGTTATTCAGAGCCGGCTAGCGAGTGCGGGCTGCGGCCTGTGCGAGCGGCGGACGGAGGCGGCGCACGTATGGCGGCCTTCGCGGGTCTGGATGACGCGAACGCCTGAGGAAGGCACAGTGAACCCTTAAGCGCTGTAGGTGAGGACATGGCGACTCAGACCCGCGGTGAGGCCGCGGAGAAACGGGGCGGAACCGGACGCCCTGCACGGCGCAGGACTACTCCTACGCTTTTCTTCCGCCAGAGCGTCGCCGAGATGCGCAAGGTAATCTGGCCGACCCGGAAGGAACTGGTTACCTACACGACCGTGGCCCTGGTTTTCGTGATCGTCATGGTGGCGATCGTGACGAGCCTGGACTACGGCTTCACAAAGCTGGTCATCGCGCTCTTCGGCTGACGGCGAGGCCGGAGCGATCGCTGGCCGTGCTCGGCTGGCGATCGCGGCGGGCGCGCGGGCACAGGCGCGTTGCGGCGACGGGAGCATGCCGCTGGCGCGGGCCGCAGCGCCGGGAGGCGCGGAGAAATCCGTGCGGGAGCATAGAGAGAGCGCTATCCAAGACCGGCCAGTGAGCACGGGCCTTCCGGGCCCGGGTGAGCGGCCCGGAGGAGCACTGTGCGGGTCGCGGCGGTCGCGACCACCGCAGGCCGTTTGAATAACGCGAATAAGACACAGAGAGAAGAGCAACCGTGTCCGAGCCCCAAGTGCAGGTGGGCGATTCCGCAGAGGCGGATGAGGCGATCGCAGGATTCGATGAGCGAGGCGGGGAGGCCGACGTGACCGAGGATCGCGACGAAGCCGACGCGATGGCTGCGAATGCCAGCGAGCATGACGGAGCGGACCGCGTTGAGGATGCCGGGGCAGCGGCTGGCGAGCCGGCAGCCGACACCGCTGGCGATGCTGCGGAGGCTGACACCGCGGCGGAGGCCGGGGCCGCAGCGGAGGCGGCCGTCGAGCCGGAAGTCGGCGACTCTGCGGAGGCGAGGCTGGACGCCGACCCTGTTGAAGAGTTCATGCGGCAGCTCCGCGCGATGCCCGGTGACTGGTACGTCGTCCACTCCTACGCTGGCTACGAGAACCGCGTGAAGACGAACCTGGAGAACCGGATCTCCTCCCTCAACATGGAGGACTACATCTTCCAGATCGAGGTTCCGGTGCACAAGGTGACCGAGGTCAAGCAGGGTAAGCGGCAGCAGGTGTCCGAGAAGGTCCTGCCCGGCTACATCCTGGTCCGGATGGAGCTGACGGACGAGTCGTGGGCGGTGGTCAGGAACACACCCGGGGTGACCGGCTTCGTCGGCCTGTCGAGCCGGCCCTCGCCGCTCAGCCTCCAGGAGGTGGCCGGGCTGCTCGCACCGGAGCCAGAGGAGCAGATAAAGCAGGCCGAGACCGCCAAGGCGCCCAGCGTGGACTTCGCGGTCGGCGAGTCGGTTACCGTGATGGATGGCCCGTTCGCGACGCTCCCGGCGACCGTGAACGAGATCAACGCCGACACCCAGAAGCTCAAGGTGCTGGTGTCGATCTTCGGCCGGGAGACGCCCGTAGAGCTCTCCTTTGACCAGGTTGCGAAGATCTGACCCGGACAGGACCGCAAGCCCGCAGACGGCCCGCACGGCCGGCCGAGCCCCGGCCGGGTGAGCACGGCCAGGAAATGAACTAGGAAAAGGAACAGGGACAAATGCCTCCAAGGAGGAAAAAGGTCGCCGCGGTTGTCAAGGTGCAGCTGCCGGCCGGCCAGGCCACCCCGGCGCCGCCTGTCGGCACCGCGCTGGGCCCGCACGGCGTGAACATCATGGAGTTCTGCAAGCAGTACAACGCCGCGACCGAGAGCCAGCGGGGCAACATCGTGCCGGTCGAGATCACGATCTTCGAGGATCGGTCGTTTGAGTTCGTCACGAAGACGCCGCCCGCACCCGAGCTGATCAAGAAGGCCGCTGGCGTCGACAAAGGCAGCAGCGAGCCGCACAAGACCAAGGTCGGCACCATCACCGCCGCCCAGGTCCGCGAGATCGCGCAGACGAAGATGCCCGACCTCAACGCGAGGACCGTCGAGATGGCGGAGCGGATCATCGCCGGTACCGCCCGCTCGATGGGTGTCAGGGTCGAAGGCTGAAATACCCGGGGCCGGGCAGGTGTTCGGCCCCGGTGAGGGCGCACAAGAGCGCTCTTTCATTGGCTGGCGTGGGAGGGCCGGGCGCGGCCCGAGTACCACGACCTCCTCAACTGAGCAGGAGCAGGAATGAAGCGCAGCAAGGCATACCGCAACGCCGCCGGGCAAGTTGACCGGGACCGCCTCTACAGCCCGGCCGAGGCAGTGTCGATCGCGAAGGCTGCCCCGATAACCAAGTTCGACCCGACCGTCGAGGTCGCGCTCAGGCTTGGCGTGGACCCCCGCAAGCAGGACCAGATGGTCCGCGGCACCGTGAACCTGCCGAACGGCACGGGCAAGACGGCCAGGGTCCTTGTCTTCGCGACCGGCGACCGTGCAGAGCAGGCCCGCGCGGCGGGCGCGGACTACGTCGGTTCCGACGATCTGGTGGAGCGTATCCAGGGCGGCTTCCTGGACTTCGACGCGGTGGTCGCCACTCCCGACCTGATGGGCAAGGTGGGGCGTCTCGGCCGCGTGCTGGGCCCGCGTGGCCTGATGCCGAACCCCAAGACCGGCACCGTCACGCCCGATGCCGCCAAGGCCGTCTCGGACATCAAGGGCGGGAAGATTGAGTTCCGGACCGACAGGCACGGCAACCTGCATTTCGTGATCGGCAAGGCGTCGTTCTCCGCCCGGGCGCTCCTGGAGAATTACTCGGCGGCACTCGACGAGGTGATACGGCTCAAGCCGGCCGCCGCGAAGGGCCGCTACCTCAAGAAGGCCACGATAACCACGACGATGGGCCCGGGCATCCCCGTCGACCCGAACAAGACCCGCGGCCTCATCGAAGAGGCCGAACCCGCTGCCTGACGGTGCTGGCCCGGGGGGCTGTGTTGGCCCGGGGGGGCGACCCCCCGGAACCCCCCGTCAGTTTGCTGCGGTGCTGTCCGATACACCGGTCGCTCGCCGGGCCTGAAGGCCCGGACTCGCTGGGCCGGTAAGGGATTGCCGGCGCAATCGTCGGCCAGTTTTCCGGCGTGCGGGGCGGGAGAGGCTGGCGGGATTTGGCCGCGGCAGGCGGCGCCGCGTATGCTGACTGCGCCGAAGACCGCAGGTTGTCACGAGCCATCCGGCTCACGGTGACCGAAGGCCTCGTCAGGGACGAGCATCCTGCGCAGGTGACTGAGCTAGCTGATGGTGCCTGGCCGCTTTCCGCCGGTGCCGATGCCCCAGTGCGCCTGCGCCTGGGGCGTTTCGCTTTTACGGGCGCTTCTTCGCGCGAACCAGAATCACGTCCCGGCCCAGCCGCACGAGTCCGCCTGGGCTCAGGCGGCCCGCCGCGGCCGGGACCGGCAGGAGAGAGGAGGCCCATGGCGAGAGCGGATAAGGTAGCTGCCGTTGCGGAGCTCACCGACCGTTTCAAGGAGTCGGGCAGCGTTGTGCTGACCGAATATCGCGGGCTCAGCGTTTCGCAGATCTCCGAGCTTCGCCAGTCGCTCGGGGAGAACGCCACGTTCAGCGTGGCGAAGAACACCCTCACCAAGATCGCTGTCAATGAGGTGGGGCTGCAGGACCAGCTCGCGTCGCTGCTCACCGGCCCGTCCGCCATCGCGTTCGTCGGCGGCGACGTCGTCGAGGCCGCGAAGGGCCTGCGTGACTTCTCCAGGGACAATCCGGCCCTGGTGATCAAGGGAGGCGTGCTCGACGGCAAGGCGCTCACGCCCGACGAGATCACCCGGCTGGCGGACCTGGAGCCGCGCGAGGTCCTGCTGGCCAAGCTGGCCGGCGCGATGACGGCCTCGATGTCCCGCGCCGCGGCCGTGTTCAACGCGCTGCCGACGCAGGTCGCCCAGCTCACCGAGGCCCTCCGGGTCAAGCGCGAGGAGCAGGGCGGCGGGCCGGCCGCCGAGCCGGCCTCAGAGGCCCCGGAGCCGGTCGCCGCCGGCGGCGAGGGCTGATCACCCGCACATGACGTGATGGCCCGTGGGCCATGGACACCACCACAGGAGGACACCGCAAATGGCGAAGCTCAGCACTGACGAGCTGCTTGACGCGTTCAAGGAGATGACGCTCCTGGAACTGTCGGAGTTCGTGAAGCAGTTCGAGGAGACATTCGACGTCAAGGCGGCTGCGCCGGTCGCCGTGGCGGCCCAGGCCGCCGGCGGCGCTGGCGGCACTGAGGCACCGGCGGCTGAGGAGAAGGACGAGTTCGACGTCACGCTCGAGGCCGCGGGCGACAAGAAGATCCAGGTCATCAAGGAAGTCCGCAGCCTGACCAGCCTCGGGCTGAAGGAGGCCAAGGACCTGGTTGACGGCGCACCCAAGCTGGTGCTCGAGAAGGTCAACAAGGAGGCGGCAGACAAGGCGAAGGCGGCGCTTGAGGGCGCCGGCGCCACCGTCACCGTCAAGTAAGCCCGCTCAGCCCGCCCTTTCATGATCGTGGGCCGGAAACCGTGTACGCAGCGGCCAACGGCCCATGATCATGGAAGAGTCGGCCCCCGAGCCCGGTACTGCAGCCGGGCCAGGTGGGAGGGCGGAATACGGGGGGTGAACTTTGCGGTTGTACCCTCTGAGTAACCGCTCACACGTCTAAGGTTGTGTGGCATCTGTCACTGGATGAAGTCACCCGAAGTGTCCGGTTTCGGCTTGACGTTTTGCCGACGACGAGCGATGCTGCGGAGCAGTTGTGATCCTGATAGTGGCGTATAGTTGACTAGCAGTGTATCCTTGGGCTACACTGCTCATTTGCGCTGCACTCTAACGTCCTCGGTGTTACTTCGCTCCACGCGGCATGGCCGCAGGGCGTTTGGCGTGCGTGCGGTGATAGGTCCGCCACAAGTTCGGAAGGATCCCTGTTGGCAGCATCGCGCAGCGCCTCTGCTTCTGACTCTCGCCGCGTCTCCTTCGCGCGCATCCAGGAACCACTTACGGTCCCCGACCTGCTAGCCCTCCAGACCGAGTCGTTCGACTGGCTGCTGGGCAACGACAGGTGGAAGGCCCGGGTCGAGGCCGCGAAGGCGGCAGGGCGCAAGGATGTCCCTGAACAGTCCGGGCTAGAGGAGATCTTCGAAGAGATCAGCCCTATCGAGGACTTCTCGGGAACCATGTCCCTCTCGTTCCGCGACCACCGGTTCGAGCCCCCCAAGTACTCCTCCGAAGAGTGCAAAGACAAGGACATGACCTACTCCGCCCCCATGTTCGTCACGGCGGAGTTCATCAACAACACGACTGGCGAGATCAAGAGCCAGACGGTGTTCATGGGGGACTTCCCCCTCATGTCCGCCAAGGGCACCTTCATCATCAACGGTACCGAGCGTGTGGTCGTCTCACAGCTTGTCCGCTCGCCGGGCGTCTACTTCGACCGCCAGGTGGACAAGACCTCCGACAAGGACATCTACAGCTGCAAGGTGATCCCGTCCCGGGGGGCCTGGCTGGAGTTCGAGATCGACAAGCGGGACTCCGTCGGCGTCCGCATCGACCGGAAGCGCAAGCAGAGCGTGACGGTCCTGCTCAAGGCGCTGGGCTGGGACGATGCCCGCATCCTCGAGCGGTTCGGCAGCTATGAGTCGATGCGCGCGACCTTGGAGAAGGACCACACGACCGGCCAGGACGACGCGCTGCTCGACATCTACCGCAAGCTGCGGCCGGGTGAGCCGCCGACCCGCGAGTCCGCGCAGGCGCTGCTGGAGAACCTGTATTTCAACTCCAAGCGCTACGACCTTGCCAAGGTGGGGCGGTACAAGCTCAACAGGAAGCTCGGGCTCGACCTCCAGCTCCGCAAGGGCACGCTGACCGAGGACGACATCGTCGCCACCATCGAGTACCTCGTCCGGCTGCACGCCGGCGAGGAGGAGATGAAGGTCGGCACGGCCACCATCCCGCTGGAGACCGATGACATCGACCACTTCGGCAACCGGCGGCTGCGCACGGTCGGCGAGCTGATCCAGAACCAGGTCCGGCTGGGCCTCGCCCGGATGGAGCGGGTGGTCCGGGAACGGATGACGACCCAGGATGTCGAGGCGATCACGCCGCAGACCCTGATCAACATCCGGCCGGTCGTCGCGTCCATCAAGGAGTTCTTCGGCACCAGCCAGCTCTCCCAGTTCATGGACCAGACGAACCCGCTGGCCGGCCTGACCCACAAGCGGAGGCTCTCCGCGCTGGGGCCGGGCGGCCTGTCCCGCGAGCGGGCGGGTTTCGAGGTCCGTGACGTGCACCCGTCGCACTACGGCCGGATGTGCCCGATCGAGACGCCGGAAGGGCCGAACATCGGCCTCATCGGCTCGCTGTCGTCCTACGCCCGGGTCAACGCGTTCGGCTTCGTGGAGACGCCGTACCGGAAGATCCGTAACGGCAAGGTGACCGACCAGATCGATTACCTCACCGCCGACGAGGAGGACAGGCACGTCATCGCCCAGGCGAACACGCCCATCGCGCCGGACGGCTCGTTCGCGGAGGACCGCGTCCTGGTCCGCCGGAAGGGCGGCGAGGTCGACCTGATCAAGCCGGACGAGGTCGACTACATGGACGTGTCCGCGCGGCAGATGGTGTCCGTGGCCACCGCCATGATCCCGTTCCTGGAGCACGACGACGCGAACCGCGCGCTGATGGGCTCCAACATGCAGCGCCAGTCGGTGCCGCTGCTGCGCAGCGAGGCGCCGCTGGTCGGGACGGGCATGGAGTACCGCGCCGCCACCGACGCGGGCGATGTCATCCTGGCCGAGAAGGCGGGCGTGGTCGAGGAGGTCTGCGCCGACTTCATCACGGTCATGCACGACGACGGCACCAGGAAGACCTACCTGGTCTCCAAGTTCCGCCGGTCCAACCAGGGCACCTGCTTCAACCAGAAGCCGATCGTGGACGAGGGCCAGCGGGTCGAGGAAGGCCAGGTCCTCGCCGACGGGCCGTGCACCGACCAGGGCGAGATGGCGCTGGGCAAGAACCTGCTCGTGGCGTTCATGCCGTGGGAGGGCCACAACTACGAGGACGCGATCATCCTGTCCCAGCGGCTGGTCCAGGATGACGTGCTCTCCTCCATCCACATCGAGGAGCACGAGGTGGACGCGCGGGACACCAAGCTGGGTCCCGAGGAGATCACCCGCGACATCCCGAACGTGTCGGAGGAGGTTCTCGCGGACCTCGACGACCGGGGCATCATCCGGATCGGCGCGGAGGTGGTCAACGGCGACATTCTGGTCGGCAAGGTGACCCCCAAGGGCGAGACCGAGCTGACCCCGGAGGAGCGCCTGCTCCGTGCGATCTTCGGCGAGAAGGCACGCGAGGTGCGTGACACGTCGCTGAAGGTGCCGCACGGCGAGGAGGGCAAGGTCATCGGCGTCCGGGTGTTCACCCGGGAGGACGGCGACGAGCTGCCGCCCGGTGTGAACGAGCTGGTCCGGGTGTACGTCGCCCAGAAGCGCAAGATCACTGACGGCGACAAGCTCGCGGGCCGCCACGGGAACAAGGGCGTGATCGCGAAGATCCTGCCGGTGGAGGACATGCCGTTCCTCGAGGACGGCACGCCGGTGGACATTGTGCTCAACCCGCTCGGCGTTCCGGGCCGGATGAACGTCGGCCAGGTCCTGGAGACCCACCTCGGCTGGGTGGCCAAGGCCGGGTGGCAGGTCAACGGCGACGACGCCGCCTGGAAGACGCGGCTGCGTACGGTCGGGGTGGACAGCGCCCCGGCTGGGACGCCCGTGGCCACGCCGGTGTTCGACGGCGCACGCGAGGAGGAGATCACCGGCCTGCTCGGCAGCACCCTGCCGAACCGGGACGGCCAGCAGCTGGTCGGCTCCAGCGGCAAGGCGAGGCTGTTCGACGGCCGGACCGGCGAGCCCTTCAAGGACCCGATCGCGGTTGGCTACATCTACATCCTCAAGCTGCTCCACCTGGTGGATGACAAGATCCACGCTCGCTCCACCGGGCCGTACTCCATGATCACCCAGCAGCCGCTGGGCGGGAAGGCGCAGTTCGGCGGCCAGCGCTTCGGTGAGATGGAGGTGTGGGCGCTGGAGGCGTACGGCGCCGCCTATGCCCTGCAGGAGCTGCTGACGATCAAGTCCGACGACGTCCTCGGCCGCGTCAAGGTCTACGAGGCGATCGTCAAGGGCGAGAACGTGCCAGAGCCGGGCATACCCGAGTCCTTCAAGGTACTCATCAAGGAGATGCAATCGCTCTGTCTCAACGTGGAGGTGCTGTCCAGCGACGGCGCGGCGATCGAGATGCGGGACACCGATGAGGACGTGTTCCGCGCGGCCGAGGAACTCGGCATCGACCTGTCGCGGCGTGAGCCGAGCAGCGTTGAAGAGGTCTGAGCGCACCTCGGGCAGCCCCGCGCCGCGGGGCTGCCTGGCCACGCTCTTAATCCGGATCTAACCAGAGGAAGTGCAAGTGCTGGACGTCAACTTCTTCGACGACCTACGTATCGGCCTCGCCACGGCGGACGACATCAGGCAGTGGTCACACGGTGAGGTGAAGAAGCCGGAGACCATCAACTACCGCACCCTCAAGCCGGAGAAGGACGGGCTCTTCTGCGAGAAGATCTTCGGCCCGACCCGGGACTGGGAGTGCTACTGCGGCAAGTACAAGCGCGTCCGGTTCAAGGGCATCATCTGTGAGCGCTGTGGCGTGGAGGTTACCCGCGCCAAGGTGCGGCGTGAGCGGATGGGCCACATCGAGCTGGCCGCGCCGGTGACCCACATCTGGTACTTCAAGGGCGTGCCGAGCCGTCTGGGCTACCTGCTCGACCTCGCGCCGAAGGACCTGGAGAAGGTCATCTACTTCGCCGCGTACATGATCACCCACGTCGACGAGGACGCGCGTGCTCGCGACCTGCCGTCGCTGGAGGCGAAGATCTCCGTCGAGCGCAGCCAGATCGAGCAGCGCCGCGACGCGGACATCGAGGCGCGGCAGGCCAAGCTCGAGGCCGACCTGGCCGAGCTGGAGGCCGCCGGCGCCAAGGGTGACGCCCGCCGAAAGGTGCGGGAGAGCTGCGACCGTGAGTGCAAGCAGATCCGCGATCGCGCGGGCAAGGAGCTCGACCGCCTCGAAGAGGTGTGGAACAGGTTCAAGAACCTCAAGGTCCAGGACCTGGAAGGCGACGAGCTGCTCTACCGCGAGATGCGCGACCGCTTCGGCCGCTACTTCCGCGGCGGCATGGGCGCCCAGGCGATCCAGGACCGGCTGAGCACCTTCGACCTGGAGGCGGAGGCGGCGTCGCTGCGGGAGACGATCCGCAGCGGCAAGGGCCAGAAGAAGGCCCGCGCCCTCAAGCGGCTCAAGGTCGTGTCGGCGTTCCTCAACACTCGGAACAGCCCGATGGGCATGGTCCTCGACTGCATCCCGGTGATCCCGCCGGACCTGCGGCCGATGGTCCAGCTCGACGGTGGCCGGTTCGCCACCTCGGACCTGAACGACCTGTACCGCCGGGTCATCAACCGGAACAACCGGCTCAAGAGGCTGCTGGACCTGGGCGCGCCCGAGATCATCGTGAACAACGAGAAGCGGATGCTCCAGGAGGCCGTGGACTCGCTGTTCGACAACGGCCGCCGCGGCCGCCCGGTCACCGGGCCGGGCAACCGCCCGCTGAAGTCGCTGTCCGACATGCTCAAGGGCAAGCAGGGCCGGTTCCGCCAGAACCTGCTGGGCAAGCGCGTCGACTACTCCGGCCGCTCGGTCATCGTGGTCGGCCCGCAGCTCAAGCTGCACCAGTGCGGCCTGCCCAAGCAGATGGCGCTCGAGCTGTTCAAGCCGTTCGTCATGAAGCGGCTGGTGGACCTGAACCATGCGCAGAACATCAAGTCCGCCAAGCGGATGGTGGAGCGCGCGCGGCCGGTCGTGTGGGACGTGCTCGAGGAGGTCATCACCGAGCACCCGGTGCTGCTTAACCGGGCGCCGACGCTGCACCGGCTCGGCATCCAGGCGTTCGAGCCGCAGCTGGTCGAGGGCAAGGCCATCCAGATCCACCCGCTCGTCTGCACCGCGTTCAACGCGGACTTCGACGGCGACCAGATGGCGGTGCACCTGCCGCTGTCCGCCGAGGCGCAGGCAGAGGCGCGGATCCTGATGCTGTCCACCAACAACATCCTCAAGCCCGCCGACGGCAAGCCGGTGACCATGCCCACCCAGGACATGATCATCGGGCTGTTCTGCCTGACGCGGGCGGCCGAGGGCGCGACCGGCGAAGGACGCAGCTTCGCCTCGACGGCGGAGGCCATCATGGCCTACGACCGTGGCGAGCTGGACCTCCAGGCCAAGATCGACATCCGGCTGGAGAACGTCACGCCGTCGCGCGGCATGGTGATGCCGGAGGGCTGGGCCGTCGGCGAGCCGTTCCGTATGACCACCACGCTGGGGCGGACGATCTTCAACGAGACGCTGCCTGACGACTTCCCGTACGTGAACTACGAGGTCGGCAAGAAGCAGCTCACGGTGATCATCAACGAGCTCGCTGAGCGCTACCCGAAGGTCCAGGTGGCCGCGGCGCTCGACGCGCTCAAGGACGCCGGGTTCCACTGGGCCACGCGGGCCGGCGTGACGATCGGCATCGAGGATGTCGTCGCCCCGCCGAACAAGCAGCGCATCCTGGAGGACTACGAGCGCCGTGCCGACAAGGTGCAGCGCGAGTACGAGCGCGGCCTGATCACCGACGATGAGCGCCGCCAGGAGCTCATCGAGATCTGGACGCACGCGACCGCGGACGTGGCGCAGGACATGGAGGCGGCCTTCCCCGAGACCAACTCGGTCTGGATGATGGTCAACTCCGGTGCCCGCGGTAACCCGATGCAGGTGCGCCAGATCGCCGGCATGCGCGGCCTGGTCTCCAACCCGAAGGGCGAGACCATCCCGAGGCCGATCAAGTCGAGTTTCCGGGAGGGCCTGTCCGTGGTGGAGTACTTCATCTCCACGCACGGCGCGCGCAAGGGCCTGGCGGACACCGCGCTGCGGACCGCCGACTCCGGCTACCTCACCCGCCGTCTCGTGGACGTGGCGCAGGACGTCATCGTGCGCGAGGAGGACTGCGGGACCGACCGGTCGATTGTCATGAAGATCGCCGACCGGGACGCCTCCGGCAACCTCCGCAAGCTGCCCAACATCGACAACACCGGTACGGGCCGGACGGTCGCCGAGGCTGTCGAGGTGGACGGTGTGGTGCTGGCGTCCGAGGGCGACGACACCACCGAGGCCATGATCGACCGCCTGGTCGCGGCCGGGGTGGACGGCGTCCGCACGTACAGCGTGCTGGTCTGCGAGGCCAAGATCGGCGTCTGCGCCAAGTGCTACGGCCGGTCGCTGGCCACCGGCAAGCGGGTGGACGTTGGCGAGGCCGTGGGCATCGTCGCCGCCCAGTCCATCGGTGAGCCCGGTACCCAGCTCACCATGCGGACCTTCCACACCGGAGGCGTGGCCGGCCAGGACATCACCCACGGCCTGCCGCGTATCCAGGAGCTGTTCGAGGCGCGTATCCCCAAGGGCATGGCGCCGATCAGCGAGGTGGAAGGCCGGGTCAAGATCGAGGAGACGGAGAAGGCCCGCAAGATCATCGTGGTGCCGGACGACGGCTCGGAA
>DASQVO010000175.1:0-13297 GCA_035640715.1 Streptosporangiaceae bacterium
CTAGGTCGCGGGCCAGGGCGGAGAGCGCCTCGGGCACGTCCATCTTGGGCAGTATCGCTTCGAGCAGCACCAGGTCGGCGGGATCGGCGAAGCTGTCCAGGGCCGCGGTGAACTCGGCCAGTGTGCTGGCGTGCGCTGTCCGCACGGCCTCGCCGCTCATGGCGGCGGGCAGCAGCGCCCAGTTCCACCGCGGGATGTCGTTGTAGCTCTGCTCGGGACCGTGCAAGGCGCGCTCGATCGCGTACCCGTCGTTATTGATGACCACGATGATCGGGGCGCAGTCCTCGCGCAGCAGCGTGCCGATCTCCTGGGCGGTGAACTGCGCGGCCCCGTCCCCGATGAGCAAGATGGTGCGGCGCCCCGGCGCGGCGAGCTGCGCGCCCAGCGCCGCCGGGAACGCGTAGCCGATCGACGCCCACTGCGGCTGGCAGATGAACGTCACCCCGGCCGGCAGCCGCATGGCCTGCGCCCCGAAGAGGGCGCTGCCCGTCTCGGCGACCACGATGTCCCCTGGCCGCAGGAACCGCTGCACCGCGGGCCACAGCTGCGCTTGCCGCAGCTCAGCCGGCGCTTGCGGGCCAGCCTCCGTCTGTTCGGGAAGATCCAGCCGCGCCCATGAGCGGTCAAGCGCTCCAAGGAGAGCGGCCAGAGCCCGCACGGCGTCCTGCATCGGCAGCGGCGCGAATTCACGGCCCCCGATCCGGGTGGCGAACGGCTGCACGTCGATGGTCCGCCCGGGGTCGATCTGCTGGCTGAAGCCGCTGGTCGTGCCGTCGGTGAAGCGGACTCCCACCGAGATCAGCACGTCGGCGCCCTCGACGGCCGCCTGCGTCGGCTTGGCGCTGGCCGCGCCGCTGTATGTCCCGGCGAAGTCCGGGTTGCTCTCATCGAACAGGCCCTTGCCCATCGACAGGGTCGCGTGCGGGATCTGGCCCACGCTCACCAGATCGGCCAGATCACGCTGGACGCCGAACCGGCCGGCCAGGAAATCGGCGAGCACGGCGAGTGACCCGGCACCGGACAGCATGCTGCGCGCCGCGGCCGTGAAGTCCTCCAGCACTCGCGGGGAGGCGTCCGGCGGGGGGGACGGTCAGCGGGCCGGCCGGGGGCTCGGCCGGGCCGGCCGCCACGTCCACCGGGAGCACCAGGTACCCCGGACGCCGCTCCCGCAGGCTGGTGGCCAGGACCCGGTCGATCTCGGCCGTCGCGTTGCCCGCGCTCAGATAGGCCTGCGCGACGGTGACCTCGGCATATGCCCTCGCGAAATGCCGGTAGTCGCCGTCGCCGAACGTGTGATGCACTGGCGCCCCGGCGCGCTGCGCGGAGGTGGTAGGCGCGCCGACGACATGGATTACCGGCACGTACTCGGCGTACGCGCCCGCGATCCCGTTGATCGCGCTCAGTTCGCCCACGCCGTAGGAGGTCAGCAGCGCTCCGGCACCGCGGACACGGGCGTAGCCGTCCGCCGCGTACGCGGCGTTGAGCTCGTTGGCATTGCCGGCCCAGGCCAGCTGCTCACTGTCAAGGACGTGGTCCAGGAATGCCAGGTTGTAATCGCCCGGAACACCGAACACGTGCCGGATGCCGATTTCGGCCAGCCTGCTTAGCAGGTAGTCACCCACGGTGAAACGGTGGCGCCGTACGCACAATCGGGTCAGCTCAATCAGCCAGCCGCCGCCGGTGCGGGGTCTCTCCCGACCAGCCTGATGAGTTGGCTTTGCGGGTCCGCATCCGATGGGCCGGCGACTGGCGGGTCGAAGAGCGCGGGCCAGGATTCGCCCGGCGCGCTGCCGTGGTAGAGGCGGTTGGTGCGGTACCGGCCGAGGGCCTCGCCGACCAGGCCGGGGTCAAGCGTTTCGTCAGCTCCGATGCTCCGGGCCAGGTCCCAGGTGTGTATGAGCGCTTCGGCGGTGACCAGCTCAAGGAACTCGCTGACCGTCAGCTCGCCATATGGCGTGGCGATCTTCCGGTCATGATCCGCCTCGCGGGCCGCTTGCCTGGTCGCGTGCTCGGCATCGGCCCACGCTGCGACCGGGTCGTCGCCGAGCAGATCACCGTCGAACCGCGTGCCGACTTCGGCGGGGCTGGTCCCGGCGATAAGCGGCGGCGTCCACCGCAGTATCCAGACCATGTGATTGACCAGGTCGCGGACGGACCATAGGTCACACGGCGTGCTCCCCGCCCACTGGCTGCGGGCTACGGCGTGTACCCGCTGGCCGAATCCGTCCAGGGCCCGAACGAGCATCTCTTGCACATTGTCCATGCGAATAATCTCCTTACGTTCCGTGGATACTGAACTCGCCCGGAATAAGCGCCCGGTTGATGCCCGGTCGATGCCGGCGGTGAGCTGCGAGTTGGCGAGGTCACCGCCGTTATTTCCGTAGTGATGGAACGTTGATCGGCGTCGGCAAGACTGGGTCCATGACGGAGTTGATCACCGCGGGGAAACCCGTGGGCACGGAGGAGTTCGAGGCGTTCCGGCATGTCCTATCGGACGAGTGCATGCCGCTGGCCGTTACCGCCGACGACGTTGCGGCGTTCCGCGGCCGGGTCGAGTCGGCCAGCCTCGGTACTGTCGAGCTGGTCGACGTCACCGCAAGCAGCTGCCGGGCACGCCGTACCCGGAATCTGATCCGGCGCAGCGCCCCGGAATACCTCAAGGTGGGGCTGCAGGTGCATGGCTGCTGTGTGCTGTCGCAGGACGGACGCGAGGCGGCGCTGGCACCCGGTGACTTCGCCGTCCACGACCCCACCCGCCCGTACCAGGTGAAGGTCAACGACGCGTTCCGGATGCTTGTGGTGATATTCCCCCGCAAGCTGCTGCGGCTGCCCCCGGCGCGCCTGGGGCAGCTGACAGCCCGCCGGGTGTCCGGGCGGCAGGGGCTCGGGGCGTTGGTGTCGCCGTTCATGGTTGGCCTGGGCAGGCGGCTCGATGCGGGGAACCTGACCGGCGGCATCCATCTGTCGGACGCGATCCTGGACATGTTCGCGGCGTCGTTCGCCGAGCAGTTGGCATGCGAGCGGGAGATCGACCCGGAGGCCAGGCGGCGCGGCTTGGTGCTGCGCATCCATGCGTTCATCGAAGACCGGCTCCACGATCCGGGGCTCGACCTGGCGACCATCGCCGCGGCGCACCACATCTCCGTGCGCTATCTGCAGAAGCTGTTCGAGGACGAGGGGGAGACCGTGACCGGCTGGATCCGCACCCGGCGGATGGAGCACTGCCGGAGGGATCTCGCGGACGCCCGGTTCGCGGAGCTGCCGGTGAGTTCGGTAGCCGCCCGCTGGGGCCTGCTCGACGCCGCGCACTTCTCCCGCCTGTTCAAGGCCACCTATGGCCTTTCGCCCAGGGAGTACCGCCTCGGGGCGCTGAGCTGACCGTGAGCAGTGAGGACAACCGGCCACCACGGTTCGCAGCAGTCTTCGCGGTAGTAGCCACAGGCGTCGGGATGGTGAACCTCGACCTGTTCATCGTCAATGTGGCGCTGCCGTCGATCGGGCATGCGTTCGGCGGCACGGGCCTGGACTCCCTGTCCTGGGTCCTGAACGCGTATGCCATCGTCTTCGCGGCGCTTCTCGTGCCCGCCGGATACGCGGCCGACAGGATCGGCCGGCGTAACGCCTTCATCGCCGGCATCATCGTGTTTGGGCTCGCCTCGGCATGGTGTGCCTTCGCGGCCAACGTGTGGCTGCTCGTCGCGGCCCGCATCGTGCAGGCGGCGGGCGGGGCACTGCTCCTTCCCGCGTCGCTCGGACTGCTCCTGGCCGCCGCGCCGGCGGCCAGGCGGGCCGGAGCTATCCGCGGCTGGACGTCAGTCGCCGGGCTGGCGGCGGCACTCGGCCCGGTGATCGGCGGCGGGCTCGTCAGCCTGAGCTGGCGCTGGGTGTTCCTCGTGAACGTACCGGTGGCCGCGGTCACGCTGCTGGCCAGCCCCCGTGTGCTGCCCGCCGCGCCAGCGACCGGCGAGACTAAACGCCCGGACGTGCTGGGCGCCGTCGTCTTGACGACGGCGATCGGTGCGATCGCCCTCGCTCTCGTCAAAGCCGACGGCTGGGGCTGGGCGTCACCGAGGGTGCTCAGCTTGATCGCGGCGGCGGTCGTTCTCCTCGTGGTGTTCGCGTGGCGTTCGGCTCGCTATCCGGCGCCTCTGATCGAGGCGCGTATGGTGCGGCTTCCGGGGTTCGGGACCGCGACCGGGGCAAGCCTCCTGTTCGGCGTCGCGTTCGGCGCGGTGCTGCTCTTCGCTACGCTGTGGTGCCAGGTGGTGTGGGGCTGGTCGGCCCTGAGGACGGGCCTCGCGGTGGCCCCGGGTCCGCTGCTGGTGCCCGCGCTGGCGATCGGGGCAGGACCGCTGGCGCGGCGGGTCGGGCCCGGCCCGGTCGCCGCGGCGGGATGCGTGGTCTTCGCCGCCGGGTGCGTGTTCTGGCGGCTGTCGCTGACGTTGCGTCCCGACTATCCGGCGCACATGCTGCCTGGCACGCTCCTGCAGGGGATCGGCGTCGGTCTGACGATACCCACGCTGGTGAGCGCCGCGGTCTCGGCGGTTCCGCCGCATCGTTTTGCCACCGGCTCAGGGGTGGTGACGATGGCCCGGCAAGTGGGGATCGTGCTTGGCGTCGCGATCCTTGTCAGCGTCCTCGGCAAACCTGGCACACGAATCGGGGAGCTGGCCGCCTTCCAGCGGGCCACGGTCTTCATCGCCCTCAGCGCCGTTGTCGCCGGGATAGCGTCCTTGCTGCTGGCAGCGCGGCGCCGCAACCGCCACCGCGCCGCGGGCTCCCAGCTTGCCGCAGCCACGGGGCTTGCTGAGGACCAGGGGCTTGCCTGAGGCACACCTACATCGGTGACACCAGCCCCGCCCAGGGGCGACCCGATTGTGCGCACGGCGTCAACTGGAGTGCCGCCCGTACAAGAGGCCGGCCGACTTCGGGACGCACAGTGTTGGTGAACGAAGTCGCGGCTAAAAGGATCGAATTGATATGGCTTCAGTCAGTAATAGCGCCCGGACTTCCGGGCGTCAGCCGTGGAGCGCCAGCCATTCCTGACGTGACTGTGCCGGAGTTCGTGCTGGGGCAAGCGCATTTGCGCGGCCGGAGGCGGGCGCTGGTAGACGCGAGTAGCGGGCGCGAGCTGACCTATGCAGAGCTTGCTCGCGCCGTCCGGGAAGGCGGGGAGTGGCTCGCGGCCCGGGGCGTCCGGGCGGGTGACGTGCTCGCCTTGTGCTCGCCCAACAGCATCGAGTTCGTCCTGAGCTGGTACGCCGCGTCGTCGATCGGCGCGGTCATCACGACGGTTAACCCCATGTCACAGCAGGCGGAGATCGTTCATCAGCTGCGTCAGTCGAGGGCTCGCTGGCTGGTCACGACCAGCGAGTTGCCCGCGCCGAAGCTCGAGGCGGCGGCTCGGGCCTCGGGAATCAAGGAGACCTTTCTGATCGGCGCGGACGTCGAGGCCGGGCCCGGCGCGATCCTGTTCGGGCAGCCCTTCCTAGGCGGTGTCGTCAACGGCCCGCAGGCAGAACTCAGCCCGCCCGACGTCGCGGCGCTTGCCCCGTCGAGCGGCACGACCGGGCTGCCCAAGCTCGTCGTGCTGACTCACCGCAGCCTCGTCGCAGGCTTGTGCCAGGCCGGGGCCCTGGATCGCACAGCCGAGGACGACCTGGTGGCCGCCGTGGTGCCGCTGTTCCACATCTTCGGCATGCAGCTCTCGATGCACCTGACGCTGCTGCGGGGCGCGACCTTGGTCATCCTGCCGCGCTTCGAGGTCGGGACGTTTCTTCGCGCCATCCAGAACTACCAAGTCACCAAGGCGAGGTTGGTACCGCCGATCCTGCTGGCGCTGGCGAAGAGCGAGCTGGTGGACGACTACGACGTCTCCAGCCTGCAGGTGCTGACTTCAGCCGCCGCGCCGCTGCGCGCCGAGCTTGCCCATGCCTGTGCGCGGCGGCTGGGCTGCCGGGTCAGGCAGGGGTACGGGCTGACCGAGCTGGCCGGCGGGACCCACGTGGGCATGGAAGAAGGGCCGGACCGGCCCGACTCGATCGGGCCTCCGATGCCGGGGGTCGAGTGCCGCGTCATCGACCCGGACACCGGCGCCGACCTAAGGCCCGGCGAGGCCGGGGAGCTTTTGGTTCGCGCAGGCAGCGTGATGAGCGGCTACCTGAACGATCCCGAAGCGACCAAGGCGACGATCGACGCTGACGGCTGGGTGCACACCGGAGACATCGTCACCGTCGACGCTGATGGCTGGTTCCGCATCACCGACCGGATCAAGGAGCTGATCAGGTACAACGGCTACCAGGTCGCGCCCGCGGAGCTCGAGGAGATCCTGCTCACGCACCCCGCGGTCGCCGACGCGGCCGTCGTCCGCAGCCCTGACGAGCAGGCCGGTGAGGTGCCCAAGGCGTTCGTCGTGCTCAAGGCCCCCGCGTCCGCCGAGGAACTGACCGGATGGGTCGCCGACCGCGTCGCGCCGTACAAGCGGGTGCGCCGCGTCGAGTTCACCGACGAGATCCCGAAGTCCCCGTCCGACAAGATCCTGCGCCGGATGCTGATCGAGAGGGAGCACGACTGCGACCTCACCGGGACAGTCGTGCTGGTCAGCGGCGGCGGGCGTGGCCTCGGACGGCTGCTCGCCAGCACGCTGGCCCGAGCCGGCGCCGCGGTCGCGCTCCTCGCCCGCTCGGGCGTCGAGCTAGACGCGACCGTCGATGAGATCACGCGCGCCGGCGGAACCGCAGCGGCCGCGATCGCGGACGTCACCGACCCGCAAGCACTGGAAGCCGCCGTGGCCCGGCTCCACGAGCAGCTCGGCCCGGTGGACGTCCTGATCAACAACGCCGGCACCATCGGCCCGGCCGGTCCCACCTGGGAGCTGGATCCAGCCGCCTGGTGGCGCACCTTCGAGGTGAACCTGGGCGGCGCGGTGGCGCTCACCAGCATCGTCCTGCCCGGCATGATCGCCACGGGGCACGGGAGGATCCTCAACATCACCAGCAACGCCGGGGGCTACCGGTGGCCGCTGCGGTCCGCCGACGCGGCCTCGAAGGCGGCGCTGGCCGAGCTGACCGAGACCCTTGCCGCCGAGACTAGGCGGTACGGCATATCGGTGCTCAGCGTCGACCCGGGGCTGGTGCCCATCGGGCTGACCCAGTCGGCAATGAAGAGCGCACCAGATCCGGGCACGCCATCCGGATGGGTCCAGAACCAGCTCGCCTCCGGCCACGGCGCCGACCCCGACCGGGCCGCCCGCCTCATCCTCCGGCTGGCGGGCGGACTCGGTGACCGGCTCTCCGGCCGCCACCTTACCGTCGCCGACGACCTCGACAGCCTACTAGCACGGATCGACGAGACCAAGGGTAACAACCTGTACACGTTGCGGCCGCGGACGGACAGTGCCGTGTGACTGCGCCGGGGATTGGATCGAGATTGCTCCGCTCGTCCATCCGCCCGGCAAGGTCGTGGTCAGTATGTGCCCGGTCAGCGTGCTCGCCAACGCTACCGGAGATTTAGGACATCCCTTAATCGCGCTGGGTAGAGGTCAGGCTGTCACCGAGTAGGTCGCGTGGCGGCCTCGACGATCTCGGCGATCGCGTCGAACGGGCGGTACTGGTTGAACTCCTTGTTCAGGGTCTCGGCCCGGAGCCGGAAGTTCGGGTCGGCGAGCACGGTCTGCACGGCCGCACGGACGTCGGCGGCATGCGGGGTGCCGGTGCGCAGGTTCACGCCGGTGCTGCTCCACTCCACCTGGGCGGCCACGTCCGGCTTGTCCTCGGTGGCGCCGGCGACCACCAGCGGGACGCCGTGGTGCAGCGCGGTGTGCACGCCGCCGTACCCGCCGTTGGTGACCAGCACGTCGGCTCGCGGCAGCAGGCGGTCGAATGGCACGAAGGCGGCCAGCCGCGTGTTGGCCGGTACCTCGCCCAGCTCCCGGCGCACGTCGTCGGGGCCGTCCTCGCGTACCGGCGCCGCCACTACCAGCACGTCGAGGTCGGCGAGGCCCCGTACGGTGGGCACCACCAGCTCGGTCAGGTCGCCGTTGGCCAGGGTCCCCTGGGTGACCACGATCACCGGCCGGTCCCCGGACAGCTCGGACCACCAGGCCGGCGGGTCGTAGTCACCGCTCGGGTCCTGCGGGATCGGACCGATGCATCGGAAGTGGGCTGGGGCGTCGCTACGGGGGTATTCGAAGCTGGGTACAGTCAGCTGCAGGTAGTGGTCGGGCGCGCTGACCAGGGCGTTGAGGACGAACTCGGACAGGGTCAGGCCGATCGACGCGAAGGTCTCCTCGCTGCACTTCTGCGCCTCGGCGAACACCTTCCGGGCCTCGGCGTTCATCGCCCGGTTGCGGGCACGCCCCTCCTCGCCCTCCATCGGCGGGATGCCCATGCCGAACGGCGGGGTGTCCTCGCTGAGGAACACCGGTCCGGCGATCCCGAGAGTCACCAGCACCGGGCGCTGCCCGGCCGGCGTGGCGAGCGCGAGGGCGACCGCAGTAACGAAAGACTGCTCGCTCATGACCACGTGCGCTGGGAACTCGTCCAGCAGCGCCCGCAGACCGCGCAGCTGGGACGGGACGGGTGCGACGAAGAATTGATGGATGCCGAACGCCTCCCGAGCCGGCCCTGGCGGAACAGCGGCCAGGGCCGGAAAGTAGGCGCCGATGTTGCGGTCGTCAAAGTCGACGTCGGGGGGCAGCGCGCGGAACCGGGCGCCGGTGGCCAGCGCCCGCTCTTCGAAGCGCGCGCCGGTGTAGACGACGACCTCATGGCCCCGGGCGACCAGGTCCCTGGCGATGGAAAGAAGGGGTGACACGTGGCCGTGAAGGGGATTCGCGGCTATGACAACCTTGGACATGCTGGTACCTCGGCCACTTTCGGGCAGCGATGGCTTTTACGCGAGTTGAAGAGCAGGACCGGATAGGTGCAGATCAACTAGTGGATGTTGGCTCGGCAGCCGCTGAGGCGAGCACGTTCCTGAGGTCTGAAAGAAACGACGGGGAATCTTCGTATGTCGCCAATGTCAGGCGCAGCGAACCATTGTAGGTGGCGACGCCGATGACCTTTTCGCCTACGAATTGATTCAGTGTAAGTGGGCCCCAGACGGCGGTTGCGTGCACGGACCCTGGTCCGTCGAGGTCCACGACCCCGACGTTGGTCATTTCGATGTCGTAACTGGCGCCAGTCTCGAGGAATTCCGCAGCGGCGGCAACAGAGGAGCCGACGGGGAAAAACAATGCGGCCGCCGAGGCGGTGGCCAGACCGAGTGCGGTCTGGGCTGGCGCGAGGGACTCTCCCGTGGCTCTGGCCAGCTCCCAGATGTCCTTAGTCTCCGCGGCGGGGAATCCGGTACGGCCAAAGCCGATGTACAACCCAGAGTCCTGCTCAATGTCAATGACATGGCGCAGGCTGATGGGCGTCAGCACCCGCACAAAAGCGTCCTTATTTCCGGCTTCACCGAGGACCACCTGAGTGGCAGCGGCACACAGAAGCATGTGCACGGTAGTGTGCTCCGCCTTGCTTCTGACGACCAGCCGTCGCGTGAGCCCGGGATCCAGGGCTTCGCTGAACACGAAGGGAGGGGTGCCGTCGAACGGCCGTATCGGCTTTAGCGGGCTCATCGGGTCGTCGGGCTGAGCGGCTTCGGGCAGCGACGCCAGCAGCTCGGCAGGTGAGGGGATGCCGGGCATCCGAGCGAGAAGTTCCTCCTGGGAAAGCGGAACATCCCGGGGTGCAAGTCTCACACCGCCGAGCGCGGCAACAAGGTCGCGCAATACTGTCATGCCAGAAACGCCGTCCGAGACGGCATGGTAAAACGTCAGCATGATGTGCGCGGAATTCTCGCCGGGCAGCACGGCCGCGCGAACCAAAGGAGCTGTCTCGGGGTCGAAGCGGCGGGCAAGCTCAGCGCTCACGATTCGCTGCCAGGTATCAGATTCTTTCCCGAACGTCAATTCGATGGGAGTGTCTGCCCGGTAAAACGCCGGACCCTCGTCACCCCTGCTCTCGATGCGCGCGGAGAGCAGGGGATGCCGCAGTTGCAGCTGAGCCAGGGCGGAGCGGACAGATTCCGGACTCGGATTCGCGTCCACTTCGGCAACTACCGAGAAATTCATCAGGCGACTGAACTGCCGCAAATAATAGAGGTTCTCGACCGCTCCAAGAGCACGGAGGAAGGTGGGCGCGTTCTCGCTTTTCATGGGCCATCTTTCAGTTTGGTTGCCAGTGTTCGCGCAGGACATCGCGCGGCCAGGACGTTGATCCGGCACTTACACTGTGCGACCCAAAGTGGTCCCGCTCCTTGTACATGGCCGCACTCCGGTTGACGCCGCGCGCACGATCCGCTCAGCTCGCCGAGGCAGGCGTCGTGCGGAACGCCTGGGTCCTGTTCCCGACGTCAGTGGCTTCGGCTTGAACGTTGCCATCGCGCTATGTTCGCTGCGCGCGGGTGCGCGTCCCCCAGGCTGCATAGCCGTGGCTGATGTTGGACACCGTCTTGCATAGCCTGGCTGCCGCCAGGGTCCGCGGCGTCAGGTGTTCCCGGACGGCTGGTTGCTGGAGTAGAAGTGGCCCGGCGCGATCTCTCCTTAGGTGTCCGTGATCGAAGCCGGGGCCAGGTCAGCCTCGACTCGGCCGCCCCCGACGCCGACGCCGGCCTCCTCGCGCACGCCCGCCGGACCATCGGGACCCAGTTCCGCCTCACCGCGACCTGCGCCATCGGCTCCATGGTGGACAGCGACCGGACGGTGTTCGGCCTGGACGGCCTGCACGTGGCAGACGCATCGGTCATGCCGACCCTGATCCGGGGGAACCCCAACGCCCCGATCATCATGATCGCGGAAAAAGCAGCCGACCTCATCAAGGCCGCCCAGCACTAGCCCCCTCCCAGTCCGGCCGGGGCTGCGGCGCAAACGGCTGGCTCCAGCCGGACAGCTGGCTTGCCGTCATCCTCCGGCGTCAGCGTTCCGTTTCCTGCCCAGCCCGGTCGACCAGGCGTGCGGCCGACCGCACGGAGTCGCGGGCCTTGCGTGCGCTGACGACGATCACGCCGTAGTGGGCAGCGTCCTTGATGTCCAGGAGCCGGGAAAGGGTAGCGGCCAGCTCGTTGCCGTCGGGCGTTGCTGATCGCAGCATCTCGGCGGCGCGACGATGGTCGTCGCCTCGGTGGCGGCGTCCTAGCCGGGCACAGCAGATGCTGTCGGATGCGGCGATACCGGCCAGCACGGCCAGACCGGCGGTCACGTTCAGGTATTCGTCGCGGTCGCGCTCGCCCAGGACCAACTCGGCGACCCCGAGGTACGCTTGCGCCGTCTTAAGCCGGGACCGGCCATCACCCGCTCCACACCCGGCGGTACGCGGTGAATGAGGCACAGCGCTGTCCCTCCAGTCGGTGGAGTGCCGAGACTACGGCGGCCCCCCGACAATCTGGACTGCCTCACGCTCGACATTCTGGAACAGCTCGGTGCCCCTTCGGCTGTGGTCAGCCCATTCATAGCTGGACAACTCCAGGACCTGAAGCTCGTTCCCGGTCCAAGCGGGAACCATGCTGCGCAGCTCGTCGACCTGTCGTCGCCACTTGATGAGCTGCCGCTCGGTCAGCGGCGCCGCACCGCTCGGACCGCCCATCCCACGCCCGGGATCGGTGTCCCCCGGGAATGGCGGATGCACGAGCAGGAGGTCCAGATCACTGTGGGCATCGCCGTCGCCGCGCGCAGCAGATCCGAAGACGCAGGCGTAGAGCGGTTTCGGATTCCAGGTGCCAAGGCGTTGGCGCATGCGCTTCCACAGTTCGATGCGCAGATCAGCCAGCATCTGGGCGGCTGGGGCCGCGACATGCTGCCGGTTCAGCTCGTGAACCCGGTTCCGGCCCATCTCGGTGGCGCGGACAATGCCCTGCTCGACAAGCCGCCCGAGCGTTCTCCGGATGCCGATTTCCGATCCGCGGGCGGCCTGGGCGGCGATTTGCCCTGCGGTCAGCGGCTTCCCGCTGCGGGCCAGCACCGCGAGCACCGGGCCGTCCAGCGTCGCGCTGACCGAGCGAGTGGGGTCGGTCAAGTCCACTGTCAAATAGTATCGGCTCCTATCTAAAAAGATAGGAGCCGATCTGATCGGATAGGAGCGACCGCATCCCGGTCCCGCTTCGGTATCGGCCGGGCCGCGGGCGCGCTACGGGCGGGCCAGCAGCCCGGCCGCGTTGTCCTCGATGGCCATCTCGCGCACCTTGTAGTGCATCTTCTTGCCGGTCGCCGTGACCGGCAGGCTGGGCACGAACCGGTAGGCCCGGGGCCGCTTGTAGCCGGCCAGCATGGGATGGGCCTGGCAATGCTTGTCGCACTCGGCGGCGGTCAGGCTGTCGTCGGTGGCCACCACGTAGGCGACGACCAGTTCGCCCCAGCGGGGGTCGGGCAGGCCGACCACGGCGGAGTCCCGGACAAGCGGAGTCATCAAGGTAGACGATCGGCAGGTAGACGAACGAGGGACCGTGACTGCCGCCGATTGTGTCCATAACGCCGCTGAGGTAGGGAAGCAATTCTGGCGCGCTGCCACGTTGTGGACACAGGTAAAGGAGTTCGAGCCGGACGGCTCCTTCGTACCATTTCCTGCCAGCCATCGCATCAATCGCCGCCTGCCGAAGGGCCATGAAGCGCTCCCTCTGTGGGGATGCGGGATTCCTCACAGATCGCCCAATGGTCTTTACCGGGGGACGACCTACAAGGTTCAGGTGCACACGTTCACCAGGGTTGGGTGACGATAGGGTCGGGAGTGGTCCGACGTGGGCAACATCCACGATCAGGACACTACGTTGTGTCTCCAGGGGGAAGCCACGCAGCAGGCAGGAGCGGGTAACAAGCTGCGCTCAGCGGGCACTCACGGACAACCCGAAACGGCCACCTACCTGCGGGAGGCTGGTCACGAGCGAGTCGTCCGCCACTTCCCAAGCTGATAGTCCGACGTTGGCAAACCTGTGGACCAGACACGGGACCAACCACCCGTGCAGACTGCGATCCAGGCAGGAAGTGAGGCAGTTGGCCAAGTGCCTCCGGAGCCACAGATCACGCCGTCAGGCACGCCTTGGCAGTGATTCGGCGCTCTGCGGCCTGGCCGCCGTCTCAAGGTCGGCTGCAGGGTCTCAGTTTGGGTCTCATTCATCTACGTCTAGGGCCGTCGATGTACGGCCATGACCGTCCGGTGACCAGGGCAGATAGCCGGTCATGGACTGCGATGGACGGCCGTCCCTAATCCTGAAAAGCGGAAGGTCGGCGGTTCAACCCCGCCCCTGACCACCACCTCTGAACAGG
>DASQVO010000176.1:0-3085 GCA_035640715.1 Streptosporangiaceae bacterium
GCCACGCCTTGCGCTCCCGCAGCGGAGTCGCTGGCATGTCCTCTCCTTCGTTAGGTCGCCAATATGCCCATAGGAGATGCTTTCATGCTCGCGGGACGACTGATCCCTCGCCGCCCGCCGTTACCCCTAGGGCATGAACCGCCGAATCAGTTACATCGGCCAGCCCGCGCTGAGTGACTTGATCCGGTCGCACGAGCTCCGCCGGTCCCCGCACTGTCATACCCCGCTCATCTCCGTCCCCCCCGGGCCGTACTAAGCCTCATGCCCGGTTTGGTGATTGTGCATCACATATTCTGGTGATGATGTGCCTCTTCATCCCGGTGGAGCACGTAGCGTTCGACGGCCTTGGCAAAGCCGTCATTGTCGTTAGTGTCAGTGATTCGGCGCGCCGCCCGTTTCACCTGCGGGTCGGCGTTGCCCATCGCGATGGACAGGCCTGAGTGGGCGAACATCAGGATGTCGTTGGGCATGTCGCCGATGGTGGCGATCTCTTCTGCCGCCAGCCCGTACCTGCCGGCGAGGTATCTGGCCACTGCGCCCTTGTTCGCGTCGGGGTGGGTGACATCGAGGTAGTAGGGCTGGGAGGTTGCCGCGGTCACGTGGTCCCCGAAGCGGTCGTGGGCTGCCGACGATGCCTTCGACACGGCGTCATGGTCGTCGCTCACTCCGACGATCTTGGCCACGTCGCTGGTGAGGTCTTTGATGCTTGTCATGACCTTAGGCTGAAACTTGACCGTCCACGATTCGCGGGCCACGTGCGGGCCGTTGAGGTCGGGGACATGCCAGTCTGCACCGCGGTAGACCCACACACTCAGGCCGAAGGCCGCCATCAGATTGGCGATGGGGACGACCAGGTCGTCCGGGACCGTGCGTTGCTCGATGACGGTCATGTCGGGGTTGACGAGCAGGCCGCCGTTGAACGCGGCGATGGGGCTTTGCAGGTCGAGGGGTTCGACGAGCATCTCCATGCCCCGGGGCGGGCGTCCGCTGGTGATGGCGAAGAGGATGCCGGCGGCGTGCAGCCGGTGCACCGCCTCGATCGCCCGGTCGGTGAGGATCTTCTGCTGGGTGACCAGGGTGCCGTCTACGTCGGCCAGCATCAAGCGGATCGGGCTAGAAGCCACAGGGCCTTCCTTGTGTTGTCAGTGGCAGCGGAGTCGTAGAGATCAATAAGCCGCTGGCAGCGATTGGCGATTGCGCCAGTTTGTGTTCCACGCTCAGGTCTTCCTCTCTGCGTGCCCGCCGGGCGCCGTCCGGACAGCCCAGGCCGGGAATGGCCGGCCGCGGTCACCCCGACCCGGTGAGCTGCTCGTGCCTGGAGCCGATCCGGGCCAGCAGGTCCTTCCACGAGGCCACGAACGACTCTGCCCCCTCGCGCTGGAGATCGGCTGCCAGGGAATTGCGGTCGACCCCAGCCCTGGCGAAGGCGGCGAGGACCTCCTCGGCATCCCCGCCGTCGGCTGGCAGGAATCCGTCCACCTTGCCGTGGTCGGCGAAGGCCTCCAGGGTCTGGTCCGGCATGGTATTGATGGTGAACGGGGCGGCCAGGGCGGCCACATACAGCACGTCCGGGGCTTCGGGATCCTTGACCGAGGTGGAGGCCCACAGCAGCCGCTGCGGCCTCGCCCCCTCGTTGGCCAGGCGCCCCCAGCGTGGGGAGTCCAGCAGCTCCCGGTAGGCCCGGTAGGCCTGCTTGGCCACGGCGATGCCCAGGCGGTCGCGCAGCTCTTCCGGCACCTGCCCGGCCACCGCCTTATCCCAGCGGGAGATGAACAGCGAGGCCACCGAGGCCACCGCCGGGTCCAGGCCGGCCTGGACCCGGCGTTCCACGCCCCGCAGGTAGGCCTCGGCCGCTGCCTGGTACTGCTCGGCCGAGAACAGCAGGGTCACGTTGACCGGTACCCCGGCGTAGATGCACTCCTCGATGGCCGGGAGACCCTCGCGGGTACCGGGGATCTTGATGAACAGGTTGCCCCGGGCTGCCTTGTGGTGCAGGGCCTTGGCCTCGGCGATGGTGCTGCCGGTGTCGTGGGCCAGCAGCGGGGACACCTCCAGTGACACCCAGCCGTCCACGCCGTCGCTGCGGGCGTGCACGGCGGCGAAGGCATCGGCGGCCCGGCGCAGGTCGGCCAGCGCCAGCTCGAAGAACACCTCCTCGTCGGAGGCACCGGTGGCCTTGCGGGCGGCGATGTCGGCGTCGTAGTCGGTGCCGCCTTCGATCGCCTTGTCGAAGATCGTGGGGTTGGAGGTGAGCCCGGTCACCCAGTACTCGGCGACGTAGCGGTCGAGGGTGCCCTCGTCGAGCAGGGCGCGGGTGATGTTGTCCAGCCAGATGCTCTGGCCGGCCTCGTGCAGGGCCTGAGTCGGCTTCATGGCCCCTCCTCTTCAGGGTGACAGCGGATATGCTCAAGATGACGGCGGCTGCCCGGGGTGATGGCAGGCGTGGCGGTCACTGCCGGTCCGGGCGCCAGCAAGCCAGCTGCTCCTTCGCCGCCTGGATGACATGCCCGGGCTCGAAACCGAACTTGGCCCGGACCTTCTCGATAGGGGCCGCGGCGCCGCAGGAGCGAGGGGAGCGCTGGAGGTCCGGGTCGGGCGGCAGGTTCCACGGTGCTTCTGGTGATGTGGCCAGGGGTACTGCTACCCCCTTTGACCTGGCCTAACGTTCACCGGCCGGTTGACCGCTCCTGACCAGCCCGGTCGGGCAGAGGCCGCCCTTAGGGGTGTTATTGCTGGGATGGTTCAGCCGGTAAAGCAGGGGTCCACTGGTGAACCGGTCGGCCACCCAGAGGTTGTAGGAGGCCACTCGGGTGGCGTCGGTGCCTCCGGCGACAGTGATGGCCGCTGCATTGTTCAGGAGTCGAAACCGGCACCCAGGCGGTCGAGCATGCGCAGCCACAGGTCGCGCCGGCCACTGTTACGGTCGGCGCGGGCCAGCGAGGCGCGGGTGAGCTGGATGGCCGCGGAACGTATGGGCTCCGGCGGGAACGGCACTGGCCGGGAGCGGACCAGGGCCAGTCCGGTCCGCTCCGTCCGCCGCCCCGCCAGCAGGTCGAGCATGACGTTCGCGCCGAACCGGCTCGCG
>DASQVO010000177.1:0-16407 GCA_035640715.1 Streptosporangiaceae bacterium
AGTGATGTTGACGTGCTCGGTCTTCGAGGACACCCCGGTGTAGTCGCTGACGTTGTGGGACCAGACGGCCTTACCGGTCTTGGTGTCGACGGCCCAGAGCTTGCCGCCCCAGTCCGGCACGTAGGCAACCCCGTTGGCGACGGTCGCCGTGGCGGAGACATCGCCGGCGGTGGTGAAGGTCCACTTAGGCTTCAGTTCGCTGACGTTGCCTGCGTTGATGATGTGCTTGGTTGCAGCGTAACGGGTGTTGTGGTTGTTCTGCCCGGCGCTCACCCAGTCCGGCTGCGCCGTGACCCAGCCCGCTATGCGGGGAGTGATGGCCGCACTGACCGGCAGCGCAATCGCCGTGCCGGCAACCACGGCGGCGGCCGGTATGATCCACAACTTCCAGCACATTGCGAACCTTCGCCCCTTCAGTCTCAACCGGTCACTCCTCGTCTCGGGCAACGTCGATGAAATCGGCATTCATCCGCATACTGTCGACGATCGCCCATGTGAGTCGCTCCCGTCTTCACGGCACGCACCCAACTCGCCTACCGGCTAGCGGGAACGTCGCCGACCGGGAACCCGGCCCGGCCAGGGCTGCCGTTTACTCCTCCTCGTAGAGGTCCTCGACGACCTCGGTGTCACCAGGAACCTTCTTTTTCGTCCCGGGGATCGTGTCGTCCAGCCGGTCGGCACCGTGGATGGTGGCGCGTCCCGTAGCCATTTCCCCTGCCGGAGTCGCTGCGTGCCGCTCGTGCATCCTCGCCACTTCAGGGTCCGGCTCGAGGCTCGGGACGTCCGGGATGTCAGCCTGGGCGTTCGCCGTTCCCGGGTTCTCCAGCACATAGGGCGGGTACGACCTCTCTTCGACCCGTCCGCCGCCGAGCGCCCGCCGGTAGCGCTTCACATAGGTACGCCGGCCGAGCCACTCGTATCCGCGCTTCGGTGTCGCGAGCCCGATGATGCCGATGACCATGATCACGAAGCCCGCAATGTGCAGGTTGAAGACGGACGTATTCGCTGTGACCGCGAACGTGAGAATGGCGCCGACGGCGATCCAGAACAGGCATATCCCGGTCTTCATGGCTTCCCCTTCCTGGACAATGCGCTGGCATGTCCGTGCGCCCACGGTGGGCCATCCCTAGTCATGCCCACGTCGGCCGGGAAAGCACCCATTCGCCGGCCTGCTGCGTATTTCGGACGTCCTTAATCGGCGAAAAGCGGAAGGCCGGCGGTTCGGCCCGTCCCTGATACCGCCTCTGACCAGGAAAAACATCCGGGCAAGCGTCTTATCATGGATGTGTTAGCCGCATTCCGTCTCAGTTTCCGGCCAAGGCGCCGAGCGGCCCCGCAGGCCATTGGGGGGTCAGAACGGTAGGTAATTGGGATACCACACTGAGTACGTATCCCTGTCAATGGCGAGTTCGCCGTGGCCGAGCGGCGCAGATGCGCCGCTGGCCCGTCCCTACTCCGCCGGCTGACCGCGGATCTGGCGGTCCAGCGGGGAGCTACCGGTGGGCAGCCGACCGGGGAACCGGCGGCCGTAACCCGGGGACTGGCGCGGCCGGCTTGCTGTGGGCGTAGCGCTGGACGAAGCTGCGCAAGATGGCGGGCGGGTGGGTGACGTCGCTGCGGTAGGCCAGGGCCTTCAGCTCGTCAGCCTGTTCGGGTTCGAAGTAGCCGGCGTGCCTGTAGACATCGATCCGGGTGCACAGGCCGGCTATGTCCAGTTCGGGGTGGAACTGGGTGGCGTAGACGTTCGAGCCGATCCGGAACGCCTGGACCGGGCAGGAGGGGGAGGCGGCGAGCAGGACGGCGTGGCCGGGCAGCCGGCTGATGGCCTCCTTGTGCCCGGTGAAGGCATCGAACGTGGCAGGCAGGCCGCCCGTCAGCGGGTCCCGCTGCCCTTCCGGGGTGAGGGTGACCCGGACGCAGCCGACCGGCTCGGCGTACCGCCGGTCGACGACCGCCCCCTGGTGGCGGCCGAGCGCCCCGATGCCGAAGCAGGCCCCGAGAAACGGGAAGTTGGCGCTGACCACTTGGTTGAGCAGGCGGCCCAGGTCGGCCTCGATCCGCCGCTGCACCGGCGATTTCCGCTCCTCCGGATCACTGTAATTAAACGGCCCGCCACCGAGCAGGATCCCCGACCAGTCCCGCAGGTCGACGCGGCCCAGCGCCCGTTGCTCCATCCGCACCCGGTGCAGTTCGCGTTCGCCCAGCCCGGACAGCGCGAGAAACGATGCGTACTCGTTGTCCGCCGCGGCATCCTCGGGCCGGACGGCCAGCAGCAAGAACGGTTTCATCTGATTACCCTATGCGTCGGGCTCCCCGGATCAGCCGATCAGCAGCGCGCTGATCTGGGCCGCCGTCGTGAAATCGGCGCTGAGCCGGTTCATGCTGATGGCGAGCGTGCGGTGTCCGCTTCGGCGTAGGTCCCGCCGGCGCCGCCCCAGCCGAACCATGTGGTTTGCTCAGCGGGCGGCCGGGCAGGCGGGGCGGCCGGCCCGCTATGCGGGGAGCGCCACGTTAATGTGTGAACCATGCGCTTTGGACTATTCGTTCCGCAGGGATGGCGGCTGGATCTGGCCGGCATCGAACCTTCCGCCCACTGGGCCACGATGCTCAACGTCGTGCGGGCGGCTGAGGACGGCCCGTTCGAGTCGGTCTGGGTGTATGACCACTTCCATACCGTGCCGGTGCCGACCGGTGAGGCCACGCACGAGGCGTGGACGCTGATGGCGGCGCTGGGCGCGGCCACCGAGCGGGTGCGGCTGGGGCAGATGTGCACGTGCATGGGCTACCGGAATCCGGCTTACCTGGCCAAGGTCGCGGCCACGGTCGACGTGATCTCCGGTGGCCGGGCCGAGATGGGTATCGGGGCCGGCTGGTATGAGCACGAGTGGCGCGCCTACGGCTACGGGTTCCCCAGCGCCGGGGAGCGCCTGGGCCAGCTGGACGAGGGCGTGCAGATCATGCGGCAGCTGTGGACGGCCGGCACGGCCACCCTGAACGGCAGGCACTACCAGATTGACGGGGCGATTGCCCGCCCGCTACCGCTGCAGGACGGCGGCATCCCGCTGTGGATCGCGGGCGGCGGGGAGAAGAAGACGCTGCGCATCGCCGCGCAGTACGCCGCGTACACGAATTTCGATGCCACCCCCGGGGTCTTCCAGCGCAAGTCCGACATCCTCGCCGCGCACTGCCGTGAGGTGGGCACTGATTTCGGCGCGATCGTGCGTTCGGCCAACTACAACGTCGTGATCGGCGAGACCGAGAAGGACGTGGCGGACCGGCTGGCCTGGATCCGCTCGCACCACCAGCCCTACCTGCCGGCCGATTCCCTCGACCGGACCATCCAGGGGCTGGCCGACGGCCCCCTCGTCGGCACGCCGGAACGGATCGCGGAGCGGCTCACCGAGGCAAACGGCTGGGGCATGACCTACGCCATCCTCTACTTCCCCGAGATCGCCTACGACCGGTCGGGGCTCGACCTGTTCGTCAAGCAGGTCGTGCCCGCGCTGGCCGGTAGCTGACCGGGATGCGGATCCGTCTCCAGGGCCGGCCCTAGGATCGCCTTGGCAGGCCTGGCGATGGCGGCTGCGGTCTGTGCCGTCATTTCGTGTCTTAACCACCCGGATGCGTGCGGACGTCGTCAGCTCTCGGTGATCGCCGGGTCGTTTGGGTGCGGGGAAAGCGGCGTGGTCTCCACCGTCATCCAGCCGTACAGGGGCAGCGACTCCAAGATCGCCTGCATCTCGTCAGCGTCCTTGGCTCGCCACAAGCCCAACTCGCGCGACACGTGCAGCTCGGCCGGCGGCGTCCAGAGCCGGAGGAGGTGTCCCTGCTTGGCCAGTTCATGTGCGCGTTCTGCCTCGCGCGCCTTGGTGTCGTCGATCGTCTGGCCGGGTGTGCCCTCCGGGACGGTGATGCGGAAGCTGGTCAGAAACTCCATGACTTTCTCCCTGGCTTCGGTTTGCGGGTGTTCGGGCAGGCTGGTTCGCGGTCGGCGCCGAGTCAGCCGGTGCCTGCATGCTTCTGGCTTCTGGGCTTATGCGAACCAGTGCGCTGCCGTTCGCCACTTCCCCGAGTACAGACGTTAATGTCCGCCAAGGTTTACGAAAATGCTCCCTGCAGTCGATCAATGCCTGACGCCGCCAGCGGGCTGCGCCGCCGCCATCCCTGACCGGCCGCGTCCCTGTCACCTGATCAGCTCCCTCATCGGCGGCACTCCGCGGCCCACCGGGATCAAGCGTTCCCAGGCTGGTCATCAGGCCAAACGCGAGCTGGCGTCCCGCTTGGCCGGCATCACCTCTTAGCCGTTGATGTCCGTTCGTGACCCCTATCGGCTGTCCACTGTCACATGCGAAACGCGCGGTGTATGCCCTCTCGATGCGAACTCATCCCACATTGGCAGTGCGGGTGCCAAGGAATACGGTTTGGACGGCGGTTGCCAGTGACCGGGCCCTCATATTGACATGCCGCTCGCTAAGAAATGTAATCTGCTTGCGGTAGGCCAATCTCATGGCCGTGGTGCTGCTATGGCAGGTGAAATGGGAGATTTCTGCGTAAATGGGTGGTCAGATAGCGCACAAGGTGAAGCTGTGACGTAGCTCTCGTGCGTTCGATCCTCTATCGGCCGGCCTGGCCGGCGGTTGAGGTGTGATCACCTCGCGAGTTACCTTGACAGTGACACCGCGCGGCGGATTCGATGAAGCTCGACGCTTGCGACCGTCCACCGCAGGAGGTCCGATATTCCACCATTCAGCCGCTGAGATCTGCTTCGGGGTGCTAGCAGTGGTTATAGGCGCTCCGCCAGCAAACTCAATGATGCTGAGATCCGGTTCCGCGTGGGGCCTGTGGGTAAGCCTAGCCTGTCACTTCGGTCAGGAAGGATGTTATCTGAATGAGGAGGCCTTACGCCGTATGGAGGGGAAGCACATGATGCATAGGATTGTGGGCTGGATCATAATTATTTTGATCGTCATCTGGATCGTCGCTAATCCGGGAATAGCGGGCCATACTGCGCACATATGGGCCACGAACCTGGGGTTTTTCTTCGCGAAGATCACCTGCTCCAGCCCGCAATGTTAAGTGATATCACCCACCATCTTCTCGCCCGGAGCTGCGGCGGTTAAATCGTGTCCACCACATCGGGGATCGGCCCGGCCTTGCCCTGCTGGCTGGCCGGCGGCCGCCATGGTCTCGTCATGCTCCGCATCGATGAACTCATACCGCTTGCCCACCGATCCTCCTCACGAAGTATGACGCTGCTTTATTCAGGACGCCAGTTCCATTTCAGGATTGCGGTTCCTGCGCTCCAGCTGGCTCAGCCGCGGCCGCCCGGAAATATCTAACGGCGGTCCTTCCCGCATGTTTTCAACCACTGACACCTGAGCGACCGGAATAGTCCACGCCCCGGCAGGCAAAGCCCGTCACACGCCGGGAGCGTCGCGAGCAGTGCCGGTCACGATCCTCCATCTGGGCTTCATCACCGGCACACCCGGATTCCTCATCTCCGCGTTATCAACAAGACATAGCCCGAGCAAGGCCGCCAGACGCCAAGTCAAGGAATAGGACCCGGCCTGTGGCAGTGAGGTGACGTGATGGCGTGGGTGATCGCCGTCTGAGCAGCACCGGCCCCCGCTTCCCCGGGCCGTCTCACGGCGAGCAGCCCGAAGGTAGCCCTGGGTTACAGTCGGCAACTGGCACGCTGCATCTTGAAACGCGCGGTATCAGCATCAGTGCCCGGCCGGGCCGGGGGGATCGGCGTAGCCATGGTCGTAGGCGTACCGGACCGCCTGCGCGCGGTCCCGGGAACCGGTCTTGGCGAAGATCCGGTTGACATGTGTTTTGACTGTCGCCTCGCTGACGAAAAGTGCTCGTGCGATCTCCCGGTTGGACCTGCCGCCCGCGATGAGGCGCAGGACCTCTGATTCGCGCTGCGTCAGGTCCTTCTCGTCTCCCGGCTGTGGCGGGGCTGCGGGGGCCCGCGCCGCGGCCGAGGCCAGCCGTTGCTGCACCGCGGGGTCAAGCACAGCCTGGCCGGCTGCGGCCGCGTGCACCGCACGCCCGATCTCGGCCCGGGTCGCGTCTTTGGTCAGGTAGCCGAGCGCGCCCGCCTGCAGCGCACTGATGATCGAGTCATCGTCGGAGTACGTGGTCAGCACGACCACCCGCGTCCTCGGGTGATCGGCACGGATGCGGCGGGTTGCCTCGACACCGCCGCAGCCCGGCATATTCAGGTCCATCAGCACGACCTGAGGCTCTGAAGCCGCGACGGCGTCGACCGCGGCGTTGCCGTCCGCTGCCTCGCCGACTACGGCAATCCCGGGCAGCGTGCCGAGCAGCAGGACCAGGCCCTCGCGGACGGCGGACTGGTCATCCGCGACGACGACGGTCACCGGCTCGGGGTTCTCCGTCATGCCGGAATCCGCAGGGCTACCCGCCAGTTCCCTTCGGCCGGGCCGGCTTCCAGCGCGCCGCCGGCCAGCGCAGCGCGTTCCCGCAAGCCGGCCAGGCCGTAGCCGGCCCCGGTGGCGGCGAGCGATCCGCCGGTGCCGCTCGGCGGCAGCGGGTTGACGACACTGATCGTGATCTCCGCGGGCTCGAAGCCGAGGGTAAGCGTGACGGGCTGGCCGGGCGCGTGCTTGCGGGCGTTCGTCAGCGCCTCCTGGGCCGTCCGGTACGCGGCGAGGCTGGCCTCCCCCGATAGGGGCCGGGGCTTGCCGGTGATACTGAAGTCGACCGTCAGGTCGCCGGCGGCGCGGTACTGCTCGGCCAGGGACGACAGCTGGCCAGGTAGCGGCGCGGTGTCGTCGCGCAGTGCCAGGACCGCCCGGCGGGCCGCGGCCAGGCCTTCGCGGGTCAAGGTGCCTGCGCGTGCGATGCAGTCGCACGCCTTGGCGAGCTCGAGGTTGTCGGCGGGCAGCGTTCCGGAGGCGAGGAGCCCCTCGGCGGCTTGCAGGTTCACCGACACCGCCGCGAGGGAGTGGGCGAGCACATCGTGGATCTCGCGGGCGATCCTGGCCCGTTCGGCGAGCGCGGCCGCCTGGGTCTCGGCCTCGTGCGCCCGGCGGGTCTCGGCGAGCATCAGCTCGGCCTGCTCGGCCCGGACGCGATAGGAGCGGCGGGTCAGGCCCGTGGTCCACACTCCGGCAAAGGCCAGCGGGTAGCCGAGGAGAATGCCGGTCGGCGCGCCGGTCGCCAGCGCGATGGCCAGGAATACCGCCAGCGTCTCCGTGGTGATGCCGAGCGAGGTGCCGGTGCTCAGGTACGTGCCCGCGCTGAAGGCGACCATGCAGCCGACGGCGACGGCCGGGCTGTTCGGGGACAGCGCGGCCAGCGCACCACCGGCCCCGCCCATGGCGATCAGGGCCGCGATCGTGCCCCGGCCGTCGCTGTGCCCGGCCAGGATCCAGGCGATCCAGCTGGCGGCGGCGACCGCGAGCGTAACGGCGATCGCCAGGCCACGTCCCCCGGCCGCCGGATGCGGTTTGGCGATGGAAACCGTCACGAGCACGATCACCAAGGCGGCGGTCCGGACGATATCCATGAGCCGGACCAGGTCCAGCGAAAGGGACCCGGCCGCCGGATTCCTGCGTGCGGCGAGAGAACGGAACACGCGCTGCTCCTGCCTGGCCGGCCAGGCACGGCTTCCTGCGCCGGAACACCCTGGAGCGGCCGGTACCAACGTATCCGCCCAAACCGCGTCGCGCGCCGGCGTCCGGGTGGAGGGCGGGTGGAGATGGCCGCTTCCACCCGCCCTCCACCCTGGATCAGGCCGCGGGCCGACGCACCGGCCGGCCTCCGGTTCCTAGCGTGGCCGATGTCAGCGCACCTCGCTGAAGCGCCTCACTAAGGAGTTCCCATGGACGCCAGCGTCTTGATCCTCAACCTCGTCATCCTGGCCGTGGTGCTGACCTCCGACCTTGGCCACCGCAAGGTCGGCCCGATGCGGCTGCTGCGTCCCTTCATCACGGCCGCCATCGTCGTCCCGTTCTTCTTCAAGGGCGCCGCGTCGTCGGGCAGCGGCCTGGCCCTCGAGATCGCCGGGGCGGCAGCGGGCCTGGCCCTGGGCGTGCTCGCCGCCGCGCTGATCCGCGTCAGCTACGACAGCTCGGCTGGCCGGGTGGTCTCCTGGGCCGGGACGCCGTATGCGGCGTTCTGGGCCGCTGTCGCCGCCGGCCGCCTCTACTTCTCCTACGGCTCCAGCCACGTCTTTGGCCGCCAGCTCGGCCAGTGGATGGCGGCCAACCAGATCACCGTCGGCGCTCTCACCGACAGCCTGATCTTCCTGTCCGTGGCAATGCTGCTCGCCCGCACGGGGGTGCTCGCCGTCAAGGCACGCGCTGTCCGCGCCCGGGGCTCCCGGGCCGCTGCCCCCGCCGTGCCCGGCCGAAGCGCCCGACCGGTCAAGGCCGGCTGACGCCCCACCCAGCCTGGCCGGATGATCAACGGCCGGACCGCACGCCCGGATGACCGCACCACCGCAGAGGAGGCCCCGATGATCTTCCTGATCAGCAAGCTCATCAGGCAGCTGAAGCGCCGCAGCAAGAGCTGATCACCGGCTCTCCGTGGTACTGGTACGCCCCGGGCCCCGCCGGCCAGATGGCCGGCGGGGCCCGCCCTGTTCCGGCGGGCCGGGCGCGATCACGGTCCGTGGCATCGAGGCGTACTTCTGCCACCGGCTGAGCGTGCCATACGCGCGCAGCCGGTGAAGATCTGGGCGCTCATTGCCCGCTGGGTTAGAATCGAGATGACGAAGGGGAGTAACTCCTCGCTGGGACGCCGACAATCTCGGCCCGCTAGCCGGGCCCGGTGCCCAGGGGCGGCGTAGCCTGAGTGAGACCTTCGGCCGCAGTGACGAGCTGCCGTGCCGGAGGTTCCCGGGTCCGCCCGGTACCAGCCGGGGCGGCCCGATCCGATAGGGGCTTCCCGGGTGAGCCTGGCTGCCGCCGTAACGTCGTTCCTGATCATCTTGCCCGCTGAGCTGCCGGATAAGACCGTGCTGGCCTGCCTGATCCTGGGAAGTCGTTACCGGCCCGGATACGTGTTCGCCGGTGCTGCCGTCGCGTTCGCCGTCCAGGCCGCGCTCGCGGTCACGGCCGGTGGCCTGCTGGGGCTGCTGCCGCACCGCCCGGTGCAGGTCATCGTCAGTGTCCTGTTCCTGGCCGGGGCGGTGCTGCTGTGGCGCCACAGGCGCGTAGAAAGCGACGAGTATGTCGAGGCCAGGGGGGACCGGAGAGGATTCCTGCCCGTCGCGGCCACCAGCTTCGTGGTGATCTTCGCCGCCGAGTTCGGTGATCTCACTCAGATTCTCACCGCCAACCTGGCCGTCAAGTACCACGATCCGGTAGCGGTCGGCGCCGGGGCCACGCTCGCCCTGTGGGTGGCGGCGGGCGTGGCGATCATCGGTGGCCGGAGCCTGCTCAAGGTCATCCCGATCACCTGGCTGACCCGGGCCGCGGCGCTGGTCATGCTGGCGCTCGCGGGCACCAGCATCGCGTCCGTCTTCTCCTGAGCACGCTATAGTCGGCGCCAGCGGGCCTCGCAGCACGAATACGCGCCGAACATGATGAGGCCGATCGCGACTGCCAGCAGGAGCCACGGGCCGGGCGGCGCCGCGGCGAGTGCGCGCAGCGACGCGTCAAGCCCCGATACCGGTCATGGGTCACCGCAGCCGCGCACTGACTGGCCTGGGACGATGGTGCCCATGGACATGCCGGGACTGTTGCGCAGAGCAGAGGCCAGGGGAGTGGCGACGTCGTACCACGCGTCGCAGGGCCGCGAGGTCAAGGTCGCACCCGAAACGATCGAGGCGATCCTGGCGGCACTCGGGGATGCCCCCGCGCGTGCCCCGTCACCGGCTGGAACCTCTGCCGCCGGGGTGGTAGCGCCGTTCCCGCAGTGCGAGGCCTGGGGTTTCACGATTCAGCTTTACGCAGTCCGCTCGCGCGCGTCCTGGGGCCATGGTGACTTCCGTGACCTGGCGGATCTTGCCGCGTGGAGCGCCGGTGAACTGGGCGCCGGGTTCGTGCTGATCAACCCGCTGCACGCGGCCGAGCCCGCACCCCCGGTGAGCACGTCACCGTACCTGCCGATGAGCAGGCGGTTCATCAGCCCGCTGTACCTGCGGATCGAGGACATCCCGGAGCTGGCGGCCCTTGACGACCGTGAGCGCGGCCATATCGCCGCGCTGGCCGCGCCGCTGAAGGCCGCGAACGGGTCCGCGGGCCTGATTGACCGGGACGCGGTATGGGCGGCTAAGCGGGCGGCCCTGAAGATCCTGCACCAGGTGCCGCTGAGCCCGCAGCGCCGCGCGGAGTACGACAAGTACCGGGAACAGGAGGGCCAGGCACTGCGGGACTGGGCGGCCTGGTGCGTCCTGGCCGAGATCCACGGCCCGGACTGGCGGCGGTGGCCGGACAGCCTGGCCCAGCCGGGCTCGGCCGCCGTCGCCGCCGAATGCGGCCGGCTGGCCCGGGAAACCGACTTCCACGCGTGGGTCCAGTGGCTGGCCAGCGGCCAGCTGGCCGCCGCGCAGGATGCCGCGCGCGTCGCCGGCATGGACATTGGCATCATCAGCGACCTGGCGGTCGGGGCGCACCCCGGCGGCGCGGACGCCTGGGCGAATCAGGCCCTCCTCGTGCCCGGCGTCACCGTCGGGGCGCCCCCGGATGAGTTCAACCAGCGCGGCCAGGACTGGGGCTCACAGCCATGGCATCCCGAGCGCCTGGCCGAGCGGGACTACCGGCCGCTTGCCGACCTGATCGCCGCATCCATGCGGAACGGGGGCGCGCTCCGCATGGACCACGTGATGGGCCTGTTCCGGCTGTGGTGGGTGCCGCCCGGCATGACCCCGGACCGGGGTACGTACGTGCGCTACGACCATGAGGCGATGGTGGGCGTGCTGGCCCGTGAGGCGGCGAGCGCCGGTGCGGCGGCCGTCGGGGAGGATCTCGGCACAATCGACCCCTGGATTAGTGAGTACCTGGCCGCCCACGGCATCCTGGGGACCTCCATGCTCTGGTTCGAGCGCCGCGACGACGGCACGCCGCGCCCGCCCGGCGAATGGCGGCGCGGCAGCCTGGCGACCGTCGGCACCCATGACATGCCGCCCGCGGCGGCGTTCCTCACCGGGGAACACGTGGCGCTCCGGGCCGAACTGGGCGTGCTGGCCCGCCCGGAAGACGCCGAACGGGCCGACGCGCAGGCGGCCATGTCCGCGTGGCGCGGCGCGCTGGCCCGCGAGGGGCTGCTCCCGCCAGGCCGCCCGCCGGCCCTGGCCGATCAGGTCGCAGCCCTCTACGCTTACCTGGCCCGTACCCCGTCGGTCCTGATCGGGGTCTCGCTTCCGGACGCGGTGGGCCAGCGCCGGCCGCAGAACATACCCGGGACGACGGACGAGTACCCGAACTGGCGGATCCCGCTCGCCGACGGCGAAGGCGCCCCGGTGCTCCTGGAGGATCTCGCGGCCCACCCTGGCGTCCGCGCGATCGCCCGGGCGGTCAGCAACGGGCGTTTGAATAACACGAACTTTTGAGGACTCCCAGAATCTGGGAGCCGCGCTGAACGTGCAGACGGCTGGCTAATCCAGCTGTAGCGCGAATTTCGGACGAGGCTTGCGGCATTCGGGCGCGGCCGGCTCGGCGACTTCGTGGGTGTTGTTCGCGGACGTGATGCCGGTGCCGATGTCCAGGAACCGCGGGCTCAGCCCGCCGGAGCCCACTGCGGGTCACGGCCGGACAGGGCGAGAGCGCGGTCGAGCACGGGCGCTGTCTGCGGCACCGGCACCGGGTCCGCGAAGCCCTTGTACTGCCGGAATAGCTCCGCATTGGCCTGCACGGCCCGCAGTACCGCCGCCGCGACGTCCGCGCCGCAGGAGTACTCCTGGCCCGATGCCTGCGCGACATCCCAGCCATGCAGGACCATCTCGGCCAGGATCAGCGCGGCCACCTCGGCGGCCGGTGTCGGGGAGCCCATGATGTTCAGATCGCGTTCCCAGGCGTGAGGATCCGACCAGGCCGCGACGGCCTTGTCGAGCTGAGCCGCATATGCCGCGGCGAAGCCGGGCTCAGCACAGAAGTCCCTGTTCATCAGCTCGTCGGGAAGCGGTTCGTCCCGGGCCCTGTGCTCCGCCGAGTACGCGGTCCACAAGATCATGTGGTTGAGCAGGGCATGAAGATCCCAGTCACCGCACGGCGTGGCGGCCACGAGCTGGTCGGCTCGCACGCCGCCCACCGTGCGTGCGGCCGCGGCGGCACCGGCCGCCAGCTCTGTGCGCAGGTTCATCGATTTCCTCCAGTCTGGCAAATGAGGGGAGCACGGGCTGCGGGCAAGCCCAGAGGCTACGGCCAGGTGGAGCGGGCCGTCTTGAAGAAACGCGACGTGCCTCACAAACGCTCCCTATGCTGATCGGGTGTCAGGTGGCGCGATCCGCCCCAAGGGGGCGACGGATCCAGTGATGGGCCGCGGCGTCCTGTACCAGCAGGTGGCGGCGGCCCGGTTCCGGCTCGCCCGCTACGAGCCGTCGCCCGCCCTGGCGCCGTTCGTCGACTTCTACTGGGTCGTCCAGTGGGACCTGCGCGGTGAGCCGCCGCACGAGCAGACGATCCTGCCGCATCCGAACGTGAACCTGGGGTTTGAGGACTCCGGGTCGGCCATCTACGGCGTGGACACGAAACTGTTCGTCCGCCGGATCGAAGGAGCTGGCAAGGTGCTCGGCGTGCGGTTCCGCGCGGGCGGCTTCCGTCCCTTCTGGCAGGGCCCAGTCTCGCGGCTCAATGACCGGAGGGTGCCCGCGGCGCAGCTGTTCGGGGCAGCGGCGGAGGAGGCACGGCAGGCGATCATGCACGCACCGGATGACGCCGCGATGGTGGCGCACGCGGAGGACCTGCTCTGCTCGGTGCTGCCCGAGCGTGACCCGGTCGCCGAGCAGGTCGCCGCGATGGTGGCGCGGATCACCGCCGATTCCGCCCTGCGACGCGTCGACAAGCTCGCGGCCACCCTCGACGTGCCGCTACGCCGGCTGCAGCGGCTGTTCGCCGACTATGTCGGCGTCAGCCCGAAATGGGTGATGCGCAGGGCCCGGCTGCATGAGGCGGCTGAACGCGCCGAGCGCGGCGGCCACGTTGACTGGGCCGGGCTAGCCTCCGACCTCGGCTACGCCGACCAGGCGCACCTGACCCGGGACTTCACCGCGACGATCGGCATCCCGCCAAGCCGTTACGCCGGCATGTCATGACGCGGTGCCGGTGCGCCGGCGCGTTGCCAGCCAATGGAACCAAATGAACAGTATCGCTACAATCAGTTGATAATACTTTTCGCCCCAGCAACCACACCCATACCTGAGCCGAGGTCATAGCATGATCGCGGACGCGGCGAACCTCACCGCACGTCTGGCCTACTAAGGCGGGTGGTCGTGAGCGACCAGGATCAGGATGCCGGGCTGCGGCTGAGCCAGATCATCGGGCAGCTCCGGCAGCGGCATCCCGACTGGATGATCATGTATGGCGCCTACAGCCGGATGTTCTGGGCTTACCCGCTGTTCACGTCCCTTCCCGGCAACTATGTGAGCGCGGCCGATCCCGGCGACCTGGACCGCCGGATGAGCGCGGCCGAAGCGAGCCTGCGCCACAGAGAGTAACGGAGGTGGTCCTGTACCGGCCCAGCGAGTCCGTTCAGGCCCGGGTGAGCGGCCGGTGTGCCGGCGGCACCGCAGCGATAGGGGATTACGGGCGGTCTTACCACCCGCGACCCCGGGCCTTGTGCCCGGGTGAGCGGGCGGTGTAACGGCGGCCAGCCCGCGCAAAAGCGGGCCGCAGGCCCGCACCGGGGGGCTCCGGGGGGTCGTCCCCCGGGCCAGCACAGTTACGGGATGCCGGAGATCCGGTCTCCGATGCGCGCCAGCCGCGACGTCCGCGGCGAGCCGTTGTCCTCGGCGCTGTCCGCAGCCCGGTACAGGGCGTAAAGGCCATGCACGCCGGCCCATCGCAGCGGTTCCGGTTCCCAGCGGCGGGCACGGTGGCCCACCCATGGCAGCGCCGTCCTCGGGCTGTCGGCCCCCATGACGAGATCCGCCAGGGTGCGTCCGGCCAGGTTCGAGGCAGCGACGCCGTGGCCGGTGTAACCTCCGGCCCAGCCGAGCCCGGCGTTCCTGTCGAGCGTGACGCTCGCGCACCAGTCGCGCGGGACGCCGAGCACGCCGCACCAGGCATGGTCGATGCGCGCGCCGCCGGCGGCGGGAAACAGCTTGCGCAGGATCCGGCGCAGCGTCTCGATGGTCTCGGGCTGGGTAACGCCCCGGTGATCGAGGCCCGATCCGAAACGGTACGGGATGCCACGGCCGCCGAGGGCGATCCGGCCGTCCGCGGTCCGCTGGGCGTACATGTAGACATGCGCGCTGTCGCCGATCGTCTCGCTGCCAGCCCAGCCGATCTCCCGCCATACCTCGTCGGCGAGCGGCTCGGTGACGATCATGGAGCTGTTCATCGGCAGCAGCGCCCGGCGCTGGCCAGGGAGCCGCGGGGTGAAACCCTCCGTGGCGCGCAGCACATACCGCGCGGTGACGTCGCCGAATACCGTACAGGCCCGGGCTGCCGCCGGGCCGGCGCCGTCCGGCTGGTGCGGAGCGCGCCGCACGATCCGCGTCACCGGGGTCGCCTCATAGATCTGGACCCCGGCACGCTGCACGGCATCGGCGAGGCCGGTCACGAGCTTGGCCGGCTGAACGCGGGCGCTCTGCGGAACATAGAGAGCACCGAGTGCGCCGGCGATGCGGACGCGACTGGAAAGCTCAGCCGGGCCGAGGTAGGCGACATCCTCCTCCCTCATTCCCCACTGCCGGTGGCCCGCCAGTTCGCCGCGCAGCCGCTCATGCTGGGCAGGAGTGGTCGCTACCTCCAATTCACCGCCCTTGACGAGGTCCGCGTCGATGCCCTCGGCAGCGCACACCCTCGCTATCTCATCCACCGTCTCCTGCAACTGGCGTTGCAGGCCGAGGACGGCAGCCCGGCCGCCCGGGCCACGCGCATAGCGCTCCCGCGATCCGGGGAGAGCGCTCGTCAGCCAGCCGCCGTTGCGGCCGGACGCGCCGAACCCGGCGAACGCTGCCTCCAGGATCACGATCCGCAGCGCCGGGTCGGCCTCCTTCAGGTAATAGGCCGTCCACAGCCCGGTGAAGCCAGCCCCGACGATGCACACGTCGGCGTCGGCCGGCCCGGGCAGAGACGGCCGGCGCGGCGGCAAGCCGCCGCGAGCGCGCCACCAGAACGACACATCGCCGTTGCGCAGCGCTGGCGGGTGATCCCCTCCGCTGTCCCCGTCACCCTCACCTGACATCAGCATGATCATCTCTCCGCGCCGTCATCGCCCGAATCCCAGCCGTGAGCACCCCGGCGCTCACCCGGCTGCTAGAGGTTACGCCAGCTGCGACCTCCGGCGTGGCCTCTGCTGCCACCGGCTCCCGTTCGGCATGCCGGCCCGATGCCGGATCGCGGCGCGGCAGCCTCCGGCCCGACCCGGCGTGACAGGCGGCCGGGAACAAAGCCGGGAACAAAGCCGCCCTCCGCAGCGAGGCTGCGGAGGGCGGCGGGGACAGTAATTCTGGCTGGCCGAGAATTCTGGCTAGCCGAGCTTCGACAGGATCGAAGCCGGCAGCCCGGACAGCACCGAAGTCGGCAGCTTCGAAAGGACCGAAATCGGGAGCTGCGCCAGCACCGAAGTCGGCAGCTGAGACAGGGCCGACGTCGGCAGCTGGGACAGGACCGGGATGGGGAGCTGCGCCAGCGTCGAGGTCGGCAGCCCGGACAGCGCCGATGGCGACAGCTGGGACAGGACTGACGTGGGCAGGCCCGTCAGCGTCGAGGCCGGTATCTGCGTCAGGACCGAGGTGGGCAGTCCGGACAGGACCGAGGTGGGCAGCTTCGACAGCACCGAGGCCGGCAGCTGGGCAAAGCACGGGCACGACGAGGGCAGGCCCGCCAGCACCGAGGTGGGCAGCCCCGCCAGAACAGAGGCCGGCAGGCCGGACAGGACCGAGGTCGGCAGCCCCGCCAGCACCGAGGTGGGCAGCCCCGCCAGAACAGAGGCCGGCAGGCCGGACAGGACCGAGGTGGGCAGCCCCGCCAGAACAGAGGCCGGCAGGCCGGACAGGACCGAGGTCGGGAGCCCCGCCAGCACCGAGGTGGGCAGCCCCGCCAGAACAGAGGCCGGCAGGCCGGACAGGACCGAGGTGGGCAGCTGCGCCAGCACCGTGGCCGGCAGCTTGGCCAGCACGGACGTCGGCAGTCCGGACAGGACCGAGGTGGGCAGGTCTGCCAGCACCGAGGTCGGCAGCTTGCCCAGCACGGAGACCGGCAGCGTCGTCAGGGCCGCCGTCGGCAGTTGCGACAGGATAGCCGGGTCGGGAAGCTTCGGCAGGTC
>DASQVO010000178.1:0-7418 GCA_035640715.1 Streptosporangiaceae bacterium
TGGACACCGCAATATGACGGTCTATAGCGCGACAAGGTGGAACAGCCTCAAGGGTTCCGGTCGCCACAGCCAGCGCTACCGCTAATTCCTGCGCGGTTCTTCCTCGGACCCCATGATCACAGCTCACCGAGCGGAGCCGCATAGCCTGGCCCTAACAACCTCGGGCAGTGGACACCTCCGGCGCGCACGGCGGCTTCACGGCGGCTGCGATGGCCACCGGCGTAATGGCGGTGCTGGCCGTGGCGGGGCTGTGAGCACTGCGAGTGCCGCAGCAGCAAGCGGCTGCAACGCAGTTGGCGGAGTAAGTGCCCCAGGTATCCGGGCGACAAGGCGCCGCTCCAGGCCAGGCAGCGCTGGCACGTCGAGCGGATGAACGCCTGGCATAACGCCTTCAACCGCCTGCAACGCTGTCACGAGCGGCGCGAGATTGTGATCGGCGCCTTCTTCGACCTCGCTGAGGCCATTATCACGCTGCGTAGTCTGATCCGCCGCGCATGGATCACCTACCGCTGGGAAACCGGCCAGCACGACCGTGACCACCCACCTAACCGCGCGGCCTCTTACCCGCGCCGCGCACAGTGAGGCCCATGACCACCGATCCAGCCAGGAAGATACGTGCGGCACTACGCCGCCACCGCGCCGCCGCCGCCATCGTGGCCTCTGTGGCCCTGGCGGCCTTCGTGGCCACGGACGCGGGTGAATCCATGGCCCGCAACATGATCCAGAGCCGGATCGCCAAGGCGGCATCCGCCCTCGGCAGTGTGACGGTCAGTGAGGGCGGCTCGGCCCTGTGGGATGTGATGAGTAAGCACATCCCCTATGTCAATATCACCGGCCGCAACGCGAAACTCGGCCCCCTCTCGCAGGTCTCCGTCCAGCTGCAGCTCGAGAACGTCCGCCTTGGCGGCAAGGCCACGGTCTCCGGCGCCCGCGCCGAGTTCACCGTCCCGGCGAAGTCCATTGGCGACGCGGTCCAGGCCGCCGTCCCGTACATCCCGGTCACCTCGGTCACCACCGATCCGGCCTCAGGGACGATAGCCGTCGCCCTCGGCCCGGGCGGTGGAGGGCAGTTGACGCTGCATCCGGTGATCGCGGGCGGGAAGCTTTCCTTCCCCGTCGCGGGGCTCACCGTCATGGGCCACTCCTTGCCTCTCGGCAATTTGGGGATGGCCGGTCGCGGCTTCGGGCCGGCGTCAGGCGTGCAGCGCGCCTACCCGCTCAGGCTTAAGGCCACGTCCCTGCAGGTCCTCCCGGACGGCCTGCAGGTCACTTTGAGCGGCGGACCCGGCATCCTGGCCGGCTCCTGATGCCGCCGGCGAGGGCGGCCAGGACACGTTCGCTCTCCTCGAGTATTCGAAGCCTCCAAGCTGAAGACCGCGGGACCAGGTCACGGTTTGCAGTGACGAATTGGGGCTACGGCCAGGCCTGATGCCGGTCCAGGGGCATGACCTGGACCCGGGCTCCCGGCCAGTGAGGGCGGCGCGACAGTTCGCACGGTCCCGGACCTGCTCGGCCTCGCCGAGGTCGTCGTACTCCCGGGAGTCGGGACAGGCTCTCCGCCAGCCATCACGATCACGAATCGGTCAGCCACCAGCGCTCACCCTCTGGCCATGGCCGGACGAGCGGCCATCCGCAGGGACAGCACCAGGCACGCCGCGCCAGATAGCTATCCGTGCGCCGAACCTGCAAGTCTGCCCGTCCGGGCCGGTCTCGCGGCCGGTAGACAGCAGCAGGACACGTACCCCTGGGGCCACCTCGGTTGCCTTCTCTGCCGATGCGGGATCCAGTGGCTCATCGGCGTGCCGTTCGCAGTGCTCCAGCGATTCTTCCCACCCGTCGGCAGTGGCTGGGAGCCGCCGGAGTTGGCCGAACGGCACCGCGAGCGCCAGGCTGCCCGGCGTGCCCGGGCACCGCTATTCGACCCGCGGCTCGGTCCCGGGGTCGCCGCCGTTCTGGCGGGCCGCAAGCCCGGCGAGACGAGCAGGCCTGTCCGCCCCGGGCTGCCGTCCCCGCCTGCAGGTTACCGGTCCGGCGCTGCGCTGCCGCAAAGTAGTGTCTAGAACTTCAACACGTTAACTTGACAGGGAACACGATCGCCGAGCGGATCCGGTCCCGTGCCTCGCGCAGCGCGGTATCGGGCAGGCCGACCAGGACCATACCGACCAGGCCGTTGGCGATGTCGGCCTCGACCTGCGTTATTGGTCTTAAAAGTCACATCAGCATGTCCGTTAGGCCGTAACAGACAAACAACAACTAGGGGGTTATCTCTGCTGCGGAGATCTGCAGGAGGGTGCCGTCGGTGGCGGCGCTGACCGTGGTGGGTTCGGTATGCCGTTGTGCTGCGGCGATGGCGGCTGGGGCGTCGTGGGGCCGGGACAGGTGGGTGAGCGCCAGCCGCGTGGCCCGGGCTAGGTGTGCGGTCTTGGCTGCCAGGGCGGGGGTGAGGTGGCCGTGTCCTTCGAGTTGTTCCTGCGTTGCGTGGAGGTAGGTGGCTTCGCATAGAAGCAGGTCGGCGTTTTCGGCGGCTTCGATGAGTGCGTCGCATGGGCCGGTGTCGGAGGAGAACGTGACGGTCTGCGGGCCAGCGGTGAAGCGCAGCGCCATGGATGGGACGGCGTGTGACACGGCGTGGGCCCGCACGGTCAGTCCGTCGGCCACGGTGACGGTCGTGCCGCTGAGGGGTTCGGGCTCGAACGCGCTGGCGATCGTGTTGCGCATTTGCGGCAGGGTGGGCACAGCGAACAGCTCATCGAGGTGGTGGAGGACTTCGAGGGTGGAGTCCGGCGCGAGCAGGGGAATCTTGGCCATCGGGTCGGGGAATCGGCGGGCGTAAGCGAGGCCGATGAGGTCGGCCGCGTGGTCGGCGTGCTCGTGGGTGATGAGGACGGCGTCGAGCTGATCGAGGAGGCCGTTTCGGGCCAGGGTGAGCGCGGTTCCCGGGCCGCAGTCCACCAGCACAAGGGCCTCGCCATGGCGTAGGAGGTAGGCCGAGCTGCGGCCCGCCGCGCTGGAGAGCACGGTGATCTCGATGCCGGAGAAATCAGCCTTCTGGGCGTGGGCTGGGCTGGCGGGCACGAGCAGTTCCATCCGGGTGGGTCTGCTTCAGGCCCGGCCGAGGAGCGGCCGTCCGAGGAGCAGGCCTTTGGCGCCGTGGGCGACTTCCATGACGTGGACGTAGAGGTAGATGGCTTCGGCGACGAAGGCGAGCACGACGTAGCCGCCCGCTTTGTCCAGCCCGGCGGAGGAGGCGTAGGAGCCGGCGAGGAGGAGGGCGAGGGCGATGTCGACCAGGGTGAACAGGATCGGGAAGGCGGCGGGCATGCGCAGGGTGGTGAGGGTGAGCAGGCCGATGGTGACCAGCCAGCAGATCAGGTACAAACGCAGTGCTGAGGGAGCATCCGCGGTGGGGATGGCGTACCAGCTGTGGTCCAGTCCGAGGCTGAGGGCGACATAGCTGATATAGAAACCGAAGATGGTGCCGTAGATGGTGGCGGTCATGTTCTGGCCGAGCGCGGCGGCCCAGATGGTGGCGATGAGCATGCCGATCGAGGTGGCCGACAGCAGGATCGGCAGGGCGGCCCCCGCGGCGTGGGCGGGGACGGCGCCGACGGTGACCAGGCCGAGCCCGGTGGCGCCGGCGATGACATTGGGGATGCCGATCATGGCCGGGTCGCTGCGCAGCAAGGCCGGCGCGGCGGTGGCCGGGGCGGCCGGGGCGGTCGCCGGGATCTTTTCGGCGGCGGTGTCAGTCATTGGTGGTACCTCCTGCTAGGTCGGTCAGGCCCAGAGGGCGTCGGTGGCCCGGGCGGCGCCTTCGCTGAGGCTGCGGAGCTTCTCCCAGGCGATGGACGGCAGCACCGGCAGGAACGTGGCGAAGGTGGAGAACCCGCAGTCGGCGCCGGCGATGACCCGGTCCCGGCCGACGATGCTGGCCAGGTGGACGAGGCGGTCGGCGACGACCTGGGGGTGCTCGATGTAGTTGCTGCAGGTGTCGATCACCCCGGGGACGAGGGTGAGCGACTCGGGGATCGGGATCTCTTCGAAGACCCGCCACTCATGGGCGTGGCGGGGGTTGGCGTTCTCGAACAGCAGCGCGCCGACATGGGCTCGGGTAACGATGGGCAGGATCTCGGCCAGCTCGACGTCGCGGTGGTGAGGGCCCTCGTAGTTCCCCCAGCAGACATGCAGCCGGACCCTGTCCGGGTCGATTCCGGTCAGGGCGTGGTTGAGCGCCTCGACGTGCACGGTGATGCGCCGCTTGAACTCCTCCAGGCTGGCCGAGGCGTACTGCACGTGGCGGCCCATCGCCAGGTCCGGGGAGTCGAGTTGCACGTCGAAACCCGCGTCGACGATGGCCCGGTACTCGACGGCCATGGCCTCGGCGACCGCGTGAAGGTAATCGTCGTCGCTGGGGTAGTAGCGGTTGGCCAGGAACAGGCTGATGACCCCAGGGGAGGCGGCGGGCACGAACCCCCGGCGGCCGGTGCCGGCCAGGCTCTTGGCGAAGTTGTCCAGGTCGGCCCGCAGGGCAGCCTGGCCGATGTAGCGGACCGGCCCGTCGCAGGACGGCATCCTGGTGACCAGCCCGCCCAGGGCCCGCTCGGCGAGGTCAGGGTGGTCGGCGATGTCGGCCAGCGCGAGGGCGCCCTCTTCCCCGCCGTAGCCGCTGAGGCGTTCCTTGACGTAGGTGGCGTAACCAATCTTGCTGACCTCACCGTCGCTGACGATGTCGATTCCGCTTTTCACCTGTCGCCCGACGACGTCGGTGACAGCGGCGGCGACCATGGCAGCCAGGCGGCCGGGGTCGGGGACCGGCCCGTCGCCGGTCTCCCGGTTGGCGATGGCCTGGGCCAGCTCGGCGGGCCGGGGCAGGCTGCCGGTATGGGTGGTGTAGATCCGTTCCGGTGACTCAGTAAGGTACATCGGCGGTTCCTTTCGCTCAGATAGCGGTGCGGGAGGCGGCTATTTAGAAGCGGTGATCGGAGATGACGTCGTTGATGCGGCGGACCAGGCCAAGGGCTGCTTCACCGCCATCAACGGCCACGGCGACCCACAAGGCGTCGAGCAGCACGAGGTGGGCGATGCGGCTGGCGAGTGCCTCCACCCGGTAGGCGGTCTCCTGGGTGGCGGCGACCAGGCAGATGTCAGCCACCTCGCTGAGCGGTGAGCGGGGAAAACTGGTCACCGCCACGACCGTGGCGCCTGCCGCTGATGCAGCCTGCGCGGCAGTGACCGTCTCACGCGTAGAGCCCGTGTGGCTCACCACCAGCGCCATGTCCTCGGGCTCCAGCAGTGTGGCCCGCACGTGCTGCACGTGGGGGTCGGCGGGGGCATCAGTGTCGATGCCCACCCACATCAGCCGGTAAGCGACGTCCTGGGCCAGCGGCGCCGACGTCCCCACCCCCAGGCACAGAACCCGTCGTGCCGCCTGCACAGCCCGTACCGCTTTGGTGAACGCCTCGGTGTCAACATGCGCGAAGCCGTGGTCGATCGCCTCCCGGGCCCCGTCTCGCACCTTGGAGAGGACAACCGGCGGGGCGTCACCGTGATGGACGGCGCCTTGGAGCTCCTCGCTCGCCGCGGGCCGCCCTTCCCGGGCCAGCGCCAGCTTGAGATCCTGGAAGCCCTTGAATCCCAGTGACTGGCACGTACGGACCACCGTCGACAGGGCGGCGCCGGCCAGGGCCGAGATCTCGCTGGCTGACTTATAGATCAGCCCGTCGCCCTGGTCGAGGATGACCTGAGCGACCTGGGTCTCCACCGGGCTAAGCCCCCGGAGGCGCATGCGGATGCCGGCAACGATCGGGCCGGCTGGTGCAGTCGAGGCTTCAGCAGATCCGTCCACGCCACCGACTCAATCGTGGCGAAGTAAACCCATCGCGACGGCCAGGTGAGGCCCGGATGAATTATCGAAACGGGATCGATGGTTCATCGATCCCGGCTACCGTAGCGTCGTGCGCCAGGAGGACGGAGGAAGCATGTACCCAGCAATGCAGCAGGTTCTCCTGGACTGGAACGGCACCGTGGTCGCAGACCTGCCCCGCGCCCTTGCGGCGGCCAACACGGCATTGCGCCGGCTAAGCATCGCCCCGATCACCGGCCGGACGTTCAGCCGGAGCTTCACCCTCCCCCTGTCACAGTTCTTCCAGCGTCTCGGAGTCCCCTCCGACGCGCTCGAAGAAGCAGAACAGATCTGGAACGACTCGTGCATCGAGCAGCCGGCCCAGCTGTCGCGAGGAGCGAGGGCACTGCTCGACGCCTGCCAGCGCCGCCAGATCCCCGTCGGGATCATCACCGCCGCCGACCCGGCGCTGGTCGGCGCCGACTCAGCTCGCCTCGATATCCGTCACCTCCTCACGTGGGTCGCAGGGCGAGTCACCGACAAGCAAGCGGAACTGACCAGAGCAGCCACCACATCCCGCACTGCCGTCTACATCGGCGACACCGCCGACGACGTGGAACAAGCCCGGCGTGCCGGCGTCGTGGCCGTAGCGCTCACCGGCGGGTACCACAACCGCACCAGACTCGAGACCGCCATGCCGGATCTCATCATCGACGATCTCCAAGACATAGTGCCCCTCCTCGGCAACGCGTCTTCGCTAGTCACGGACTAGCTGTTGCCGAAGTATCCCGTCTCACGCAAGATGCCGAATCTCGCGCATCATGTCGGAAGCCGTGTCAAAAGACGGCTCATGCGACAAGAACTTGAGACGAGCCTGTCATCCCTCGTCAGCCGCGACCCACTCCGCGTGGGCGGCCAGCATGCGGGCGTGCAGCGACCGCAGCTCCTCGTCTGGTTAAGAGGTCGCGCGGAAAGGTGAGTGATCACGGTCGTCGTCCCGGCCGGGCATCCCATCGGTAAGCGGTCCACGCCTGGCGGATCAGGCTACGGACCGTGATGATCGCATCTGCCAGGTCGAAGAAGGCGTCGATCACGTTCTCGCGCCGCTCGTAGCATCGTTGCAGCCGGTTGAAGGCGTTGTGCCAGGCGTTCGCGCTCCCCGCGATCGCGCACGGTAACCGGACCCGCCCGCCCCGGGCCGGATCGCTCCGCGCACCGGAGCGACGAACCAGCAACCCCGCCAGTCACATAGCGTCACACTGACTTTGACGAGTCCCTGCGGTGCAGGCTGCAACATCATCGCGCGGGCGCCAGGCAGGTCCATGTCTCCGCGAGACAGAAGCCCAGTGACTCGTACAGCGGCCGGGACATCGGCGAGTTCCGGGCGAAGGCGCGACGGGCTCCGCGGGCGACGGCGTCTGCCAGGCGTGCCGTGACGAGCGCACGGTAGTAGCCGTTGCGGCGGTACCGGGGCGGTACCGACCCGTTGTACATCCCGACGTGGTCGCCGGCCATCACGTTGAATCCGGTCGCGACGGCTTCGCCGTGCAGGTCGAGCACGAATCCGGTCATGCCG
>DASQVO010000179.1:0-3733 GCA_035640715.1 Streptosporangiaceae bacterium
TACCGCGGGGAGCGGCCCTCGAGCCACCAGTGCAGGGTTGACGGCGCCACCCGGAGCAGGCGCGCGGCGACCGCCTCGGTGTACATCTCGCGGTTAAGAATGGTGACGTCCACGGGGTCAGTGTGACACGTTCTCCTGCTACGAGAAACGTGCAGCAGGAGGGTGTTGTGTCCCTGTACAGGCTGAATTGTGACCGATGGCGTGCAACGAGTCGCGCAGGCCAGGGGAGACGGCACCCGTCGTCCGCGGCCCGGCCACCGCACCGCAACCGGTGTTCGCAACCCGCGTCACGGACGGCACTGTCCAGGTCTGCCTGCCAGGTGCCGGCTGACCTGGGGTACCGGACGCCCGGCGAGCCGCGCCCGCCGTCAGGCACCGGGGAGTTGGCGGGAAGAGGCGGCCGCTGCCCTGTTCAGTGCAGCGGGTCCTCGCACAGCCCCGGGTAGCAGGACCAGCGGTCCGGCGACCCGGTCGGCCAGGTTGTAACCGTCCTCGTGCAGCTGGGCGCGGACGAGTTCCCACCGCCGGTCCTGGGCAAGCGGGACGATGGTGCTGGCTCGCTGCCCTGCCTGCGTTGCTGGCGCCGCGGCGGGATGAATTTGCCCAGGTCTTCGGTGAAGCCCCCAGGGGCGTACTTGGCCGTTCGGGAGCCTGGTCAACCAAATCACGCGGCTGGTGGCGGCCTGCTATCCCGAGCTTGGGTTAGGAGCGGTACAGGTGGGAGGCGACGGTGCGGGGGGACAGGAACAGACGGTCGGCGATCTCGCCGTTGGTCAGGCCGCGGCTCGCGCGCCCGCGCGCAGCTGATCGCCGCAGGCGGCCTGCCGCCTTGGTGAGCGGCTCCGCGGGCCTATGTCGGCAGGCTGTGGTGTCCTCCCGCCGGTATAGCGTCTCCCGCGCTCACCGGCCCCGAATGCCTGCAGCCAGGTGACGGATCCCGGCCAGCCCAGGCGACCCATCCCCAGACCGACCGGGCCTGCGGCCAGGTCTTCGCCAAATGCAGTCAGGATGCGTATACCGCCGGGTCCCGGCCGCTTGTCACAATGCGCTGGTAGGAGCCACGTCTGCGGTCGAGGAGCCTGCCATGAAAGCGCTGGACTCGATGGCCGGAGGAGCGGTGGCCAGCCTCGCGGTCGACGTGGCGGCCATGGTCACGGGAGCAGCGCTCGTGGTGCCGGTCTTGGCCGCCCCCGGAATTCTCGCCAGCACAGTTCGGCCTGTCAGCGAAGGAGCAGCAATCGATGAACAGCGCGACCATGCAGACACGGACCAGGCCCGTCGATGGCCTCCAGATCCGGTATGCCGACACCGGTGCCGCAGCCGAGCCGGTCATCCTGCTGACCATCCCGTGGCCGGAGAGCCTGCTGGCTTTCCGGCGCGTCTGGCCCGCTCTGGCGGCCACGGGTCGGCTGGTCGCGATCGACCTGCGGCACATCGCTCCGCACGCTTCTGTTGGTCACGTGGCGATAGAGCAGGCACGTTGCTGATACCCCTCGCCGGAGTCCCGCGGGGACGCTAGCCGCATGTGTTCGATCCAGGCCTTTCTCGCGCACCTCATGCGCGCCGGCGCTCGTGGTAGCCATACGAGTCGGCGGATCCACGCAAGGTGTGTGAGACAGATAGGTCTACCTAGACCCAGGAGAAGTGATGACTGAGCCAGTAATGCCTGAGCCTGTGAACCCTGGCCTCCAGCCGCCGGTTGCCCTGGTGACCGGAGCAACTGACGGCATCGGGCGGGAGGTGGCGATAAGGCTTGCCCAGGACGGCTTCTCGGTCCTGGTGCACGGCCGCGACGCCGGGCGGGGTGCCGCAGTGGTGAACCAGATCGTCGCCGACGGCGGGCGCGCACGGTTCGCCGACGGCGACCTGACCGACCTAGGCGCGATCGAGCGGCTGGCAGCCGAGGCGGGCGAGGTGGACGTTCTGGTCAACAACGCGGGGTTTTCGTGGTTCGGGCCCACAGCCGAACTAGACCCCGCGACGTTCGACAAGATGTTCGCGGCCAACGTCCGCTCTGCCTATTACCTGGTGGCCGCGCTTGCTCCGGTGATGGCCAAGCGCGGCTCGGGCAGCGTCATCAACCTCGGCAGCATGGCCGGCCAGATCGGGTTGGCCGGGGGAGCGGCCTACAGCGCGACCAAGGCCGCACTGGCCTCACTCACCCGGTCTTGGGCAGCGGAGTTCAGCCCGCATGGCGTGCGGGTGAACACGATCGCGCCCGGGCCGGTCTACACCGCCGGCGCATCCACGGACCGCATCGCGGCCCTCGGAGAGACCACGCTGCTGGCCCGCGCGGCACAGCCTGAGGAGATCGCCGACGTCATCGCCTTCCTCGCCTCGCCGAAGGCCGGATATATCACGGGCGCGGTGATCGCCGCCGACGGCGGACGTACCGCTATATGAGGGCTGTTTGGGAATGTCGCGCCATATGGCGCAGGTGAACAGATCTATCTGTTCAATCAGCCGGGGTCGGCCGCCTCAATCAGAGTCGAGGAGCCAAATTCATGACCGAGCATGGCAATCCCGGCCTTGCTGCCGACCTGGCCGGCTTCTGGGCTAAGGCCCTCGGGCGCACCGTCAACCCGGGCGCGAGCCCCGAATACGCGGTCATCGACGCCACCGACCCCGCCTACGGCCCGCGGATGGCCTTCCACAAGGTCCCCGAGCCCAAGACCGTCAAGAACCGGCTGTACCTGGACCTGGTCACCGACCAGTTCCGGGCCGAGACCGAGCGACTGATCGGCCTGGGCGCCAACCCGCTCCGGGACATCGAAAAGCCCGGGGCCCGGTGGACCACTTTCGCGGATCCCGAGGGCAACGAGTTCAACCTGGTCGCCAGCTAGACCCCTCATGGTGCCCGCCGCCGTATTCCACATTGGATAGATAACACCGCGCCCACCCCTACGCAGGGAGTATCGATGAGGATTTCCAGCCAGTTCCCGACATCCCTCGACGCACCACAGCACGTCGCCATCGCCGAGCAACTGGGCTACGACCGCGCTTGGCTGTTCGACACCCCGCAGCAGAGTCCGGACGTGTGGATGATGCTGGCCCTGGCCGCACAACGCACCGAACACATCGGACTGGGGCCGGGCGTGCTCGTCCCCACCCTCCGCCACCCGATGGTCAACGCCTCGGGCGCCGCGGCCCTGGCCGCCCTGGCGCCGGGCCGGGTCGCGGTCGCGTTCGGCGCCGGATTCACCGGCGCCCGCGCCATGGGCGCCAAGCCCAGCCCCTGGGTATATCTCCGCGACTACGTCCGTGTCTTCCGCGCCCTGCTACGCGGCGAAACCGTCGACTGGGACGGCGGCCGCATGCGCATGCTGCACCCGGCCGGTCACGCACCGGCCCGCCCGATCGACGTGCCCGTGCTGATCTCGGCGCTGGGCCCCAAAGGGCTCGCGGTGGCGAAGGAACTGGCCGACGGGCTGTTCACCGTCAACGGCGAGACCCAGTACGCCAAGGAGTTCACCTGGGCCGCGCTCGGCGCGCACGGCACCGTGCTGGCCGAGGGCGAGGCGCTCGACTCACCCCGGGTGCGCGCCGCGGCCGGCCCCGGCAACGCGCTGGCCTACCACGCCGCGTACGAGTTCGGCGGCGACGTGACCGCGCTGCCTGGGGGACAGGCCTGGCTGGACGTGGTGAACCAGGCACCCGAACGAGAACGGCACCTCGCCGTCCACGACCAGCACCTGGTCGCCCTCAACGACGCCGACCAGGCCGCCTGGGCGGC
>DASQVO010000180.1:0-39246 GCA_035640715.1 Streptosporangiaceae bacterium
GTGGCCGAGATCGGCCACGGGCTGCGCATCGAGGTCACCGATGACGGCGCGCCTGACTTTCCGGCGCTGCGGCTGCCCGGCGCCGACGACGAGGCCGGACGCGGCCTGGAACTGGTCGACGCGCTCGCGGCCCGCTGGGAAAGCCGCCGCGACAGCGCAGGAAAGATCACCACCTGGGCCGAGCTGATGCCGTGACGACCCGGATTTATCCGGTCGTCTGCTCCCAGCTGATCAGCTGAGTCCCGGCACCGCTCGGTGCCGCCAGGAGCCGGGGCATCCGGCGGAGAACGCCACCGCCAGCAGGCGGCATCTCGCCTCCCACGGAGATGAACAGCAGCTTCAGCACCTGCTCGTGAGCGTCTGGCCAGCGGCGCCCGGGCCGGGGACAGTTTGCGCAGCGTGTGCCCACGTCGCGATGTGGTTTACAGGAATGCGCAAATTTTTTATTCCGAATCAGTTACGACCGCTGGTCGTTTGGATATCAACAGCGCGCAAGTCGCATAGAGGACATATATGGTGATCGGTAAGCCTCTGCACTTCTGAATTGTCTTGGTGGGGCCTTTCGAAGAAGAGGCGTCACGTTGTTCAGCAAACGAAGATCGATACGTGGTGCCGGGTCCGTTGTCGCTGCCCGGCGCCGACGCCAGGGCCGGCCCAGTAGCTGACACGCGCCGGCGGAAGAGGACGCTCATGCCCAGCCGCCATCGTTTCCCGCGCCTGCTCCCCTGGATTTCCTCGCTCGCCGTGGCGGCTGCCGTGGGCTACTCGCTCGCCTTCATCCCAAGGGGCGCTTGCTGATCACGAGACCGCGCCTCCCAGGCTGGAGAAGCCCGGCGAGTTCATGATGACCTGGGCTTGGCCGAAGTCTTTCGCATCCCATGCGCCGTACTCTGGCGAGTACCATATATGGCATGAGTATGACGCGAACGACGGTGTACTTGTCGACTGAGGCCAAGCGGCGGCTGACCGCTGCAGCCCGCCGTCATCACCGCAGCGAAGCCGAGTTGATCCGGGACGCGATCAACCGGCTTCTGGCTGAGGAACCTTCGCGTCCGCGTCCAGACCCGCCGGAGCTCGACATCGATCCGGCCGTCGCCGATCAGGTCGATGAGCACCTGTCCACTGGCTTCGGCGCGGATGGGCTTGAGGCTGCCACGTGGCGCGGCTGATCGTCGATACGTCCGGCTACCTGGCGGGGATGATCAAGGCGCATCCGCTGCGTCCCGCCGTGCGTGAAGTCCTGGCCGAGGTCGATGAGCCTCCGGTGATCTCTCCGCTGATAATGGCTGAGCTTGACTACATGGTGCTGGACCGCACCGGGGTCAAGGCCGAGACCCGGGTGCTCGATGATCTGACCGGCGGAGCCTACGACCTGGCGGAGATTAGCCTGGATGACCTGCGAGCAGGCCATGACCTGATCGTTAAGTACACGAGCCTGAAGATCGGCCTCACCGATGCCGTCAATATGATTCTGGCGGCGCGGTACCGGACAAATGAGATCCTCACCCTTGACGAGCGTCACTTCCGCGCAGTTGTTCCTCTGACCCCACAGTTCGCGGCCTACCGGCTGCTGCCTATGGACCAGCAGCCAGGCGCTGCGGGCTCAAGCTGACGGGCATGGCGCCAGCGACGCGCTGCGGTCAGTACGCCGGACGGGCCGTGATCACGTGTGAGCCGGTGACGCCGCTCAGGTAGACGTAGCCGCCCTGCTCACTAGGCGCGGTGTGCCCGGAACCACCTCACGACTATGCTCCTACTAACCGGTAACATCCGGTCTTGGTGATTAGCTTGATGTCGAGATACTGTAGGTTGAGTAGCAGCCAGGGACGGTGCTGAACGTTCCGGGGTGGCACCCGGGCACGGGCGAGGAGGCCAGGACGATGACCGCGAACAGCTTCGACAGCCGCTCAACGCTCCAGGTGGGGGGCGCGTCGTATGAGATCTACCGGCTTGACGCGGTGCCTGGTGCTGAGCGCCTCCCGTTCAGCCTGAAGATCCTGCTGGAGAACCTGCTGCGCACCGAGGACGGGGTGAACGTCACCGTCGGCCACGTGCGCGCCCTCGCCAGCTGGGACCCGAAGGCCGAGCCCGGCACCGAGATCCAGTTCTCCCCGGCACGGGTCATCATGCAGGACCTGACCGGCGTCCCCGCCGTCGTCGACCTGGCCGCCATGCGGGAGGCCATGCGGGCCCTCGGCGGTGACCCGGCCAAGATCAACCCCCTCGTCCCGGCCGAGCTGGTCATCGACCACTCGGTGGTCGCCGACGTCTTCGGCCGGCCGGACGCATTCGAGCGCAACGTTGACCTGGAATTCGAGCGGAACAAGGAGCGCTTCCAGTTCCTGCGCTGGGGCCAGTCCGCGTTTGACCAGTTCAAGGTCGTCCCGCCGGGCACCGGGATCGTGCATCAGGTGAACATCGAGCACCTCGCCCGGGTGGTCATGACCCACCAGGACGACAGGACCATCAGCGCGTACCCGGACACCTGCGTCGGCACCGACTCCCACACCACCATGCAGAACGGCCTGGGCGTCCTCGGCTGGGGCGTCGGCGGGATCGAGGCCGAGGCGGCCATGCTCGGCCAGCCGATCAGCATGCTGATCCCCAAGGTGGTCGGCTTCCGGCTGACCGGCGAGCTGCCGGCCGGGGCGACCGCCACCGACCTCGTGCTCACCATCACCGAGATGCTGCGCAAGCACGGGGTCGTGGGCAAGTTCGTGGAGTTCCACGGCGAAGGGGTCGCCGCGGTGCCGGTCGCCAACCGGGCGACGATCGGCAACATGAGCCCGGAGTTTGGCTCTACCTGCGCGATCTTCCCGATCGACGACGAGACGCTCGGCTACCTGCGGCTGACCGGCCGGGCCGAGGAGCACGTCGCGCTGGTCGAGGCCTACGCCAGGGAGCAGGGCCTCTGGCACGACCCGTCCCGCGGCATCCAGTACTCCGAGGAGCTCGAGCTCGACCTGGCCACCGTGGTGCCGTCGATTGCCGGGCCGAAGCGCCCGCAGGACCGGATCGCGCTCTCCGATGCCAAGACCGCCTTCGAGGAGTCGCTGGCCTCTTACGTCTCCGTGCCGGAAACGAACGACGGAGTGGCCGACACGTTCCCCGCTTCCGACCCGATCGCCGGCGAGCCGTCTACCGGCGCGACGGTGTCGGAGGAGCAGACGCTCCACTCGACACCCACGAAGGTGACGATGGAGGACGGTACCGAGGTCACCCTGGATCACGGCTCCGTCGTGATCGCGGCCATCACCTCCTGCACGAACACCTCCAACCCATCCGTCATGGTCGGCGCGGCGCTGCTCGCCAAGAAGGCCGTGGAGGCCGGGCTGAACCGCAAGCCGTGGGTGAAGACCACACTGGCGCCCGGCTCCAAGGTGGTCATGGACTACTACGAGCGGGCCGGCCTGCTGCCCTACCTGGAAAAGCTCGGCTTCAACCTCGTCGGCTACGGCTGCACCACCTGCATCGGCAACTCCGGGCCGCTGCCGGAGGAGATCAGCGCCGCGGTCAACGACAACGACCTGGCTGTCGTGTCCGTGCTGTCCGGCAACCGGAACTTCGAGGGCCGGATCAACCCGGACGTCAAGATGAACTACCTGGCTTCGCCGCCGCTCGTCGTGGCCTATGCGCTGGCCGGGACGATGGACATCGACCTGGCAGGCGAGCCGATCGGCACGGGCGCCGACGGCAAGCCGGTCTTCCTGCGCGACATCTGGCCGTCGCCCACGGAGATCGGCTCGATCGTGCGGGACGCGGTGGCGGCAGAGATGTTCGCACGCGACTACGCGGACGTCTTCGAGGGCGACGAACGGTGGCGCTCGCTGCAAGTGCCCTCCGGTGACACGTTCGAGTGGGACGAGGGGTCAACCTACGTCCGCCGCCCGCCGTACTTCGATGGCATGGACGCCGAACCGCAGCCGGTCACCGACATCCACGGGGCCCGCGTGCTTGTCATGCTCGGCGACTCGGTGACGACCGACCACATCTCACCGGCCGGGGCGATCAAGACCGACAGCCCGGCCGGGAAATACCTCACCGAGCACGGCGTCGAGCGCCGCGACTTCAACTCCTACGGATCCCGCCGCGGGAACCACGAGGTGATGATCCGCGGGACGTTCGCCAACATCCGGCTGCGGAACCAGCTGGCCCCCGGCACCGAGGGCAGCGTCACCGTGAAATTCCCCGAGGGCGAGCAGACGAGCATCTACGAGGCGTCCCGGAAGTACATAGCGGAAGGAACCCCGCTGCTCGTGCTCGGCGGCAAGGAGTACGGCTCCGGGTCCTCGCGCGACTGGGCGGCCAAGGGCACGGCACTGCTCGGCGTCCGGGCGGTGCTCGCCGAGTCGTTCGAGCGAATCCACCGGTCCAACCTGATCGGCATGGGCGTGCTGCCGCTGCAGTTCAAGCCAGGCGAATCGGCCGCTTCCCTCGGGCTGACCGGCCACGAGACATTCGACGTGACCGGCATCGAGGAACTCAATTCCGGGAACCGGCCGAACGAGGTCGTGGTGACAGCCGACGGCCAGGAATTCCGGGCCATCGTGCGGATCGACACTCCCGGCGAGGCCGAGTACTACCGCCACGGCGGCATCATGCAGTACGTCCTCCGCTCCCTGCGCGCCAAGGGCTAACTGCGGCAGGCGACACACCGCGGTGCCTGCTCCGGCCGTGAGGAATCGGGCTGGTCAGTATTTCCAGGCGGTGCCGGTGCCGCGGTATTGTCCAACTTCATTGCCCGTGCTTGGAACGGGCAGCCGATGATCCGGGAACCGTCCAAGTGCACGGAACTTGTCTGGGCTGACCCGGGTAACCTCCCGGCTGACGCGCTGGACTTCATCACCCAGGCGTGGCACGACGCCCAGACCGGCCAGGTTCTGCGGGAATACGGCTTCACTACCGTGTCCGCGCAGCCGGGGTGATCAGCTGCGGAGGTCGTCGATGATGGCGGCGATCTGGCGGGTGACCGAGTTCAGTGCGCGGATCCGGGACAGCCGGATCAGCCGCTCCGCCAGCGGCACCGTCGAGTCGATCAGCCGGTAGGTCTTGGCGCAGCCTGGTGAGTTGTCGTGCACCCAGTACAGCACGATGCCCATCGAGTAGAGCCAGAGCAGCTCGGGGAGCCGGTCCCTCAGGTCGGCCGGGACCCGGACGTGTGCACCCTCGATGACGTCGGCATAGAGCGCTATCGCGGCGGTCCTGGTCGGCGAGAACTCGGTGCTGAATGGGCTCAGCGGGCTCGCTGGCTCCGCCGCGTGCTTGTACAGCTTCGCTGCGAAGGAGTGATAGGGCGCCTGGACGTCGATGAGCGCCCGCAGCACTCCGCGCAGCCTCGGCGCGAGCTCGGTCTCGGTGTCGAGCACCGGGCGGCACGCGGCGACATGCTCGGCGTGGTTACGCGCGTAGAACTCCTGGATCAGCTCTTCCTTGGAGCCGAAGTAGTAATAGGCGTTGCCGGTGGCCACCCCGGCTTCGCGGGCGATCGCCCGCATCGTGGTCGCCTCGTAGCCGTTCTCCCGGAACAGGCGGAGCGCGGCTTCGACGATGGCGGTACGGGTCTGCTCGGCACGCGCCGTCCGCGCCTGCTCCCCGCGCGCCGCCGGGGTCTGCTCGGCGCGTGCGGTCTGCGGCTGCTCGGGCGCACTCATCTGCCGCTTATGCTGCCCCGGCTTGCCGGGCGCCACTCGACGGGCGACCTGCCGCCGACCCGGCGGCTGACGCGCGTGAGCACGAGCACGTTGATGAGATGCAGCCCCCCGATGATCAGCAGCGCCTCGCCGAGCTTCACCGACAGCAGGTCCATCGCCTGCCGGGTGTCGTGGACGGCGGTCGAAGTGCGCATGGCCAGGATCACGAACCCCAGGTTGAGCAGATAGAAGCCGACAACGAACAGTCTGCTCAGGGCCTGCCCGAGCGCCTCGTCGCCGCCGAACACGCGGCTGAGGAACGTCTTACCGCTGCGCGCCAGAATCGTCGCCGTGACGATTGTCAGGACGACGCTGATGAGAAGGTACAGGACGTATACGGTCACGATGCCCATGGCGTCTCCCGGGCGCTCGGCACGTCTTGAACACGTTCAAGCTTGAACACGTTCAAGTATGCCTGCCGGGTGACCGGGGTGCCATATGAGTTTGAACACGTTCAAGTAACGGTGCGCCGGGCCGCGGACATCCTGAGCGCACGGCCCTCGTCCGGGCGCACGGCGCTTCGTCCGGGCGCATGGCGCCGAGGCGACCGTCGCCGCCGTGGCCCGCAAGATCGGGTACGAGGACGCGTTCGCCTTCAGCGTGGCGTTCAAGCGCGCCCGCGGCGTCAGCCCCTCGGTCTGGCGCCGCCAGGTGCACTGACCCCGGCGCCATGGCTACCGGGTGATGTCGCCGTCCGCCCGCCCTATGTCAACGGTTTGACGCGGCCAAACCTCACGGTTCTCCCCGCGGGTGATCATTACTCAGTCGCTGGAATGAAAAACGGCAATGGTCACCCGGCGGTGAGATGGAATGCCAGATCACATCTTGCGCGCCACGCCGGCCCATAGGGCGGCCGGGCTGGCCGCCTCAGCCTCGCTGACGGCTATGGCGAGGTGTGCACGGCCAGTGCGCTGCCGCCGCCGAGGCGGACAGGCTCGGCTATGGCTTCAAAGCGCCCGTGACCGAGGATCTGAAGCGCCGTCGCGTCGCCCGGATAGTGGTCAAGCGGGAGTATCGGCCCGGTGGCCAGGGTGAACTTCTCGCCAAACTGACTGGTCAGCTGCTGTGCCAGCGCGTTGTTGTAGAAGTCGGGTTCGGCCAGCGAGGTGGCTGAGTTGCGCTGGCTCACCCTCGGGGCCGCAAGGGCCGCGGGCAGCGGCAGACGCAAGTCGACGTGGTTCACGATGATCTGCAGGATGGTCGTGATGATCGTGGATCCGCCGGCCGCGCCGGCGCTGAAGACCGGTGTCCCGTCGCGGAACGCGATGACCGGTCCCATGCTGGACCGTGGCTGCTTGCCGCCGGCGGGCAGGTTCGGGTCGTGGGCCCCCGGCGAGGGCGGCGCGAAGTCGAAGTCGGTCATCTCGTTGTTGAGCAGGAAGCCGTAGCCGGGCACGGTCTCGCCGCTGCCGCCGAAGAAGTTGATGGTGTTGGTATAGGCGACGATGTTGCCCAACTTGTCGACGGTGACGATGTTGTTGGTATGGCCGCCCTCCGGCGGTGCCGCCTGCGGCGGGTTCTGGCCCGGGCAGCTTCCGTAGGGCGGGTACGGGTCGCCCGCGGCGACGGGGGAGACGAGCGCCTGGTTGTGGATGAGGCAGCGCCGGGTCGCGGCGAATGCCGGGCTCAGCAGCCCGGATACCGGCACGCTGACGTAGCGGGGATCGCCGACGTAGGCATTGCGGTCGGCGTAGGCCAGCCGGGAGGCCTCCAGGTAGTGGAACAGCGCCGTCGCCCTGGATTCGGCCGGCAGGTTGTACCCGTTCAGGATGTTCAGTGCCTCGCCGACGGTGGTTCCGCTGCTCGACGGCGGCGCCATGCTGTAGATGTCCAGGCCGCGGTAGCGGACGTGGGTCGGCGCCTGGACCCGGGCCTGGTAGGCGCGCAGGTCGCTCATGGTCATGATGCCCGGCAGGGCGACCACCGTGTTCCCCGGCGTCACCACGGGATGATCATCGGCTTGTACGATGGCCTGGCCAAGGGGCCCGTCGTAGAGGTAGGACGGGCCGTAGCGGGCCAGCAGCCGGTAGGTCTTGGCGAGGTCAGGATTGCGGAGCAGGTAGCCCACGGGCAGCGGGTTGCCTGCCGGGGTCAGCAGCAGGGCGCGGCTGGCGGGGTAAGCCTGCAGTTCGGGCAGGTCTGACTCGGTGAGCTGCTGGAAGTCCGCGTTGACGCGGAACCCGCGCTCCGCGACCCCGATCGCCGGCTGGAGGTCGGCGGCCAGGCTCTTGCGGCCATACAGGCTGATCGCCTTGGCCCAGGTGGCCACCATGGAGGGGACGCCGGTGGCCAGCGGCTGATTTGACGCGTCGTCGTAGCCGAGCGGCTGGCCGGTTTTCGGGTCGGTGAACATCGTCGGCGTGCAGGCGCTGGGGCACGTCTCGCGGCCGTTGATGGTCACGACCTGGTGCGTCTTGGCCAGGTAGATCACCATGAAGCCGCCGCCGCCAGGGCCTGCGACGAACGGTATGGTCACGCCCAGCGCGCTGGCCGTCGCCACGGCGGCGTCGATCGCGTTGCCGCCGTGCTTCAGCACGTCGATGCCTGCCTGGCTCGCGTCCAGATCCATGGAGGCGACGGCGCCCCCGGTGCCGACCGCGACCGGCTCCTTTGCGCCGCCGGGTGGAGCCTGGCTAGCAGCAGTGCTTGCCCCGGATGGAAGGGCCAGCAGTACCGCAGCAAATGCTGACATAGCGGAAACCGCTACCAGGCGACGCATGTGCACCTCAGCCGGAGTCGGCGCGAATGAGACGGTCCCTGTCCGTATGCTCCGGACGAGTCGCATTTAAACTCACAGCACTACCCAATCCTGGCCTTCACCTGACATCGGCTGGTTCCCGCCGCGATCCACTTCACTCCGGCACCATCGAAGAGTTTCCTGTGCCGAGAGCGCGACGAGGCCGTCCCAGCGACTGTGGCGGCGGCGCCGCGTATGTGTTCGTGCCCTGTGCGCTGCGCCATGGGCCGGGGCTTTATCGTTGGGGCTGCCGGGAGCGGGCAGTGAGTGCCAAGCCAGGGAGCGTGATGCGCATGCGTGCGGTGGTCATCGAGCAGCTGGGCGGACCTGAGGTCCTGAAGATCGCCGAACGTCCCGTCCCGGAGCCGCAGGCAGGTCAGGTGGTCGTCCAGGTCGCCGCGGCGGGCGTCAACTTCATGGATATCTACCAGCGGCAGGGCGTCGGCGGCTACCGGCCGCAGCAGTTCCCTGTTACTCCCGGCGGGGAGGGGGCGGGAACGGTCATCGCGGTGGCCGCCGATGTCACCAGCCTGTCGGTGGGTGACCGCGTGGCGTGGGCGGGCGTGCCGGGAAGCTACGCCGAGCAGGTGGTGATACCGGCTGATCGCCTCGTGCCGGTTCCGCCGGACGTCGACCTGAAGGTGGCCGCGGCGGTGATGCTCCAGGGAATGACCGCGCATTACCTGTGCTACAGCACCTACCCGGTGCGCGAGGGCGACGTCACGGTCGTGCACGCCGCCGCCGGCGGTGTCGGGCTGCTACTGACCCAGATGGTGAAACAGCGCGGCGGCGTGGTGGTCGGCACGACGTCGGGCGGGGCGAAGGTGGATCTGGCCCGCGGTGCCGGGGCCGACCATGTCGTCGGGTATGACGAGTTCCGCGCGACTGCCGCCGGGGTGACCGGCGGCGCAGGTGCCCACGTTGTTTACGACGGCGTGGGCCAGGCGACGTTCGACGAGAGCCTCGCCTCGCTCCGCGTGCGGGGCACGATGGTGCTCTATGGCGCGGCGAGCGGCCAGGTGCCCCCGTTCGACCCGCAGCGGCTGAACAGCGGCGGCTCGCTGTTCCTCACCCGGCCGACCCTCGTGCACTACATCGCGGACCGGAACGAGCTGCTGTGGCGGGCGCGCGATCTGTTCGACTGGCTGGCCAAGGACCAGCTCAAGGTGCGGATCGGCGGCACATACCCGCTGGCCGACGCCGCACAGGCCCAAGAGGACCTGGCGTCCAGGCGCACCACGGGAAAGCTCCTTCTCCTGCCGTGAGCCCCGCACGCGGGCTAGGGACAGACGATCGTACCGGCCCAGCGACCCCGGGCCGGCGCAGTGTCACCATGTCCTCGTTTGGCAAGGATTTAGATATTTTAGTCGCTGATGGCTAGAAACCCGGCGGTGGACGAGCCTGCCCGGCGACCGCTGGAAGCGGCGCTGCTCGTCGTATCGATCGCGGCGCTCGCGTTCAACCTGCGGGCTGCCATTGCGAGCCTTCCCCCGGTCTTCCCTGAGCTGGAGGCGAAGCTGCGGCTGTCCTCGGCGGCGGTGACCGCGCTGGCCACGACGCCGGTGCTGTGCTTCGGCCTCGTGTCCGGGGCGGGCGCGTGGCTGAGCCGGCGGCTGGGCGAGGAACGCGTGCTGTTCGGGGCGCTGATCGTGCTTTCCGCCGGGCTGCTGCTGCGCGGCGCCGTTCCCGGCTCGATGCTGTTTCCCGGCACCGTGCTGGCAACCGGTGCGATCGCCGTCATGAACGTCCTGCTCTCCAGCATGATCAAACGCCGGTGGCCGGCCAAGGCGGGCCTGCTCATCGGGATCTACCTGATGGCCCTGTCCACCGGCGCGGTTCTGGCATCGCTCATCAGCGTACCCCTGTACGACTCTTCCGGCGGCTCGGTCCGGCTGACCCTCGGGCTATGGGGGCTGCCCGCCGTCGCAGCGGCGCTCGTGTGGATCTCCCAGGTGCGGTACGGCTCAGCGGTGCGCCGTGCGCACGGCAATGCTGTCCCCGCCTTGCCGGTGACTGGCTCGCCATTGACGGCAGGGGCCGGGGCGCGGGTGGCCGTTCACCGGCATGCGCTGGCCTGGCAGGTGACCGCGTTCATGGGCCTGCAGAGCCTGCTGTATTACGCGGCTGTGTCCTGGCTGCCGGAACTGTTCCGCGACCGGGGAATGAGCGCCGGGAACGCCGGGATCCTGCTGGCCGTCATGGGCTTCGGGAACCTCATCACATCGCTCAGCACCCCCGTGCTGGCGCAGCGGGTGGCCGACCAGCGTGTCCTCGTTGCCCCGGCCGTCATCGTCACTGCCATCGGGCTGGTCGGCGCGCTCTATGCGCCGCTCGGCTCGGCCGTCCTCTGGATGCTGCTGCTCGGCGCCGCCCAGGGCGCGGCGCTGGCCCTGGGAATCTTCTTCACCATGGCCCGGGCACCCGATCCGGCGACCGCCGCGTCACTGTCCTCGCTTGCGCAGGCGGCCGGCTACCTGCTCGCGGCCGCCGGCCCGCTGGCCGTGGGGTTCCTGCGCACCGCCACCGGCGGCTGGACCATCCCCATCGCAGTCCTGCTCGCGGGCTGCGGCGCCGAGATCATCGCCGGCCTGCTGGCCGGCCGCGCCAAGATCCTGGCGGCCGACCGGCTTCCCGAGGACTCCGACGACGTTGCCAGTATGCAAGTTTAGAATTACTGGAAGTGACGTGATTGGGCTGGCGGGAGCGACCTGCGAGCCATTACGCATTGCATCTGACAGCTGTGGCATTCAGCAATCGTTTGCTTCCCCCGACTACGCGGCAGATCTCGAGCCAGTGGAGTACAAAGGACCACAAGACGAACACGAGACCGGCCGGCCGGGCGACGGGGCCCAGCCGCATGGTTGCTGGAGGGGTCGTGCAGCTGCTCAGCGTGCGACAGCCGTGGGCGTGGGCGATCGCCCGGGGGCGCAAGCCGGTTGAGAACCGGAACTGGGCGCCACCCTACCGCGGGAAGCTCGCGATCTACGCCTCGATGCACGTCGATCTCCAGGCCTGTGAGAGCCCGCTGATCTGGTCCGCCGACTGGGACCCTGACGATCCGGTGGCGGCGATCGGCGGAATCGTCGCGGTGGTAACGCTGGCGGACGTCTGCTCTGCCGCGATATCGGGGACGTCGTGTGACTGCGGGGAGTGGGCCCGGCCGAAGGCTCATCACTGGCGGCTCACCGACCCGCAGCCACTGACGCGGCCGGTCGTGAGCATCGGGCGCTCGGCCCGCATGGCAGACGTCATCCCGATGCGTATCGTCGCCTCGTCCGAGCTCTCCGGCCTGTCCGCTGAGGAGACCCGGGCCGATCAGTACGGGCTGTGGGAACCGGAGCCCGCGGTGGTCGCCGAGGTCACCGCCGGCCTCGCCTGAGGCCCGGGCCCTGGAACGCCTCGAGAAGTGCCTCGGCGCAGATCCGGACTCCTGGCCCGCGCCCGTTTCCATGATCGCCGAAAGCGCCGCATATGTGGCTTTCGGCCCACAATGACCCGCAATGATGAGACAATGCACCGGTCGCGCGCGCCGGGCGCGCCCGCTGCCGGCGGCCCGTTTAGCGACACGCCTGTCAGTCTTTACCCGAGCGCCGCGTGTGCCCCGGGCGTTGCCGGAAATAGACTCAGGGAATTGCGTCCCATCCGGCCACGCGGAACACGAGGAGTGCACCAAGGTGACCCTGCTGGAATCCATCGGAGGCCCGGAAGACCTGAGGGGCCTCAGCCAGGAGGAACTCGCTGTCCTGGCGAGCGAGATTCGCGACGCTCTCATCGAGACCGTGACGAGGACCAGCGGGCACCTGGGGCCGAACCTTGGTGTCGTCGAGCTCACGATCGCGCTGCACCGCGTCTTTAACTCGCCGAAGGACCGGATCGTCTTCGACACGGGCCATCAGGCGTACGTGCACAAGCTTCTCACCGGGCGGCAGGCTGACTTCGGGACACTGCGGCAGCGCGGCGGCATGTCCGGGTACCCGAGCCGCGCCGAGTCCGAGCACGACATTGTCGAGAACTCGCACGCCTCCACCAGCCTGTCCTACGCCGACGGGCTGGCCAAGGCATACAAGCTGCGCGGTGAGACGGACCGTGCGGTCGTCGCCGTCATCGGCGACGGCGCGCTGACGGGCGGGATGGCCTGGGAGGCACTGAACAACATCGCGGTCGCCGGGGACTCCCGCCTCATCATCGTCGTCAACGACAACGGCCGTTCCTACCAGCCGACGATCGGCGGGCTCGCGAACCACCTGGCAACGGTCCGCATCACGCAGCGGTATGAGAACGTCCTCGACTACATCAAGACGACGCTGTCCCGGACGCCCGTGGTCGGCCCGCCGGTGTACGGGACGCTGCATGGGATAAAGAAGGGCATCAAGGACGTCCTGCAGCCGCAGGTGCTGTTCGAGGACCTCGGCCTGAAGTACCTCGGGCCGATCGACGGCCACGACGAGCAGATGGTCGAGCAGGCGCTGCGCCGGGCCAGGGACTTCGGCGGGCCGGTGCTGGTGCACGTGATCACCCGGAAGGGGTTCGGCTACGCGCCGGCCGAGCAGAACGAGGACGACTGCCTGCACCAGGTGCCTGGCGCGCCGCGATCCGGTTCGGTGCCGGGCGTGGCGAAGCGGACCTGGTCCCAGGTCTTCGGTGACGAGCTTGCGGCGATCGGCGCGCGGCGGCCCGACGTCGTCGCGATCACCGCGGCGATGCTGCACCCGACGGGCCTTGCGCCGTTCGCGCGCGCCTTCCCGGACCGGGTGTTCGATGTCGGCATCGCGGAACAGCACGCGGTGACCAGCGCCGCGGGCCTCGCCCTGGGCGGCCTGCATCCCGTGGTGGCGGTCTACGCGACGTTCCTCAACCGCGCCTTCGACCAGGTGCTGATGGATGTCGCGCTGCACCGGCTGCCCGTCACGTTCGCGCTCGACCGCGCCGGTGTCACCGGGCCCGACGGCGCTAGCCACAACGGAATGTGGGACGGCTCCATCCTGCAGGTCGTGCCCGGGCTGAAGATCGCCGCGCCGCGCGATGCGGCCCGCGTCGCCGAACTGCTCAACGAGGCCGTCGCCGTGACCGACGGCCCCACCGTGGTGCGTTACCCGAAGGGAACGGTCGGCGGCGAGGTCGAGGCGGTCGGCAAGCTCGGCGGCATGGACGTGCTCCGCGCGCCAGCCCCCGGCGCGGGCCAGGACGTGCTGCTGCTCGGCGCCGGGCCGATGGCGCTGACGTGCCTCACCGCCGCGGACCGGCTCGCCGACCACGGTATCGGTGTGACCGTCGTGGACCCGCGCTGGATCAAGCCGGTAGATGAGGCCGTGGTGGACGCGGCGCGTGGGCACCGGCTCGTCGCGGTGGTGGAGGACAACAGCCGCGCCGGCGGTTACGGCGACGCCGTCTCCCGGCTAATGCATGACCGGGACGTCGACACCCCGGTCAAGACGTTCGGGCTGCCGCAGCAGTTCCTCGCGCACGGCGAGCGGGGCGAGGTGCTGGACGAAGCCGGGCTGACGCCCCAGCACCTGGCCAGGCAGATCACGGAGGCCGTCGCGCGCCGGGCAACCGTGCAACCCGTCCACGAGCAGCACCACGTGGAGGAACAGCAGGACCCGCAGTAACGTTCATGCGAGGCGTTAACCCGCCGGCCGGTGTGGCCGGCATGCCACTATCACAACGCGGGACGTCAGGATGAAGGTGCTCGAGGTCGCCGTCGTCGGATCCGGCCCTGCCGGGCTTTACACGGCGGAGGCGCTGGTCAAGCATGCCGCGGCGCTGCCTGATCCGGTCCGGGTGCGGGTCGACGTGCTGGACCGGCTGCCCACGCCGTACGGCCTGGTCCGCTACGGAGTCGCCCCGGACCACAAGTCGATCAAGTCGATCGCCGAGTACCTGCGTAAGGTCCTGGAAAGCCCCGATGTCCGGTTCCTCGGCGGGGTACATCTCGGTGAGGACGTGACGCGCGAGGAACTGCTGTCCGCCTACGACGCGGTGGTGTACGCCACGGGCGCGATGCGCGACCGCAGGCTGGGCATCCCCGGCGAGGACCTGCCGGGGAGTTACGCGGCCACCGACTTCGTCAACTGGTACTGCGGGCACCCCGACATCGATCCGGGCTCGTTCACGCTGGACGCCGAGTCGGTCGTGGTCATCGGCGTTGGCAACGTCGCCGTGGACGTTGCCCGCATACTCGCCCGTGACCCGGAAGAGCTACGCGGCACCGATGTGCCGCAGCCGGTCCTAGAGGCGCTGCTGGCCAGCAAGGTCCGCGAGATCCACATGATCGGCCGCCGCGGCCCGGCCCATGCCAAGTTCACCACCAAGGAGCTGCGCGAGCTGGGTGAGCTGCCCGGCGTGGAGGTCACCGTTCCGCCGCACGAAGCCGACCTGGACGCCTTCGACGGCGCGGCGGCGGGGGCGGCTATGGCGGAGTCGGACCGGCGGGTCCGCGGCAACCTCGTCGTGATCAGGAAATGGGCCGAGCAGCACGCAGCCGGCCAGCAGGACGGAGGCCAGCCGGGCGCGGGGCACGCGCGCAGGCTGACCATCCGGTTCTGGCTGCGGCCCGTGGAGATCACCGGGGCCGAACGGGTGCACGGTGTCACCCTGGAGCGGACGCGTCTTGACGACAGCGGCGCGTTCCAGGGGACCGGGGAATTTGAGACCATCGAGGCCCAGATGGTGCTGCGCTCGGTCGGATACCAGAGCGTCCCGCTGCCTGGCGTTCCCTTCGATGAGCGCGCCGCCGTGGTACCGAACGCGGCAGGCCGCGTGCTCGGGCCGGATGGCGTCCCGCTGCCCGGGGAGTACGTGGCCGGCTGGCTCAAGCGCGGTCCCACCGGCGTGATCGGCACCAACAAATCCGATGCGGCGGAGACCGTCCGCTGCCTGCTCGCCGATCTGGCGGGCGCCCCGGGCCCCGAGGATGTGGCGCTCCCGCGCCCGGGCGTCCTGCGGTACCCGCCGCCGGCGGCCGCGCCGGACGGGCCGCGCGTGAAGGCACTGGAGGAGACGCTGGCCAGCCGGGGGATACGGCCCATCAGCTACGCCGAGTGGCTGCGCGTGGAGGCTGCGGAAGCAGAGCTCGCCCGGTCGCTGGGGCGCGGTGAGCGGGTGAAGCTGCACGGCAGGGACGCGCTCATGGCCGCATGCCGCCCGGAGGACCCGGATAATCCGGGGGGCCCGGAGGTCCTGCGGGAGGCGTAGCTCGCTTCCGGTAGACAGATCCGGCAGCCCGGCTGCGCGGGCGGTCGGCTAGGCTGGCTGCCTGCGGGGACAGGGGCTGAAGCCCGGCTGCCGCCGGGGTCCGGCCAGCCCGGCAGCCTGCCCCGGCGGCGATGCGGTGCCAAGCGGTGGCGATCAGGCGGGAGCGTTGTGGCTGAGGTTCGGGTTCCTGGGTCAAAGTCGGTGACCGCGCGGGCTCTGTTCCTCGGCGCCTGCGCGCCGGGCATGACGTACCTGAGGCGGCCGCTGCACTCCGATGACACCGAGGCGTTCGCGGAAGGGCTCGCCGCGCTCGGCTACGGCGTGCAGCCTTCGGGTGCGGACTGGGTCATCATGGGCAGCCTGGCGGGCCCGCCAGCGGAATCGGCCGAGGTTTACTGCCGCGACGCGGGCACCGCCGCGCGCTTCCTTCCCGCGCTTGCCGCAACCGGGCGCGGCAGCTTCCGCTTCGACGCCTCACCGCAGATGCGGCGGCGCCCGGTCGGGCCGATGGTGGGGGCACTGCGCGCCCTGGGCGTGACCGTGACCCACGAGGGAGACGACGGGTGTCTGCCGCTGACCGTGACGACGCAGGGCATCGCCGGTGGCCGCGTCACGCTGGACGCAAGCGTGTCGTCGCAGTTTCTATCCGCCATCCTGATGGCTGCCCCACTGACCCGCGAGGGACTGACGATCACGGTGACCGGCATGGTTTCGGCGCCGTACGTGGACATGACCGTGGAGATGATGCGCCGCTTCGGCGCCGATGTCACACGGGACGGTCCGGGCGCGGCGCAGAGCGGTTCCGATGCGGCGCGGGGCGGCGCGGAATTCCGCGTCCGGCCCGGCGGGTACGCGGCACGGAGCTTCGAGGTCGAGCCGGACGCCTCGGCAAGCAGTTACTTCTTCGCGGCGGCCGCCGTGACGGGCCAGACGGTCACGGTGCCGGGGCTCGGCGAGCGCTCCCTGCAGGGTGACGTCGAGTTCGCGCGTGTCCTGCGGCGGATGGGCGCCCGGGTTGAGTTCGGCGCCGACGGGATCACGGTCACCGGGACGGGCCGGCTTAGCGGCGCCGAGGTCAACATGCGCGACATCTCCGACACAATGCCGACGCTCGCCGCCATCGCCCCGTTCGCGGACGGCCCGGTGCGGATCACCGACGTGGGGAACACCCGGGTCAAGGAGTCTGACCGGCTGGACGCGTGCGCGGTCAATCTCCGTCGGCTCGGCGTGCAGGTCACCACCGGAGCGGACTGGATCGAGATCTGGCCCGGGACGCCGAAGGCCGCGGTCATCGAATGCCGCGGCGATCACCGGATCGCCATGAGCTTCAGCATCACCGGATTGCGGACGCCGGGGCTGACCCTGGATGATCCCGGATGCGTCCGCAAGACCTTCCCCGGCTTTCACGAAGCGCTCGCGGATCTGCGTCATGAGTGGGGACTCGGCGGCTGAGGCAGCCCGGGTGCCCGGCGTGGCCAAACGGTCGCGTGTTAAGGCCGTTGGCCCGCGACATGAACCGGAGAGAGCGGGCCTGGCCGGGCGGCGCCATACGCGGCTCCGCCCGGCCGCTGCGGCCGGATCCTCCTACGCCGGCGGCGAAAACGCTCGCCCGGCCGCGGAGGCCGTAGGTACTGTGACCTGACCCAGGTTCGGGCGGCGGCGGGCTGTCATTTCAGCCAGGAAGGGAGCGGCGATGCGGGATCCGGCCGGGCTCGGCCCGGGAGGACGCCAGCAGCGATCCCGGCCCCTGCTGCGGACGATGCTCGGCAGCGTGCTGCGCCGGACCCGGCTGGAGCAAGGCCGGACCCTGGCCGACGTGGCCGGGGTCGCGAAGGTCTCGCTGCAGTATCTGTCTGAGCTGGAGCGCGGGCGCAAGGAAGCCTCGTCGGAGGTCCTGGCCGCCATCTGCGACGCCCTGCGCATCGACCTGTCCGACCTGCTGGCCGAGGCCGGGCGCAGGCTGGCCTCCGATCGCGCGCGCCGCGCTCCGGTCATCCCGCTGGATGCCGTCCGCGGTCGCCGCGTCTCGCCGCACACGGACGGTCCGGGCGATGCCCGGTGCCTGCTCGCCGCATAATCGCCGAGCCGTGATCAACCAGCGCTGAGCAGCTCGACCGGGGCCGCCTTACGGGTGGTGATGACCTGATCCGCCAGACCGTAGTCCACGGCTTCCTGGGCGGTGAAGGTCTTGTCCCGGTCGGTGTCGTTCCTGATCTTGGCCACCGGGTGGCCGGTGTGCCGGCTGAGGATCTCATCCATCTCGGCCCGGACCCTGGCCACCTCCTTGGCCTGGACGGCCAGGTCCGGCAAGGTTCCCTGGGCCTGGCTCGACGGCTGGTGCAACAGCACCTTCCCGTGCCGCAGGACAGATCGCTTGCCCGGTGCACCCGCGGCGAGCAGGACCGCCGCCGCGGACGCCGCCTGTCCCAGGCAGGTGGTGGCGACGTCCGGCCGGATGAACTGCATCGTGTCGTAGATCGCGGTCAGGGCGCTGTAGGAGCCGCCTGGGGAATTGATGTAGAGATTGATCTCGAGGTCGGGGCTGGCGAATTCAAGATGGAGGAGCTGGGCCATCACCACGTTCGCGACGCCGTCGTCAATCTCGGTGCCGAGGAAGATGATCCGCTCCGAGAGCAGCCGGGAGTAGATGTCGTAGGCCCGCTCGCCGCCCGCGGTCCGCTCGATCACGGTGGGGATCGTGTACTGGCCCATGATCACACTCCTGCCATCTGGCTGGCGACCGTGGGACGGACATCGTCGACCCGCTCCACGATGTGATCGATGATCCCGTAGTCGCGGGCCTCCTCGGCGCTGAACCAGCGGTCCCGCAGGCTGTCCTTCTCGATAACCTCGGCCGGCTTCCCAGTGTGCTTGGCGATCAGCCTCATCATGGTGGCCCCCGTCCGTTCGAGCTGCTGGGCGTAGATCTCGACATCGGCGGCGGTGCCGCCGAAACCGGCTGAGCCCTGGTGCATCAGCACCTGGGCGTGCGGCAGGCTGAATCGCTTGCCGGCGGTCCCGGCGCACAGCAGGAACTGGCCCATGCTCCCGGCCAGGCCCATCGCCAGCGTGCTGACGTCGTTGGGGATCAGCCGCATAACGTCGTATATCGCCAGTCCCGCACTGACCGAGCCGCCGGGCGAGTTGATGTACAGGCTGATATCGCTGCGTGGGTCCTCGGCCGACAGCAGCAGCAGCTGGGCACAGAGCCGGTTGGCGACCCGGTCGTCGACCTCGGTGCCGAGGACGATGATGCGCTGGTGGAGGAGCCGGGCGGTCAGCTGCTCATCGAGCGTTCCGCCCGTCGTGGTGGGTTCTGTCACGGCAGTCTGCATGGTCTCCCTGCTCTCACGTCGGGCGCCGGAATCCCGGCACACGGTCAACAATGGTCCGCCCGGCAGGAGCCAGCCAAGGAAATCTGCTGCCAGCAGAGGGGCACGGCAGCGGTGGTATTGTCGGCCCGCAACCTGAAATTACGACCGGGATCGCCGGCCAGTCGCTGATCGAGCAATGACGTGATTGCCGCCACAAAGCGTGATAACTTCGGCCCGGCGGGGTAGTAAACCTCTTGGGAATGTGTGCGCGCTGCGCGTGGCGATCGGCTCAGGAGGGGCGAGGTGCGTCTTATCCCAACTAATAGAGCCGGCATAATCGAGAAAGCTGGTCTTGCTGGAGCCTGATGAGGAGGCCCCGTGGCACTGCCGGACTTCCTGGTGATCGGCGCGCCGAAGGCGGGCACGACCGCGTTGCATGCAGCGCTCGCCCGCCACCCAGCGCTGTACATGTCGCCGATCAAGGAACCAAAATTCTTCCTCAGCGACGGCCCGCCACCCGCCCGCGGCGGGCCCGGTGACGCGCTGACCTACCGCGAGCATGTGTGGCGGCGGGAGGACTACGAGGCACTCTTCCAGGCGGCCCCGGCGGGGACGCTGCGTGGTGAGTCGACACCGCTGTACCTGTATGACCGGGACGCGATGCGCCGCATCCGCGGCCTGATCCCGGACGCGAAGCTGATCGCGGTCCTGCGCGACCCGGTGGAGCGTGCTCACTCGAACTGGACCCACCTGTGGTCGGCGGGCCTTGAGCCGATCGGGGACTTCGTCCAGGCCTGCAGAGAGGAGCAGCGGCGTATCGCCGCCGGCTGGGCATCGTTCTGGCATTACACCGGGCTCGGCCGCTATGGCGAGCAGCTTGAGCACCTGTTCACGCTGTTCCCGCGTGAGCAGGTGCTTGTCTTCCGCTACCGCCAGGTCGTCAGCTCACCGGCCGGGACCCTCGACCGCATCTGCGAGTTCCTCGACGTCGAGAAGGGCATCGTCACGGAGATCCCGAGGCAGAACGTCACGGCTCATCCCGAGGCGACACTGGCGCACCGCGCGGCCGCCCGGGCCATGCGGGCGGGTGCGGCGGCCGGCCGGTACCTGCCGGGACCGGCCGCCGAAGCCGTCACGGAACGGCTCGAACAGTTCCTGCAGCGCAGCAGCCGTGAACGGCAGCCACTGAGCTGGCAGCAGCGGCAGGAACTCATCCCGCGGTTCGAGGCGGACCTGGAGCTGCTTGAACGTATCCTCGGAGAGGACTTCAGCGACTGGCGGCTGCCGCGCGACAGGTCCGGCGGCTTGGTCGGCGCCAGGCCCGCGGGACAGTCGCAGGCGAGGAACGGCCGTCCCGTCCAGCTGGGCTTACGCCCCGCAACCAGCCGCGAATCCAGGTCAGCACTGCTACCGCAGCTCGGTGCGCAGATCGTGCGCGCCGTCGGACCGGGTCATTTCGTAGTAGAGGCGGTGACGGCCGTCCGGCAACGGCAGGATGTTCAGGTAGCGGAGGCCGCCGCCGTGAAAGGGCGACCAGGCGGCGGGTTCGGTGCCCACCGGGGCCAGGACCGTCGGCTCGGTTCCCGTCGCGACGCCGGTCCGTTCCTCGTAGTTTTCGGCTGCGCTGGCCCGGCCGTCGTAGTAGGCCACGATGGTCTCTCCGGCGCAGGACACCGAGGTGACGCGGGTGCCACGGGAGTCCCAGTGGCCGGGGCGCCCGCTCAGTGCGACCCCATGCCAGGTCCAGGTCAGGCCGTCGGTGCTGGTCGCGTACTCGGTGACCATCTGGTCGGCCTCGGCCGGATCGTCCAGCGGATGGCAGGTCACCCACATGTGCCAGGTACTGTCCTGCCGGATAATCACCGGATCCTTGACGCCCTTCTTGGCATCGCCCAGCAGGACGAGCTGGCTCCGGCTCGTGTCGAACTCGGCCGGATGTGCGGCATCGATGGCCTCGACCCGCCAGTGTTTCGTGCCAGGGGTCGCACAGCTCAGGTACAGCCGCCAGCTCCCCTCGGGCATCCGCACCAGATACGGGCGCTCCAGTGAATCGGTGGCCATATCCTCTTTGTGGATGGTGGTCACCGTCTCGAAGTGCTCCCCGTCACGGGAGCGGGCCACCGCCACGGCATAGCCCCGGCCATGCCCCAGTGGCCGCCGCAGCCGGTAGGCGAGGAAGGTCTCTCCGTCGGCCCAGGCGGAAGATGGCGCACCAGCCCAGTGTCCGGGCCCGGTTCCCGGTGGCCCGACCGCGACAGTCCCGTTCCCGGGCCGCGGAAGCAGGGCCATGTCATGGCGGGGTGGCAGGGGAGTGTTCTGCGGGCCGTCTTCACCTGAAAGCACACACGCATGATAGGCAACAGTTCGTACCGGACGTGCGGTGAACTGCAGGTTTGCCTAGAGATGCTCTAGCGTTTCTCTAGAGGCGCTCTAGCTGGGACAACGAAATCATGAGCGGCGGCGAGGCCAGCCTCGAGGGGGTCAACGGGCAGGGTCAGGTGGCCCTAGGCGAGAGCAGTTGGAGCCGGGCTGCCCGGGAGCCGGACGCCGCGCTGCCCACCACACCGCCAGCGGGAGACCCCCGCGGTACCGGCGATCGAGATCCTTGGGCAACCTTCGGTTCCGGACACGTGGCCATGCGGACCATCACTGAACGAAACTGCGCTATCGCTCTACAGTGATGTGATGCGTATCATATGATGAATTTACGATTTTCGGTAAACCAAATGACAAAGTTGCGCGCCAGCGGACCAATTGTGACCGCCTGCCCGGTGACGGCCAGTGCCGCCGGCCTGACGGCATGAATGTAGCCGCGGTGCGTACCTGTCATGGCAATGTAACTCATTGTAGTCATTTGTGACGTGCAGCTTACCCCTATCTACCGGCATTACCGCTCTACGTTGCCGGGACATGCCGCGCAATCGGGCGGACGGGGCGGGTTTCGCCGGGCCGGGGTGCACAGTAGCTCCAACCCTGCGGCGGCGGCAATCGGGCACATCCTCCCGGGCCTGCTCCGCGGCCTGGAGGTGACCCTCGAGGCGACGGTGCTGGGCTCGCTGGTGGCGTTCGCCCTCGGGCTGGTGTTCGCAGTCGTCCGGCTGGTCCGTGTCCCCGTGGCCAGCAAGGCCGTCTGGCTGTTCGTCGAGTTCATCCGCAGCACGCCACTGCTCGTTCAGCTGTATTTCGTCTACTTCGTGTTCCCGTCGGCACTGGGCATCCGGATGAGCTCGCTGGCCACGGGGGTCGTCACGCTGGGCGTGCATTACGCGACCTATACCTCCGAGGCGTACCGCGCGGGCATCGAAAGCGTCCCGCGCGGCCAGTGGGAGGCCGCGACGGCGCTCAGCCTGCCGAGGCTGCGCGTGTGGACCAGCGTGATCATCCCGCAGGCCATCCGCCGTGCCCTGCCCGCGCTCGGCAACTATGTGGTCTCCATGTTGAAGGAGACCCCGGTGCTGCTCACCGTGGGTGTCCTCGACCTGGTGGGCCAGGCGGACACGATCGGCTCGAACGCCTACCGCTATGTCGAGCCGTTCACGATCGCGGGCCTGCTGTTCCTGCTGCTGAGCTACCCGTCCTCTGTCCTGGTGAGAAGGCTGGGCCTGGAACGAGTCGATGAGGGCACGATCCTTCTCGGCGGCGATTACCTCAGCCACATGCGCCGCGGCGACCGGCTCGTTCCTGCCAGCGAAAAGCACCTCCGCACGGTCCGCAAGCGGGTCGGCATGGTGTTTCAGCACTTCAACCTGTTCCCGAACATGAATGTACTGCGCAACATCACCGAGGCGCCGGTGCGGGTCCTCGGCCTGCCGAAGGCCGAGGCGGAGCAGCGCGCGCGGGAACTGCTCGACATGGTGGGGATGTCCGACTGCGCCGACAGCGCTACCAGCCAGCTCTCCGGAGGCCAGCAGCAGCGGGTGGCCATCGCCCGTGCCCTCGCCATGCGACCGGACGTGCTGCTCCTGGACGAGGTGACCTCGGCACTCGACCCCGAGCTCATCGGCGGGGTACTGGGCGTCCTGCGGGAGATCGCGGGGAACACCGACATCACGATGCTGTGCGTGACCCACGAGATGCGGTTCGCTCAGGACATCTCGGACCGGGTCCTGATGTTCGACCAGGGCCAGGTCGTCGAGGAGGGACCTCCCGGCAAGCTTTTCAGCCACCCCGCGCAGCCGCGCACCAAGGAGTTTCTCAGCGCGGTGCTGGACCGCGGCTGACGTGCCGCCGGGTGCGCTGGAACGCCAAGATCACGGGCCGGGGGAGGGTTCTCTGTGCTTGGCTGGGCTGTGACAATGGATAGATGAGTATCGGCCAGGCTGACGGGCGAGCAGCCGACCAGACAGAAGCGGCAGAGGTGAACGGGCAGCACCCCGAGCCGTCCGGGTCGCTTCCGGCCGACCGTTACCTCGACCGCGAGGAGAGCTGGCTCAGGTTCAACCAGCGCGTGCTGGAGCTAGCCGAGGACGAGAGTATCCCGCTGCTCGAGCGGGTCAGGTTCCTCTCGATCTTCGCGAGCAACCTTGATGAGTTCTTCATGGTCAGGGTCGCCGGCCTGATGCGCCGTATGGCGGCCGGCCTCCCGGTGGAGGGCGTGAGCCTCCAGCGTCCCGGCCAGGTGCTGAACCGCACCCTGGATCTCGCGGGCCGGCTGACCTCGCGGCACGCTGCGTGCTTCACCGACCGGATCCTGCCCGCTCTCAGCAGGGAAGGCATCGAGATCCTGCGGTGGAAGGAACTATCCTCAGCCGAGCGGGAGAGCCTGCACGAGCTGTTCCGTGAGCGCATCTACCCGGTGCTGACGCCGCTCGTCGTCGACCCGGCGCACCCATTCCCGTTCATCTCCGGCCTGTCGATGAACCTGGCGGTCATGCTCGCCGACCCGCGGACGAGCGCGATCATGTTCGCGCGCGTGAAGGTGCCGCCGCGGCTTCCGAGGTTCCTCGCCGTCTCGCCGCACCGGTTCGTCCCGATGGAAGATGTGATCGCGGCGCACCTCACGCAGCTGTTCGAGGGCCTCGACATCATCGAGCATCACGCGTTCCGCGTCACCCGGGTCAGGGACCTGGAGGTTGACGAGGACATCACCGAAGACCTCCTGCAGGCACTGGAACGCGAGCTGCTCCGGCGGCGCTTCGATCCCGCGGTCCGCCTCGAGGTGGAGGACTCGATGTCGAGCGACGTGCTGGACCGGCTCGTCACCGAGCTCGGCATCGACCGGCGCGCCGTGTACCGCGTGCCCGGCCCGCTGGACCTGTCGGGTCTTTCGGCGATCGCGGACCTCGACATCGGCGAGCTGAGGTACCCGCCGTTCGTGCCCTCGGCGTCCGCGATTCCGAAGGACACCGACATCTTCGCCGCGCTCGCCGAGCGTGACATCCTGGTCCACCATCCCTACGAGTCGTTCACCACGAGCGTTGAACGTCTCATCGAGGCCGCAGCGGCGGATCCGGACGTGCTGGCGATCAAGCAGACCCTCTACCGGACCAGCGGTGAATCGCCTATCGTGGACGCCTTGATCGACGCGGCCGAGGCGGGCAAGGAGGTCGTCGTGGTCGTCGAGATCAAGGCACGCGGCGACGAGCATGCCAACATCGCCTGGGCGAGGAAGCTGGAGCAGGCGGGTTGCCACGTCGTTTACGGCTTTGTCGGCCTGAAGACGCACTGCAAGGCCCTGCTCATCGTCCGCCAGGAGGCCGACGGGGCGCTGCGCCGCTACTGCCACATCGGCACCGGCAATTATCATCCCACGACCGCGCGGCTGTATGAGGACTTCGGGCTGCTGACCGCCGACCCGACGGTCGGCGAGGACGTCACCGACCTGTTCAACCACCTCACCGGATACAGCCACAAGGCTTTCTACCGGCGGCTGCTCGTGGCGCCCGAGTCCCTGCGGGCGGGCATCGTCGGGCGGATCGCCCAGCAGGCGCAGCGGAAGCGGGCCGGGAAGTCCGCCAGGATCCAGTTCAAGTGCAACGCGCTCATCGATGAGGTGGTGGTCGACGCGCTGTACCGCGCGTCCCAGGCCGGGGTGCCCATCGACTTGTGGGTCCGCGGCATCTGCGCGCTGCGGCCGGGGGTGCCGGGGCTGTCGGAGAACATCCGCGTGCACAGCGTGCTGGGCCGCTTCCTCGAGCACTCGCGGGTATACGCGTTCGGCACGGGGAATGAGGACGACGCCGATCCCGAGGCCGTCGGCGAAGTGTGGCTCGGCAGTTCCGACCTCATGCACCGGAACCTGGACCGGCGCGTGGAGGTTATCGTGCGGGTGACCGATCCGGCGCACTGCAGGGAACTGCGGCGGCTGCTCGACCTGGGTATGGACGACAGCACCGCATCGTGGTGGCTTGACAGCGACGGGACCTGGACGCGGCACGACCGCGGGCCGGAGGGAGAGCCGCTGCGCGACATCCAGGTCACGCTGATGAGGGATCAGCACGTCCGGGTCGCGGATGACTGAGCCGGAGGAGATGGAGGCCGCCGGGGTCCTGCTGTGGCGGCGCACGAACAGCAGCACGGAGGTGCTCCTCATTCATCGCCCCTGGTGGGACGACTGGTCGCTGCCGAAGGGCAAGCGCAACCTGGGGGAACATATCCTCCAGGTTGCGGTCCGGGAGGTCACCGAGGAGACGGGCCTGCGCCCGGTGCTCGGCCGCCGGCTGCGGACGGTGCATTACCGGGTGGACGGCGCCCCCAAGCACGTGCACTACTGGGCGGCGGCTGCGCCCGTGCCGACGGCGCCCGCGCCGCCGCGAAGCGGCAGCGGGGGGTTCCGGGGGGCCGACTTGCCCCCGGGCCAGCACGGCGTCCCCAATAAGGAGGTCGATCGCGTGGAATGGCTCTCGCTGCCACAGGCCCGAGAGCAGCTCTCCTACCCTCACGATGTCGGCGTCCTCAACGACTTCGCGCAGTGGCCGCGCGAAACGGTCCCGCTGATCCTGCTGCGGCATGCGTCAGCCGGCAGCAAGAAGGACTGGCGCGGCGACGACGCGCTCAGGCCGCTGGACGATCGGGGACGCGCCGCCGCCCGCGTCCTCGCGGCACTGCTCGGCTGTTTCGCGCCGCGCAGGGTGGTCAGCTCGGCCACGCGACGCTGCATCGACACGGTCGCGCCGTACGCGGCGCGGATCGGCGCCGCCGTCGAGGAGAAGGCCGCGTTCGCCGTGCCGACCCCATCCCAGTCCTCTTCATCGTGCCGAACGAGCGCTGACGATCCTGCCAGCGCCATGGCACGCATCGTGGCTGACGGCGTGCCCGCGGTGGTGTGCGTGCACCGGGAGAACATTCCGGTGCTGCTGGCGGCGGCGTGCGAGCATCTCGGCGCCGTGCCGCCAGCCGATCCCTCACTGCCGAAGGGCGGTTTCTGGGTGCTGCAGGCAGGCGATGGCAGGCTGGTCGGGCTGGAACGTCACGACCTGTCGGGCGTGTCGGGCGGCTGATCTCGCTCCTGAGCCGTGCCTGGCGTCTCCGGCGCACTGTCCGGCCGGGCATCCGCACGTCCGTTCCGGGATGGGAGCGGGTCATATGCCGGAAGCGCCTGCTGATTCCCGCGCCCGTCCCGCGGATGGGGCGGATACGGGCCCGGTGCCGCCCGGCCGTTGTCGGCCGCGCCGTCGTGGTCCTCTCCGGCGGGCATGCGGGTGCCGCGGTCCTCTCGGATGGCGTCGGGGGCGTCAGGGCCGGGGGCAGCGTCGGGGGCGTCAGCGTCGGGGCCCGCGGCCTTGCGGTCGTCGTGTGCGGCCGCGCCGGGGTCGGGTGCGGCGCCGGGTTCCCTGGCTGCGCCGGATTGGGGTGCCGTGCCGGATTCGCCGGCTGCGCCGGATGCTGCGGCCTGTCCGGCGCGGCGCCTGGCGCGCCGGCGCAGGTGCCAGGCGATGAACGCGGCCAGCGCCACCCCGAGCGCGATCAGCACGTACAGCGAGTAGCGGGTGATCTGCTGGTAAATGACGATGATGTGGTTTCCCGCCAGGTAGCCGAGGCTGACCCAGACGCCCACCCAGAGCGCGGCGCCGATCGCGTTGAAAAAGAGGAAGCGCCGCCAGTGCATGCCGGTGATGCCGGCCACGATGCCGTTGGCCTGACGCAGCCCCTCGATGAAGCGGGCAACCACGATGATCTTGCCGCCGTGCCGCTCGAAGAAGGCCTCTGCCTTGTCCAGTCGCTCGCTGGTGAGGAACACGTACTTGCCGAACCGCACAGCCAGCGCACGGCCACCGAAATGCCCGATCGTGAAGCCGATGTTGTCGCCGACGACGGCGGCGAAGAAGCCGATGATGCCGACCGCCACGATATTCATCCGGCCCGCGCCGGCGTAGAGGGCCGCCGCGATGAGCGCGGTCTCGCCCGGGACCGGGATACCGAAGTCCTCCACGGTGACAAAGAAGGCGACGGCCAGATACCCGTAATGGTCCAGCACGGGCGCGATCGCGCCGAAGAGTCCCGGCAGGACGGGCGGGCTCATGCCGTGTCCCCCGCTCGCCTCCGGGGCGCACTGAGGCGCCGCCTTCCCTCGTCGCTCGTCCCCTGTCTCCCCGCTCGCCTCCGGGGCGCCCTGAGGCGCCGCCTTCCCTCGTCGCTCGTCCCTCGCTCCTCAGTCCAGGCGGCGCCGCGCCCCTGCGGCTCGCTCATATCGTCCCCGTCCCGTCGAGCTCGGCGAAAGCGCCGGCGATCGGCCCGGCGGTCAGCTCGACTTGCCAGGGCCGTGCACCATAGGCGGCCAGCGCCGTGGCTACGGCCTCTGCCTCGGGCGGGTCTGGCGGCTCCCAGGAGATCCTGCGTACAGCGTCGGGGGGCAGCAGGTTCTCCGTGGGCATGGTGTGCGCGTGCGCCAGTTCGGCCACGGTCATCCGGGTCGCGGTAAGGCGCGCGGCAGCGGCGGGATCGCGCTCGGCCCAGCGGTGCGTCGGCGGGGGCCCGGTGGCGGCCGCGGCGCCACCGGTGTCGGGCAGCGCGCTTTCCGGCAGTCCCTGCGCGCGCCGAATCGCGCCCAGCCACTCAGGCATGTGCTTTCTCGCGACCCGGCCGGTGTACCCCGGTATCCGGACCAGGGCGGCATTGCTGGCGGGCAGCGACCTGGCCGCCTCCACGATCGCCGAGTCGGGCAGCACGCGTCCCGGGGAGAGGTTCATCTCCTGGGCGATCTTGTCGCGCTGTTCCCAGATTTCCCGGACCACCGCAAGGCTGCGCCGGCTCCGTACACGGTGGATGCCCGAGGTGCGGCGCCACGGGTCGGGCCGCGGCGCCGGGGGAGCGGCGGACAGTACCGCCGCGAACTCCTGCCGGGCCCACTCCATCTTTCCCTGGGCGGTGAGCATGTCGGCCAGCGCGTCCCGCAGTTCGATGAGCACCTCCACATCCAGGGCTGCATAACGCAGCCACTCTTCCGGTAGGGGGCGCGTCGACCAGTCGGCAGCTGAGTGGCCCTTCTCCAGCAGCAGGTCGAGCACGGCCTCCACGAGCGTGCCGAGCGCCACTCGCGGGAAGCCGAGCAGCCGGCCGGCCAGCTCGGTGTCGAACAGCAGCCGGGGCCGGTAGTTCAGTTCGGCGAGGCACGGCAGGTCCTGCGACGCCGCGTGCAGCACAGCCTCGGTGTCGGCGAGCGCGGCGTCGATGCCCGACAGGTCCGGGCACGTGATCGGGTCGATGAGGGCCGTTCCCGAGCCGGCCCTGCGGAACTGCACGAGGTAGGCGCGGTGCCCGTAGCGGTAGCCGGAGGCGCGCTCGGCGTCGACCGCCACCGGTCCCGTTCCCGCGGCGAGCACACGGGTGACCCGGTCAAGTTCTTCTGCGGTCTCGACGACCGGGGGCAGCCCGTCCCGCGGCTCCAGCAGCGGCACGGCCTTTCCGGGCGGCTGGCTCTCAACGGTCACCGGCGCCGCCGCGAGCGTTGATCCGCCGCCGCGGCTGCCGCCGGGAGCGCGGCCGCGCCGAGCGCGAGGGGCGGCAGGCCGGCTGCAGCCGCCAGGGAGTCGCACCAGGCCGTGACGTGCGCCGCAATGTCAAGGGCCGCCAGGTCCGCTGAGCCGGCCGCATCCGGCGGGACGGCGCTGGCCGTCTCTGCCGGGCCGACCGGCGACCAGGATGCGCGAAGCTCGAACTCGTGCACCGGGGGGTCGCCTTCCTTGCCGCCGAACCCCTCGGTGGTGACCCGGGTGACCGTCCCGCTCGGCGCGCCGTAACCCGGCGTCCAGGCGTCCAGGGCCTCGATCAGCCAGCTCCAGCCGACCTGGCACAGCATCGGGTCGGCGGCGATCTCCGGGTCCACTTCGGCTCGCAGGTAACTGATCAGGCGGTAGAGGCTCGGCCAGCCGTCCTGTCCCCCCGGGTCGTACAGCAGCACCAGCCGGCCCCAGGCGATCTCCGTGTCGTCCCGCCGTACCGTGGCGGAGGTCGCGGCGGCAAAGGGGGCCAGGCGCCGGGGCGCGGGGATGTCCTCGAACGTGAACTCGGCGCGGAGCTGGCCCTGGCTGTCGCGCCCTACCTCGAATTGGGCCACGGCCGCACCGAACGTGGCCGCCTCGTCGTCGCCTTGCCGCGACGTGTCACGCGGCGCCGGGTGCTGCCGCACTGGCCTGTCGGCCGATTTCATGTCCTGAGGGTACGCGCTTGCCGCTGCCTCACGCGGCCCGGCCTCATCCTGGTTGCCCGGTTTTGCCCGGTCTCATGCCGCGCGGCCGGGGCTGCGCGGCGCGTCACCCTGGAACGGCTCACCCGGGAGGAAGCCCACGATCAGGGCGGTGCCGCATTCGGTGCACGCCCACTCGGGACAATAGCCGTCTGGGGAGTCCGGGCAGCTGCCCGGGCCGTCGTGGAACTGCTCGAACAGATGCTCTCCATCGCACCCGGGACAGTACCAGGGCATCTGGCTCATGGCCTGCGCGACCTCCTTTGGCGGCACTTTCGCGGGGCTGATGATCATACTGGCATGGCCCGGCCCGGATCCGGGGGACCTCGGGCGGCGTGTCAGTTACTCACCAGTCGGAATGTGAGACGATCCTTGATGTGACGCTGCTTGCCAAGGACTCGCCGTTCCTGCGCGCATGCCGCAGGGAGCCGGTGCCGTATACGCCGGTCTGGTTCATGCGGCAGGCTGGCCGGTCCCTGCCGGAGTACCGGCAGGCGCGGGCGGGCATCCCGATGCTCGACTCATGCACCAACGCGGAGCTGATCACCGAGATCACCCTGCAGCCGCTGCGCCGCTACGACATTGACGCGGCGATCCTGTTCAGCGACATCGTCGTCCCGCTCCAGGCGGTGGGGGTCGGCATCGACATAAAGCCAGGGGTCGGGCCGGTGATCTATGAACCCATCCGCGACGAATGCGGCCTGGAACGGCTGCGCCCGCTCGAGCCGGGCGACGTGCCCTATGTCACAGAGGCCGTGGGCGCGCTCGTGACGGAACTCGGCACCCGGCCGCTGATCGGCTTCGCCGGCGCTCCGTTCACCCTGGCGTCTTACCTCATCGAGGGAGGCCCGTCCAGGAACCACGACCGGACGAGGGCGCTCATGTACGCCGAGCCGCGGCTATGGCACGCGCTGATGAGCCGGCTCACCGACATCATCGTCTCGTTCCTGAAGATCCAGGTTGCCGCGGGCGTCTCGGCCATCCAGCTTTTCGACTCCTGGGTCGGGGCAGTCGGCCCGGAGGACTACCGGCAGTCTGTCCTGCCGCACAGCAGCCGGGTCTTCGCTGCGCTGGAGGCGGAGGGGGTCCCGCGTATCCACTTCGGCGTGGGGACCGGTGAACTGCTCGGCCTGATGGGGGAGGCCGGGGCCGACGTGGTCGGTGTCGACTGGCGGGTGCCCCTGGATGACGCGGCCCGCCGCGTCGCCCCCGGCAAGGCACTGCAGGGCAACCTGGACCCCGCGGCCCTGCTGGCGCCATGGGACGTCGTACGGCAGCGCGCGCGTGACGTGCTCGCCCGCGGCCGGACCGCGGAGGGCCACATCTTCAACCTCGGTCACGGCGTGCTCCCGGAGACCGACCCGGACATCCTGGCCCGGCTCACCGATCTCGTGCACGAGGAGTCTGCGCGCACGTCTGCCTGACAGCGGTCTGACCAAGAGAATCCCTGCCGCATGGCGCGCTGACCTGGCACAACAGATTCTCCCGCGAATGCGACCACCCCCGGCGAGGACGGCTGTAAAACCGTCGGCTTCGCCTTCGATGGTTCGAATCCATCACCTGCCACCACCAGCGAAAACGGGCTGCTGGCTGCGCAAACGCGGCCCGGCGGGCCGTTTTTTCTTTGTCCCTCTGTGTGCCACGGTGTTTCGCTGTAGGCGGCTGCATAGCGATGGTTACGGACATATGGCGGACAGCGTCCGGGCCGAGCCAGCGGTCCGTGGAACCGCTTGCTTTGCCGACAGGGCCAGCGTTGAAGCGTCCAGCCGGGAGCTTGGCGGCAAGGTGGGCCGGACGCTGAGCCGGCGATGCCGCCGCTGCGGGACCTGGTGAGTACCTGCTGCTGTACCGGGAGTGCTGGTTCGGTTCTTCCGGCACTCGCCTACTTCCGCTCGCCCCGGCCGCTGGGCTCCTGGGTGATCGGCCTCGTGGCTGTCCTCGACTCGGCGGCTCTCTACCTGGCGCTGTGCCCTTCGGGCGCCCCGTCGCAGGCGCAAGTGCCCTAGCTGCCATTTTTATCTTGTGCCGCACAGCTGCGCGTAGGTGCGCTCGTATCCGGTGGCCATGATGGAGATGTCGAAGTTCTCCTCGACGTGGCGGCGGCAGGCTTTGGCGTCGATGGTGCCTGCTTCATTGATGGCCGCGGGCAGGTCTGCGGGATCATCGCGGATGAAGCCGGTGGTGCTATCCAGCACCACCTCAGGTACCGAGCCGCGGCGAAGCGCCACGACCGGGGTCCCGCAGGCCATGGCCTCGATCATCACCAAGCCGAACGGCTCATCCCAGCAGACGGGGAACACCAGGCAGTGCGCTGCCCCGTAGAGTTCCTGCTTGGCGGCCATGTCCGCCTCGCCGATGAACTTGGCATCGCTCCCGAGCCGCGGCTGCACCTCGGATCTGAAGTAGTCATGCTCGTGCGGCTCGATCAGCTTCCCTGCCAGCACAATGCGGCGGCCTGCGCTGCGGGCGGCGTCGATGGCCAGATGCGCACCCTTGTCCGGGTGCATCCGGCCAATGAACAGCACGTAGTCGTCTTTCTTCTCCTGGAAGGTGAAGCGGGCCGCCTTGATGGCATTGTGTACGGTGGCCGCCCAGCATAGGTCAGGTGCGAGCCGGCGCTGGAAGTCGGAGATGGCCACTAGGCTCGTGTCGGCACACACAGCGCGGTAATACGATGCCATCTCACCTACGCACGGACCGTGAGCAGTGACGACGGTCGGCGCTTTGCGGCCTCGGGCGGTCAGCGGGCCGACCAGTGAATGGTCATGGATGACGTCGACGTCGAGTCCGTCGAGGTGCCGGTTGGACCAGGCGGTGTGCAGCACCTCAGGTAGCGTCTTACCGATATGCTCCGACGGTGCCGCCTCATAGGTGCGCCGGAACTGCGCACGTGTGCCGTTCCTGCCGGCGGCCACCACGAACACGGTGTGGCCGCGGCCGACCAGGGCATCGACTAGGTTCGCCGCCAGCGATTCGATGCCGCCGTAAGCCTTCGGTGGCACATCGAACCAGGGCGGCATGGCAAAGGCGATAGCATGCCGCTGGGCCGGTGCTTCGAGGGGCGCAGGCGTGCCGGGTGCCGGGTGGCTGCATGGGTTGTTCATGGAGACCTCCTTATCCGGTGCCGCTGCGGTCAGCGGCTCAGGCTTGTGGATGACCTCCCCGGTCAGCTCGGCGAGCCGCAGGATCTGGCGCGACACCGCGGTAAGCGCAGCGAGCAGTCCTGCAGCTCGGCTCTCTGGCACGTCGCGAGCAGCATCCGCAGGCCGGAGCAGTCGATGAACGTCACATCGGACAGATCGGCCAGAAGACGGGTTTCGCTCGTCCGCAGGAAGCTCAGCAAGGATTCCTGCAGCCACGGCCCCGACGAGAGGTCGATTTCCCCAGTCACTTCGGCGACCGCGCTGCGAGCAGAGCACCGGATGAACAACGACAGGTACATGATCTCGCTGGTCGGGATATTTCCTGCATACTGACAATCCCTTGCAGGGCGTGGCTTCCGCATCCCCGGACCGGCTAACGCTAGCTCCCAGGCCAGTTCCGGCTTGGGGCGGAACCGGTGCCGACCAGAGTGCCCGCTGCCTCGCATTGTCTGGCCCGGAGGGCAGATCTGGAACCGTCAGCCGAATGCATTGCCCTGAAGGGGGCGTTAGCAGGGGAGGTGAAACGGGACGGTGGTGACGACGACCTTCGGCAGCGGCCGGAGCGCTCGCCGGAGCTGGGGCGCAGTCCAATTGTGAAGGATGCGGTGCCACCAGTGCCGGACCACAAGCTCCGGGAGGATCACGGTCAATGTCAGATCGGGACGCTGGCGGTGCAGCGACCAGATGTAGTTGACCAGGGGCGCGACGATGGCGCGGTGGGGTGAGACGATCACCTCGAGCGGAAGGTGATTACCCCACGTCTGCCAGTAGTGGCGGAAGCGCTCGGCCTCGTCTTCAGTCGGGCTGAGGTGCAGGGCGAGCACCGGCTGCCGGAAGGACGCCGCGTAGGCGAGCGCTCGCATGCTGGGTAGATCCAGGACGGCCACCGGCACGAATATCAGGTGACGGATTTCCTCGGGCTGCTCCTCGGTCTCGGTCTCGGCCTCGGCTGCGGCCTCGCCCCTGACTTCGGCCCAGGGCCGGGCACCATCGCCGGTGACGGGCGTAAGCGGCCGGACCGGAATCTCGGCGGCATGCAGATGCAGGGCGGTCGCCGCGACGACGAGGTGATAGTGGTGGCGGATACGCAGTGAGATCAGGATGATCAGCCCGATCGCGAGCAGGGCCACCCAGGAGCCCTCGGTGAACTTGGTGAGCGCGGCGGTGAGGAAGACGATCGCCGAGAGGGCTCCGCCGGTGGCGTTGAAGAACAGGCTCCGGCGCCAGTGAGCGTCGTCGCGTCGGCGCCACCAGTGGACGACCATGCCGGCCTGGGACATTGTGAATGCCAGGAACACGCCGACGGCATACAGCGGGATAAGCGACTCGGTATTACCGCCGAACGCGGCATAGATCGCAGTCGCGGTGATCGAGAGCACGATGATTCCGTTGCTGAACGCGAGCCGGTCGCCGATCCGCAAGAACAGCCGCGGCGCATGGTGACTGCGCGCCAGCAGGAACAGCACGCGGGGGAAGTCGTTGTAGGCCGTGTTGGCTGCGAGCAGCAGGATTGCAGCCGTGGCCGCCTGCGTAAACGCATACAGGAAGCCTCCGCCGAAGCTCCGGTGGGCGAGCTGGGAGAGCACTGTCTGCCCGGCACGTGGCACCACGCCGTCCAGCCGCACCAGCACGACGATGCCCGCGAACATCGCGATGAGCAGGCCAATCATCCAGGTGAGCGTGGTGCGGGCGTTGCGCCACTCAACGGGCTTGAACGCCGGAACGGCGTTGGAGACAGCTTCGATGCCGGTCATCGCCGTCGCCCCGGAAGCGAACGCACGCAGCACCAGCAGTACGCCGGCGTTTTCGATAGGGGTCAGGCGGGGCGGCGGGACCGGGTGGAAACCGCGGGCCGTTGCGCCAGCCAGGCCGACTGTGATCAGGGCGGCGACAGCAATGATGAAGGCATAGGTCGGCGCGGCAAAGAGCGCGCCAGCCTGGCGGACGCCGCGCAGGTTGCCGGCCAGCAGCAAGGCAATTACGCCGATGCCAGCTGGGACGGCGGCGGGCGCGAGGGATGGGATGGCCGACGTGACAGCGGCCGCGCCTGAGGCGACCGACACCGCAACCGTCATGACATAGTCGATCAGCAGGCCGGCCGCGGCGACCAGGCCCGGTACCCGGCCGAGATTGTCGCTGGCGACGATGTACGAACCCCCGCCGTGCGGATACGCCCGGATGGTCTGCCGGTAGGACACGCCGACCGCGAGCATCAGCAGCGCGATCGCCGCCGCGATCGGCAGCGAGTAGCCTAGGCCGGCGCTGCCGGCGAGGACCAGGACCGCGAGCATCGCCTCTGGCCCGTAGGCAACCGATGAGAGCGCGTCAGCGGACAGCACCGGCAGTGCCACCAGCTTGCGCATCCGCTCAGTGGCGATCGCGGTAGTGCTCAACGGAGGACCGAGCAGCACCCGCCGCACCCGGTAGGCGATGCGGCCGGGCAAGGTCAGCGGTGCCTCTGCCTCGTCGGTGGCCTCGATGGCCGGAAGCTGCCCGTCTCTCCCGGCGACAGGCACGAAGCGCCCAAGTCGCGTCGGCCGGATCTCGTCCGCCTCCGGGTAGCTGCCCAGGTTGGGGTCCAGCGGCAGCGCTCGCCGCCACGCCTGCGGGTCGCCGGATGCCCGGTCCCACTCGAGGCCGACCCGGCGCAGCACGCTGAGCTGGCGCTCATCAAGGGCCGGGAGCAGCGCGTCGGGGTCCGGCGCACCGGCTGCCTGATCGTCTGCCTCGCGGCCAGTGCCGCTGCGTGCTGTCATCTCCTCACCGTCAGCCAAGCATGAGCGGTCCGGCCCTGCGTCCGCTTCACCAGGATGAGTACTCTTTGCCAAGGCCCGGCCACTGCCATGACTTCCGGGCCCGGCCGCGTTCCCCTACGTCTAGTCCGCCCCTCAGATCGGCTAATTCCGCCACTCGGACCGCAGGCCGGCCCTGGCGGCGTCTTTCCTGCGCCAGCGCGGGGTCCGCTGCGTGGGTCGGCGGGACCAGCTGCCTGGATGCCGTGGGTTTCTATCCGCTGGCGGTGACTCGCACAGCCGGCAGGGCCGACGGGTCACCGAACGGGCCCGTGGGGACTGGCGGTGCGGATGACGCGGCCGAGGCCACGGCGAGCGGGGTCTACGAGTTGTCCAGGGGCTGGTGCTGTGCATGCTCCACGGCGATGCGGGTCAGTTCGACACGTGAGCAGATGTCAAGCTTGCGGAAGATCTGGCGCAGGTGAAAGGCGACGGTGTGCCCGCTGATGAACATCTGGTGAGCCACCTGCTGATTGGTCAGTCCCTGGGCGACCAGTTTGGACACAGTGCGTTCAGTGCCGGTGAGGCTACCCCAGCCGCTGGCGGACCTGCTCTCAGCAGCCCAGTGCCGTCGACGGACGCCGAGCCTGCGGAGCCTCCGGTGTACGCGGGCGACGTCCCTAGCCGCGTCAGTTCCCGCGTAGTCATCGAGCGCCCGATCGAGGCAGGCGATGGCGCCGCGGCGGTTGCCCCCTGCTGTCAGGAGTGTCCCGAGATCCTCTGCGGCGGACGCGCGGGCCCACCGGTCAGGGTGCCCGGAGGCTGCTTCTTGTAGACGCGATGGGTCCCGGTCGCAAATACCGCGGGCATGCGCGGCGGAGGCGGCAGTAACCGGCTGTTCGGGGTTGCTATGCGTGATCTCGTCCGCCACTGCCGCGGCAAGCTGAGCGCGCTGCTGGTCGCCCGCCGCGAGGGCGGTCCGGGTCAGCCAGGCCGCGCATGCCGGGTCGCACAGGAGCGGGAACCGGTGTTCGCGAAGATGGGCATAAACATCCGCGAGCATGTCCAGCGCGGGCCTGGGGCCGTTGCGGGCTTCGTCGACCTGGGCCGACACGACGGTGCCCCAGGTGCCCAGGTAGGCGGACCGGAAATGAGACCGCTGCGTTGTGTTCCCCATGTGATGGGCGGCGGCGTTCAGGTCGCCGCGGCGCAGGGCCACGGTGGCGAGAACGGCCAGCGCCGCCGGGTCACGCAACGACGGCCCGAGGGTCCGGGTCCTGCCGAGGGCGGCTTCGGCCGCAGCCACGGCGTCATCAAGGCGGCCTGCTGCCAGTGCCATGCGGGCATGCAGCGTGGCCGACGTAGCCGACCACCCGATCGGGCCGAGTGTATCGATGTGATTAGGTGCGGTCCGCATCACGGCTCGCGCCTCGCCGAAGCGGCGGAGATCCACGAGACGGGAGGCGAGGAACATGTGGGGGCGAAAATGCAGTACGCCTGGCGGTTGCCCGGTCGCGTGGCGGACGGCGTCGGCGGACAGGTTCAGCGCGTCGGCCAGCCGGCCCGCGTCCCATCTGGTGGTGGCAAGGGCCGCCAGTGCCGCGATTACCACATCGGCGCGTTCTTCATCCCGCCTGGCCAGGATGGCTTCCGCGAGCTTGCTTGCCCTCCGGTTGTCACGCAATCCGGTCAGTGCCTGGAGCAGCGCGATCGTAGCGTCAGCGTGGACCTCACTGGGGAGCCGCGGTTCGGCCAGCAGGTGCCCGGCCTCGATCATCGCCTCATCAGCCTGGCCGCTCATCGACAGTGCCGAAGACAATGTGCAGCGTAGCCGCGCGCTGGTGACGGCCGGCTGCGGTATCAGGAGCGCCGAGCGGGTCAGCTGGACCGCTTCCTCAAGTCGTCCCGCGGCCGTCAGCGCGTCGGCAGCGGTCACCGACCGGGCGAGTATTTCCGGATTTCCGGGTGGTGTGAGCTCAAGAGCGCGGGCCGCGAGATCAGCGGCGCTTGCCGGGGATGAGGGGAGGAACTCGGCGGCGGCCCGGTCCAGCTTGGCGAGCGTTCGGCTGTCGCCGCTGCGGACGCTGCTGAGCAGATGTGCAGCCGCCAGCGCCGCAGGGCCGCCACGTGACAGCAGAATATCGCCGAACTGGCCATGGAGGGCCTGCCTGACCGGCAGCGGGAGGGACTCACAGATGGCTTGCCGTATCAGTTCATGGCGGAAGGCCAGCGCATCCCGGGTCGCGGCAAGAACCTGCGTGTCGAGCGCCTCATGGACACATGGCAGCAATGCGGCCGGGGACGCGCCCAGCATCTCGGCGGCCTCCTCCAGCTGGAACGACCGGCCGAGTACCGCCGCCATCTCGAGAAGCTGACGGGTCTGGGTGCCGAGCTGGGTGAGCGTATTGCGCACCACGGCCTGAATCCGCCCTGGCATGCATGCCGAGGTCAGGCTGGCCCGGCCATCGCGGATGATGAGGGCGTTCTCATCGAGGAGCCCGGCGGCGAGCTCGGTGAGCATCAGCGGGTTGCCTGCAGCGCCTTCGGCCATAACCAGCAGGTCCGGGCCCGGCATCGCCCCCAGCGCATCGGTGATCAAGCCAGCCACCGCGTCGTCGCCGAGCGGCCGGAGGTGGATGCGGGTCGCGCCTCCGCTCTCCAGGAGGTCAAAGAGCAGCCCCGCCTCGTTTTCCGGGCCTGGGGCTCGCCTGGTCAGGATCCAGCTCAGCGGATACGGCGCCAGCTGCCGCGGAAGGGTACGGAGCGCCTGCAGGGTGGTGGGATCGGCCCACTGCAGGTCGTCCAGGCTGACCAGCAGCGGACCCGCCGATACCCGCCTCTCCAGGCTTGCCCGCAAGGTGCCGGCCAGCCGGATGGGCAGGCTGGCGATGTTGCGCGGGCTCGCCTCATCGGCCAGGGTGGCCGGCGATTCCCTCAGTGCCACGAGCAGTGGCTGCAGCGGCATGAACTGGCTCAGCCTGTCGGCGGCGGCGGCAGCCAGCGAGACGCCCTCCGTCTCAGCGGCGCCGGCCGCCGCCGAGAGCAGCAGGGACCTGCCCATCCCCGCTTCCCCTTCGATGAGCAGCACGCCCCCGCGACCGTTCCTCACGTTACGTACTAGGTCAAGGACAACCTGCTGCTCACGAACGCGCCCACGCATGACCTTAGACCCTGCCGGGTCCCTTCATGCCACGCGCCCCGGTCCAGCGGCAGGCAGACATAGCCATCACCGCCGGTCCTCTCCGCAGGCGCCCAGGAAGGGACCGCCTACTCCGTAGCCTTCAGCCAGGCGCTGGGACAGCCCCCCTGACACGACTCCCCCCGCCGATGTCATCGTCCAAACGGCTTTCGACGTCCGTAAAAGGATGATTCCTGATCGCGGCCACCAGGCCACTGGCTGTGAAACCCTATGGAGGCCATACCCGGACATGATTACCAGAAACACTCTGGCCGGGCTTGTTCGCCGGGTGTGTTCCTGCCGCATCCTCAGGCCGGGTAGCGCGCCGTGCAGATCCGCCTGTTCCGGGCAGCCAGCGCCGTTGCTGGTCAGGGCTATACGCGGCGGGGGCGGAGCCAGCTTCAGCCCGGGCCTGCTCCCGGTGGGCGGGGACAAGGCGGTTATGCCGGCACCTCACGATCCGCATCTGAGCCTGGTCCGCCCGGTCTTGCCGCGGACACCGGACGGCTGCCAGGAATGCCTGAGCGTGGGTTCCCCGTGGGTGCACCTGCGCCTCTGCTTGACCTGCGGTCATGTTGGCTGCTGCGACTCTTCCCCGCTCCGGCATGCCCGCAGCCACGCCTACGCGGTCGGG
>DASQVO010000181.1:0-8661 GCA_035640715.1 Streptosporangiaceae bacterium
CTCGGGCAGGCCTTCCTCGCGGGCCTGTTCCTGCTCGCGCTCCTTCTCCTCCTGAAGGGCCGTTTCGTGGTCCTTGACGACCTTGCCGTCCTCTATCACCCCGCGCCAGCCCTCAACCTCGTCGGGATGGAGGGCGACCTGCGTCATGACGTGACGCCGGAAATGCTTAAGCTCCAGCCGCGCGCGGCGGCCCTGGGCACGCCAGAGATTCCCGGTGTGTTCGAAAATCCCCTGCGGGTGGTACTCCAGGACAAGCAGAATGCGGGTCAGGGCCGGCGACAGCTCGTGGAACGAGACGGCGCCGTCGACGTGCCCTTTCTGTCCTTTCGAGCGCCATATAATGCGCTCATCCGGAACCTGCTTTATGATGTTCGATTCCCAGGTGCGGTGAGACCACCAGATCTGGGCCTTCCAGTTCAGCTTCTCGTCGGACGGGCTATCGACGTTCTCAACCTTCTTCATGAACCTCGGGAAATCGCTGAACTGGGTCCACTGGTTGTAAGCGACCCGGACCGGCACGCCGACGTCGATCGACTCAACGATGTTCGTGAGCTTGAGCTTCCTGCCCCCAGCCCTACCGCCACGACGGAAAAGACCTTTTACCTTCTCCTTCAGTCCAGTGGCGCCCGCGCTAAGGAGAGCCCGTCCGGGCGATGCCCCCTCGGCGAGCTTTTGCGCGCCTGTCACCGCGGCTATCAATCCCGGGCTGCCGCCACCTTGCTGCACATACTCATTGAGGCGCTCGGTAACGCCGCGCACTGTATCCCGTACGGAGTTGAGAGCTTTGTCCTGCAAGGCCGTAAAGGCCAGGTCCTTGGCCGCGCCAAACAGATCCTGGAATTCACCCTTTAGGTCGTCGACAATCTGACCGTCACCTAGAGCCTCCGGCCGCTGGTTTGGTGTTGGTGGCATCGCATTTACCTCTGCGTCCGGCGAATTGGTGAAGTGGCACGTCCTAGCCCGGACCGCGCACCGCTACGGAGTGCCGCGCCGCTCCGGGATGCCGCGCCGCTCCGGGGTGCCGCGCCGCTGCGGGGTGCCGCGCCGCTGCGGGGTGCCCTCTCAGCCGGCTCCTCATCCTCCGCCTCGGCCGGCTCTTCGTATTCGGCCGGCTCTTCACGCTGTCGAGGGACCGGACCCCGCCGCCGGACTGTGGGCTCACCGTCACCGGTGTCCTCTGCCTCTTCTTCGCCCCTCCCTCTGGCGGGGCCAGCGGACTGCTCGCGAATCGCCTCGGCTCGTTCGCGAAGCTGGTCACTCAGTGACTCGATTTGCTTACTGACCGCCGTAGCCACCGCGCGCTTCGCGACAGAGGTCAGGTCATGCCGGATCATGTCGCCGACTTCGCCGAGTCCCGGCACGGCCTTACCCGCGGCTTCACCCAGGACATCACCCGCGGCCTTACCCAGGCCGCCAGTCAGGCCGCCAGTCAGGCCGTCACTAGAGCCGAGCACCTTCGTCCCGCTCCGCATCAGCTGTCCCGTCACGCCGCTAAGCCCCCGGGTCAGAGCAGCAACAGCGAGCATGAAGGCCAGCCGGGTCTTGTGCTGGCGCCCTAGCAGGTAGCCGGCTGCTAGCGCCAGAGCCAGCTGCCCGCCCGTTGGTCCTCCCGTTGGTCCTCCCGTTGATCCTCCCGTTTTCATGATCTTTTTCTCCTATCGCTGCTCCGCTCACGCATAGCCCCTATTCATCTCCCGCGGCGGCGGCCACGGCGACCATCGCCGGAATGAGACGGACGGCATCTACCCGCCAGGTCACGACCGAAACGACCAAAACTTAATTATGTGTCGCAAAGCGTTAACAACCCATTCCGGACCGTGTCAGTTAAGAAGAAGTTTGCTATCGGCAACTAAATTACAGACGCAGTGAAATCGATTGCCTAGGAACTTTGTCATCCTGAGCATGCATTGTTACTTGTGAGTATGCGATCCGCAGGTAACCGGGCTGGTACAGCCGCAGCCGTCCGGCCTGGGCACAGAGACAGGGGCCGACCGTCTCCGGCGCCCTGACCTCCCGCTGGAGAGGTGAGAGCGGGCAACAGCGTCCTGTGGCTGACCGTGGCGGCGCCCGACGGGACATGCGCCCGGGCGCCCTCAGCCGGGAATGCCACCATCCCTACAAACTCGTACCCACCCCCACCGAACTCACCAGCTGGATCAACGCAGCCGATCAGCTAATCTCCATCGTCAATAACGAAACCAGCCACTCCGGGAATGCCATGCAGCACTCCCCAGCTTCTGGCCGCCTGGATAATCCCGAGTTCTCCCGAATCGATGAGGGGCTGCCTCATCGGACCTAGGACTCAATTTGAGGCTGTGCCATTGAGTACCAATTACCCGATGTACTCGGATCCAGCAACAGAACATTACATAAGCGAAACCGCCCTTGACGTGCACGCTATCTGACGTCCTATGGATTCCCCCGCTATGGGGATGTCCAGGTCTTCGGTCTGAGGTAGGCCTGACCGCGGTTACCGCCACGCGAACACAGGTTGTTCCAGCTCGGCGACGCGGGTGTCCCGGCCGTGCAGGGCCACCTCGCGGAACTGGAACAGCACCGCGGCCGTTGGCGCGTGCACGAGATGGCCCGCCAGCGGGATGGCGACGCGGCTGAACCGCCGCAAGGCCTTGCCCAGATCCGGCTTCATGCTGGCGCTCCTCTGCCAGCGTTGACAACGTTCGCGGCGAAGGCAATCCCGTCCTCCCAGGATGCCGCACGCTCACGGCGCCAGCGGGTCTGCGCGGTGAAAACGCCCGGTGCGCTCAGTCGGGCAGAGTCCGGGGCAGCCCGAAGCCGGGGAAGGCACCGGCGCCGAAGTTGGTCATGGCGCAGATCTGGCCGCCCGCGAGGGTGAGCACCAGCAGCCCGTTCGCGTGGGCGACGCTGGCGTGCGGGTCCCGGACGTACACGCCGAACGCGGGCTGGCCGTTGGCCCTGGTCGCGACCACACGGTAGCTGCGGCCGTGCCGGACCGCGGCGAGGAACCGGGCCGCCAGCTCACGCCCCTGGTACTCCAGCGCAAGGGGCGGCATGGACAGCCAGACGTCCTCGGTGAGCAGAGCGACGATGTCATCCACGTCGCCGTCCTCCATGGCCCGGGTGAACCGCTCGACGAGCTCCAGCTCAACGGCGGAGCCCGGCGGCGGGGGCGGTTCCCGCTCCGCTGCGGACGGCAGCCGGTCCCGCAGGGTGGCGCGGGCGCGCTTGAGCGCGCTGGTCACCGACTCCTCACTGGCGCCGAGCACATCCGCTACCTCGCTGGCGCGGTAGCCGAGGACGTCGCGGAGGATGAGGACGGCCCGCTGACGGGGCGGCAGGAGCTGCAATGCCGTGATGAACGCCAGCGAGATGGCTTCCCTGGCCTCGAACCGGGCCTCAGGGCCGGGCGTGCCGTCGGGAAGCCCCTCGAGCAGGAGGTCCGGGTAGGGCTCGAGCCAGGCCACCTCGCCCACCCGGGTCGGCTCCGGCGGGTCAAGCCCGGGCCGCGGCGAGCTCATCGGCGGGCGCCGGCTAGCCGACCGCAGCGCGTTCAGGCAGCGGCTGGTCGCAACCCGGTACAGCCAGGTCCGGACCGAGGACCGGCCCTCGAAGCCGCCGAGCCCCTGCCAGGCCGCCAGCAGGGTCTCCTGCACCGCGTCCTCGGCGTCGGCCGCAGAACCGAGCATCCGGTAGCAGTGCACCTGCAGCTCGTGCCGGTGCTGGCCGACCAGCTGACGGAACGCATCCCCATCGCCGCTTCGGGCCTTCGCCAGCAGGTCCGCGGTCATGCAGCCACTCTCCCATCATGTTTCCTCTCGTCACCCGCCCTCACCGGCATAGACCCCGGCTGGCTGGTGAACTGGGCGCCCGCCGCCGCCCAGTATTCCGGCAGGCCGGTGTCTGCATCCAGGCGCTCCAGCCCGGCTCGACCTGCCAGGCGTCGCGCTCATCTCGGCCGGTGTCGTCGGAGAAGTCTGGGGGCTCATCCGCGCGAGCCAGGCCGGCTGGAGCAGCCCCGAGACCAGCACCACCCTGGCCGCCGGCGCGGCCCTCCTAGGCGGCTTCTTCGCCTGGGAGACCCGGACGCCCGAGCCCATGCTGCCCCTGCGACTGCCTCGGGACGCCCGCGGGCGTCACTGACGGATTCAGGCCCGCCATGGCCGTCGCGGCAGCACTCTCGCTGCTCGGAGCGATCACCGCGCTGGCCGTGACCGCTCGCGGGCGCGTAGCCGGCGGCCTGGAACCCGCCCCGGAAACGATCGCCGCTAATGCCGGGCTGCCGCAAAGACCCCAGACAGCCACGGATCTGTAGCGATTTCGCGCGCGGCAGCGCCCGGCACTGGCCCGGGCGCTGCCGGATGCCACGTGCGGCAATGTCCGCGGGCTGGGTCAATCGGCTAGCAGGTGGCGGAAGTAGCTCGTATCTTGGTTCGCCTGGCGGCCCCTGATCGTCACCGCCTTGTGCAGTCTCTTGGCCAGCCAAGGAGAACCGATGAACCCATGGCAGTGTGATCCAGCGAGCGCGGACGGCGCGTCCAGTGGCGTGCTGGGTGCACGGCCGCTGATGGCCGAGACCTTCCACGGCAGCGACCCGGCCACGGTGGCCGCGTCCGCCATCTGCGAGCACACCCCCACCAAGTGCCAGGCCCGCACGCGCCTCTACCGCGATGGAAAACTCGAGCTTGAAGGCTTCCCCGTCGCCGACATCAGTGATCACCTGGCCGATGAGGCGGCCGTCATCTGGCTTGACCTGCGTGACCCCGACCGCGAGGACCTTGCCGTACTGAGCGAGGAATTCGGGCTGCATCCGCTGGCCGTCGAGGACGCCGTGCATGAGCGCCAGCGCCCGAAACTCGACCGCTACCGGAGCCATCTGTTCCTGAACGCGTACGGAGCACGGCTGGAGGTCGGCACGGGTGAGCTGGTCACCAGCGAGCTCGCCGCCTTCATCACCGGACGGGCGCTGATCACCGTCCGAAAGGACGACGGGCTGGACATCGGCGCCGTCGTCGAACGCTGGGACGCCAGCCCCGATCTCGGCAAATTCGGCGTCGGCTACCTGCTGCACGGGCTGCTCGACTATGTCGTGGATGGTCACTTCGAAGCGGTCCAGAGCCTGGACGACGCCGTCGAGATGCTGGAGGACCAGCTATTCGCCGACGTTCCGCACAGCCTCCACGTCCAGCGGCGCAGCTTCGAACTGCGCAAGAGCCTGGTACTGCTCCGCCGGATCGTGATCCCCATGCGCGAGGTGGTGAACGCCCTGATGCGCCGCGACTTGCACGTCGTGGGGGACGATCTCATGCCCTATTACCAGGACGTCTACGATCACGTGCTCCGCGCCGCCGAATGGACGGACAGCCTGCGGGATCTGGTGACGAGCATCCTGGAGACCAACCTGACCATCCAGGGCAACCGGATGAACGTCATCACCAAGAAAGTCACGAGCTGGGCCGCGATCATCGCGGTCCCGACGTTCATCACCGGCTTCTATGGGATGAACGTCCCCTACCCAGGCTTCAGCCGGCAGGTCGGCCTCGCCAGCTCGATCACCATCATGATCGTCTCTGGTGTGCTGCTCTATGTCGTCTTCAAGCGCAGGGACTGGCTGTAAGGCCGAGCTGCCCAGCACAGCCCAGCCCGGCACCGCGCGCCACCAATCCGACATAGCGGCGATACTGGACTGCGGGCCGGCCAGATCATGGAGGAGATGCGGACCTGGGCGTTCGCGGTTGCGGTGACCACCGGCTGGGTTTCCGCCGCACAGCTTCGGACAACGGGAGACTTGATGCTCGCCGAGACCAGCACGTGGTTCACCGAGCGAACCTGGCAGAACCCGCCGTGGACACAGCAGCAACTGCTGCAGGCCAAGGGCGCCCGGACGGTGAGCGTGGTTCTTCCCGCACTCAACGAACAGGCCACGGTCGGCGCCGTGGTGGCTACCGTGCTCCCGTTCGTCGGGTCGCTGGTGGACGAGTGCGTCGTCGTAGACTCCGGCTCAACGGACCGGACCATCGCGGTCGCCCGGGATGCCGGGGCCCGGGTGATCCGCCACCGCGACATCCTGCCGGACCTGCCGCCACTGCCGGGTAAGGGCGAGGTGCTCTGGCGGTCGCTGGCCGCCACCGCCGGTGAAGTGCTGCTGTTCCTCGACAGCGACCTCATCGATCCCGACCCCGGATTCATCCCCGCCCTGCTCGGCCCGATCCTGACTGAACCGGGCGTGCACCTGGTGAAGGGCTTCTACCGCCGCCCCCTGAGACTGGAGACTACCGAGGCCGGCACCGGCGGCGGACGCGTCACCGAACTGCTTGCCCGGCCCGTGCTTTCCGCGTTGTGCCCCGAGTTGTCCGGCGTCATCCAGCCGCTCGGCGGCGAGTACGCGATCACCCGCGAACTGGGCGAATCGGTGCCCTTCGCCGCGGGTTACGGCGTGGAGATCGGCCTGCTGCTGGACGCCCATACCCGCTACGGCCTGGCCGGCCTGGCCCAGGTCAACCTCGGTGTCCGCAAGCACCGCAATCGCTCGCTGCAGCAGCTGGGCGTGATGGCCCGCCAGATCCTCGGCACCGCACTCGCCCGCACCGGCCAGCCGGCGCAGGGTACTTCCGCGTTCACCCAGTTCATTCAGGTCGATGGCGAATGGCTGCCGGATGCCACCGAGGTGCTGGTCGCCGACCGGCCGGCCATCCGTGAACTCCGCCAGTGCTCCCTGGACCGCGACATCGCCTCGTGAGCGGCGGTCGACGGGCCTGCCCGCCGAACGGTTCCGCCTGTGGAGACAGCTTCCGGACTCACCCGGCTGCCGCGGCCTGCCCGAAGAGGGCAACCAGGTACGCCACCCCGAAGGGCACGTCGGTGTACAAGACCTCGGTGACGGGCCGGGGTGAAGGCATCGCGCCCGCCAGCACCTGCCACGCCGGCCGGCCCGTCGCCATCAGCTCGCGTGCCAGGGCAGGGTCCGTGGCGGCCAGCGCGTCCACGTCGCCGTCCCGGACGGCGCGCTCAATGCCGGCGTCGAACGCCGCCGCCCGTTCATCGAAGAAGCCCGGGGCCGCGGGGGTCCGCCGGGCACTGCCGTCCCCCATGACCAGCATCGCCGCCCGGGCATCGGAGCTGGCGAGCTCCGCCCCGAGCCTGAGGCAGCTAGCGGCCGGTTCGTCCTCGCCGATCGCCTGCAGGACGCGGGCCCCGGAATATCCAGCCTGGTCGAGAAGCAGGGCGCCGATCCCGAGTGACAGCGGCAGGCCGGGCTTCCCGGCTGCCCCCAGGGCCGGGGCGAAGGCGGATAGGTCCAGGCGGTCGCCCGGGTCCCACTGCGCTGTCACGGCGGCGGACCCGACGATGATAATCACGCTGGGCCGCATCCGGGCCAGCCGCCCGGCGGCCTCAGCGCAGGCGTCCCGCAGTTCGGGCAGGACCGGCTCCCGCCCGGACAATTCCCGGGCCAGCAGCGGCGGGCACGGGCACACGGCGGCGCCGGTGATCACGACGGGACCTTCCCCGGGGACATGCCGCTAGGCCAATCCCCGGATGGTACGGGCCGGCCTGAGGTCACCGCGGATCGCTGCGATCATGTCCAGCACCGCGCGGGTTTCCCGGACGTGGTGGACGCGGAAGATCCTGGCCCCCTGCCACGCGCAGACCGCCGCCACCGCCAGCGACCCGGCTAGGCGATCTTCAATCCCCGCACCGAGCGTCTCGCCGATGAAGTCCTTGTTCGACAGCGACACCAGCACCGGCCAGCCCGTATCCACCATGTCCGCCAGGCGCCGGGTGACCTCCAGCGAGTGCCAGGTGTTCTTGCCGAAGTCGTGCGCCGGGTCAATGACGATCCGTGACGGGTCGACCCCGGCGTCGGCCGCGCGGGCGGCCAGCCCCAGCGTCCGGTCCAGCACGTCCGCCATGACATCGGAGTAGGTCACCCGGAACGGGCGCGTCCGCGGGGCCAGCCCGCCGGCGTGCGAGCACACCAGGCCCGCACCATATTCGGCGGCGACATCGGCCAGCAGCGGGTCCCAGCCGCCCCAGGTGTCGTTCAGCAGGTCCGCTCCCGCCGCGCACGCCGCCCGCCCCACCTCGTGCCGCCATGTGTCCACGCTGATGACCAGGCCGGGATAGGCGCCGCGAACCGCCTCCACGAACGGGACGGTACGCCGGATCTCCTCACTCACCGTCACCTCGGCGCCGGGCTTCGCCGGCACGCCGCCGATGTCGACGATGTCCGCGCCCTCGGCGACCACGGCATGCACCCGTTCCATCGCCGCCGGCTCCTCCCAGGTCAGCCCGGGCCGGTAGAAGGAATCCGGGGTCCGGTTGATGATCGCCATGACCAGCGGCTGCGCTGGGGCGAACTCTCTGGCGCCCAGGCGAACAGGCCCCGGCCGGCGCGCCGGGCCCGGCTTCCTGGCACCGTCCGGCTCGGTCGGGATTACCACGCCGTCAATGTACCGAACGGCTTCGCCAGCGGTGACGTCCGCACCTGCGCGGCGGTGTCACCACCCGCCCGTGGCGTTCCGCCGGCGATCACAGCGAGCTGCAAGGATAGTTGCGTGGACATACTGAGCAGCCGGATTCTGCTGCGCCCCGCCGACCTCGGCCGGAGCCGCCAGTTCTACCGCGATGTGCTGGGCCTTGCGGTCTACCGGGAGTTCGGCTCCCCGGCCGATCCTGGGGTGGTGT
>DASQVO010000182.1:0-15105 GCA_035640715.1 Streptosporangiaceae bacterium
AGCAGTGCGTGCACGAACGCCTGCGGGAGGTTGGCGCGCAGCTGCCGCTGGCCGACGTCGTACTCCTCAGTGAACAGGCCGCTGGTCCCGCATCCCGACCGGATCCGCTCGAAGCACCGCAGGGCCTCACTTGTCCGGCCCTGCTGATGCTCGGCGAGGGCGAGGAAGAACCCGCACAGCATGAACGCGCCTTCCGCGTACCCGAGCGGCCGTTCGTCGATCCGGTACCGGTAGACGAACCCGTCGTCGACGAGCTGGTCGTGCACGGCGGCCAGCGTGGCGACCGTCCGCGGGTCGTCGGCGGCGAGCGCGCCGCGAACCGGCGGGATGAGCAGCGACGCGTCGAGCCGGTCGTCGTCCGGCGCGCGACGCCAGTAGCCAGCCGGGCTGAGGCTGGATCGCGTGGTCTCAGCGAGCATCGAGTCGGCCAGCGCGAGCCACTCGCCTGACTCGGCCGGGCCAGCGATCGCCGCCGCCGCCGCGCGCAGGCCGGCGATGCAGGCCAGGCGGGACTGGGTCCAGACCCGGTTCTCGGCCTCCCAGATCCCTGCCTCCGGCTCATCCCGGTGCTTGATGATGGCGTCCACGGCCACGCGCGCGGCCTGGCCCGTATCGGCGGGCAGCCTGCCGAGGCGGGCTGCGGCGGCCAGCAGCAGCAGCGCCTCGCCATAGGCGTCGAGCTGGAACTGGTCGGTGACGTGATTGCCGACAATGACGTCGGCGCCCGGGTAGCCGGGCAGCGGCAGCTGCCGCTGCTGCGGTACTGGGCCGCCGGTCACCGTATACGCCGGCTTGAGGCGGTCGCCGTCGGCCAGGATCCGGTCGGTGACGAAGCCGACCGAGGCGTCGAGAAGTCCCGGCTGCGCGTTGTGCGCCGCTATCGCCAGCCCGGCATAGCACTGGTCACGAATCCAGGCGTAACGGTAATCGTAGTTCCGGCCGGCCCTGCTCCGTTCCGGCAGCGAGGTGGTGGCGGCCGCGACCGTCCCGCCCGCGGTGCTGGTCAGGCCGGTCAGCACCGCGTACGCCAGCTGCGCGTCACGCGGCGCGAGCGTGTCTTCGCACGTCGGCACGCAGTGGTGCCAGTCGCCTTCCGTCGCTTGCCAGAGCCGGGCCGCGTCCAGCGGGCCGGAGGGCTCCCCGGTGCTCAGTTCCAGTACCAGGTCATGGAACCGGCCCGGGCTCAGCTCCATCTCGAAGACCAGCCCGTCACCGGCCCGGTGCTGTGCGCCCGCCGCGCCCGCCCAGCGGGCACGGACGTTCCCGCTCCGCATGGACCACACGCCGTCATTGCAGGTCACGCCGCTCATCGTGCGGCGCCCGAAGTCGGCGCACAGGTCGAGGGTTGCCCTTACCCAGGCGGTGCCTGATTTTGCCTCGAGGTGGCAGAGCAGGACGGCACGATCCCGGGCGGCCGGTCGGGCCAGTGCCTGGCGGCACTCAACCACTGCGCCGCTGGTCACCCAGCGGCTGCGCCAGATCAGGCTGCGTGGCTCGTAGTAACCACCCCACACGCGCCAGTCGTCGGCCGGGGCGACCGAATAGTTTCCCCGGCCGCCGAGCAGGCCGGTGAAGACGGCGGGTGATTCCCACGAGGGGAAGCACATCCATGCGTAGTGGCCCTGCGGGCCGATCAGTGCGCCGCGTTCCCCGTCGGCGACGACGGAATACTCGCGCAGTGCGTGTGGCCTCGGTATCTCTCGCGCCTCGGTCATGGGATATGTGCTGCCCGGGGTTCCGGCTGATACGCGCGGTCCTGGACTCCCCCGTCTGAGCCCTTTGACGGGGAGCTCCGGGCGGCTGGTTCTGGTGCCCAGATTTCCAGGTTTCTGGATCCATACTCGGGCGGCCTGCCGAGCCTGCACATTCAGCCGGTTGCACATAACCTCCATATGTAACGTGAATTGCCGCCGTGCCAATCCGTACTCTCCGGTCGTGATCTGGCCGCCGTGTCCTGGGAGGGGCGATGAACGACTGGCCTGAGCGCTGGTATCGTGATGAAACGCCACGCAGGCCCGCGGGGGGCAGCATGTCCAACGCCCCTACGGCCAGTTATCGCGGCGGAGCTGGTCAGCCAGGTGCCGGTCGGGCTTACGGGGCGGGACGGGGATCCAGCTGGCCCTCGCAGCCGCCGGCCCGCACGGCTCCAGGGCGCCGCTCGCCCGAGGGCCCGCCGGACGGCTGGCAGCCGTCCGGGCGACGTCGCCGGTTCGGCCCGAAGAGGATCTTCCAGATCGTCGCCGCCGTCGTCATCCTGGTCATCGTCGGCGCTGTCGCCTTCTACTTCTACCTGGACTCCAAGCTGAACCGGTCGGTCACGCTTCCGGCCTACTCCGGCCAGTCCGCGGGGCAGAACTGGCTGATCACCGGCGCGGACAGCCGGCAGGGCCTGTCCCGGCAGCAGATAGACAGCCTGCACGTCGGGTTCAACTTCGGAACCCTGAACTCCGACTCCCTCATGCTGCTGCATACCGGCAGCAGCGGGCCGGTGCTGATCAGCATCCCGCGCGACTCCTACGTGCCGATCCCGGGTCATGGCGAAAACAAGATCAACGCGGCACTCGGGTTCGGCGGGCCGTCACTGCTCATCCAGACCGTGGAGGAGGTCACCGGGCTGCGTATCGATCATTACATGGGGATCGGGTTCGGCGGGCTTGTCAGCGTGGTGAACAACGTCGGCGGCGTGAAGGTCTGCCTCCCGACGGCGCTGCACGACTCCAACTCCGGCATCAACCTTCCCGCGGGCTGCCACAACCTCGACGGCTCGCAGGCGCTGGCCTTCGTCCGGGACCGCCATTCGTTCGCCACCCAGGACCTGCAGCGGATCGAGGATCAGCGGGCGTTCCTCAAGGCCCTGCTCAGCAAGGCCACGAGCCCGGGCGTGTACCTCAACCCGTTCACCGCGCTGCCGTTCGGCTCCGCCGCCGCGAGCTCGATCTCGGTCGACCAGGGCACCCACCTGTACAACCTGATCACGGCGGCGTTGGCACTGCGCAACCCGGAGACCGGCACGATCCCGATCGCCAACGCCAACTACCCCACGGCGAACGCGGGCGACACGGTGCTGTGGAACCACAGCCAGGCGCTGGAGCTCTTCAGCGCGCTGAAGAATGACCAGAAGGTGCCGGCGGGCCTGCTGAGCGGGACGAAAGTCGGCTGACCGCGCCCGGGAACCCGTTCGGCCGCCGTTGAGGACGTCCACCGTCGCATCCTGCGGGGGTGTCTGGCTGCTATCCCCAGCCACAGACAGCATCCGCTTTCTCATAGGCCGCATGTTCTTATCTATTATCATACATTTAAATTATTTGGGCATTCTGCCGGCGTTCGGGAGCTATTGCCCCATTCCACACGCGGTTTGGTAACATACAGTGAAGCAAAGGCGCTGACGGCTTGGCCGGAGGTCTCATGAGCACTGGCGAAACGTCCGAAGATGCGCCTGACCTTGGCCTCTCCGCCCGGGAGGCCGAGGTCATGTCTCTCATCGCCGGAGGCCGGACGAACGGCGAAATCGCCGCCCGGCTGTTCCTGGCTGAGAAGACGGTGAAGAACCACGTGAACCGGATCTACTCCAAGCTCGGGGTTGATTCGCGGGACGCGGCCATCACGCAGTGGCTCGGGGCCGGCGACAGCGTCCGGAGTTTAGCCGGGGAGACGCTGGGAACGTGGGCACGGGTTTAGCCGGGGAGGCGCCAGGGACGAGGGCCACGGAAGCACGGGGACGTGACCGCAGGTGGTGTCCGGGGACCTGGCCAGCGGATACGCTGGCCTCAGCAAGGCCATTTCCAGCCCGCATTCAGGTTTCTCTCAGCCTCGCGGGCGACAATCATGCGCATGAGCTTGGACATGCTGATGAGTGATGAGCGGCAGCGCCCGGATACCCGGCTGCTCGTCGTCGAAGACGAGCCCAACATCCTTGAGCTGCTCTCTGCCAGCCTGCGCTACGCCGGCTTCGACGTCATAACCGCAGCGGCGGGCACGGAGGCGGTACAGGCTGCGCAGCGGCACCGCCCCGATCTCATCGTTCTCGACGTGATGCTTCCCGACATGGACGGCTTCGACGTCGTGCGGCGGCTCCGCAGCGGAGGTGCCCGCGTCCCCGTGGTGTTCCTCACCGCACGCGACGCGACCGAGGACAAGGTCCGTGGCCTGACCCTTGGCGGCGACGACTACGTCACCAAGCCATTCAGCCTGGAAGAGGTTATCGCCCGGATCCGCGCCGTGCTGCGGCGCACCAGCGGCGACAGCGGCGAGCCCACTCCCCGGCTCAAGTTCGCCGACCTCGAACTGGACGAGGAAAGTCACGAGGTCTGGCGCGCCGGCCAGCAGGTCCAGCTCTCGCCGACGGAATTCAAGCTGCTCAGGTACTTCATGAGCAACGCGAACCGGGTGCTGTCCAAGATGCAGATCCTCGACCATGTCTGGGACTACGACTTCCGCGGTGACACCGGCATCGTGGAGTCGTACGTGTCCGTTCTCCGCCGCAAGATCGACACGGTTGAGCCACGCCTGATCCACACGCTCCGCGGAGTCGGCTACGTCCTCAGGCTCCCGTCCTCGTAGGCCGCTGAGCGCCATGTACGCCAGGGGGCTGAAGGCAGACGGCGACGGTGTGTTCCGGCACCCGCTGCGTGCGCTGGGGAGCTGGTCGCAGCGCATGCCGCTGCGGGTCAAGCTGATCACGGTCCTGCTCGCCCTGGTGGCGCTGGCCCTCGCGGTGATCAGCTTCACGAGCACTGCCGTGTTCCGCCAGTACCTGATCAATGGGGCGAACCACCAGCTTCAGACCCTGATAACACAAGGAACGGGCTCCAATTTCCTCGGCCCGCACGAATCGTCCATGCTGACAGTCAACGGTTTCCTCTTCGAGGTCCGCGACGCTCAGGGCAACGTCGTGCCCCAGTTCGGCAATGGCGCGCAGCCGCCGGGGCCGGGCCCGGAGGTGCCTACGAGCTCGTCCTGGCTCGCCGCGCATTCGCGGCAGCCGGTCACCGTGCCCGCGACGTCCGGCAACGGGAACTGGCTGATTATCGAGCAGTCCGTGGGCTACCCGACTCCCATCGGCACCCAGGCAACAGGCACGCTGATCGTTGGCCAGAACCTGGGCAACATCAATCGCACCATCAGCTACCTGACCGGCCTGGACGTGATCGTGAGCCTGGTCATCCTGCTGGGCCTCGGCGTGGTGAGTGTGGCGGTCGTCCGGGCCAACCTGCGGCCGCTGGACGACATCGAGGCGACGGCCGAGCAGATCGCCGCCGGGCAGCTGGACCGGCGTGTCCCGGAACGCGACCCGCGTACCGAGGTCGGCCGGCTCGGGCGCTCGATCAACACCATGCTCAGCCAGATCGAATCGGCCTTCCGTGCCAGGGAGGAATCCGAGGAGGCGGCGCTCGCGTCCGAGGAGCGGATGCGGCGGTTCATCGCGGACGCCAGCCATGAGCTGCGTACGCCGCTGACCGCCATCAGGGGCTTCGCCGAGTACTACCGCCAGCGGGGCGGCAGCACCCGGCCTGATGCGGCCGGCCAGCATGCCGCGCTGCACGCAGAGGGCATAGGGGGCATAGGGGGCGGGGCCGCCGGCGGCCAGCGCGAGCACGGCGTGAACAGGTCCGCGACGCCCGCCCGGCCTGCCGCCAATATCGGCGGCCTCAGTCCTGAGGATCTTGACCGGATCATGCAGCGGGTCGAAGGCGAGGCCGCCCGGATGGGCGTGCTCGTGGAAGACCTGCTCTTGCTTGCGCGGCTGGACCAGCAGCGCCCCCTCGAGCGGCAAGTGGTGGACCTGCTCGTGCTCGCAGCCGATGCCGTTCAGGACACCCGGATAATCGCACCCGGCCGTCCGGTGAACCTCACGGTCGAGCCCGGTGCCGCGTTCCTCGTCATCGGCGACGAGGTGCGGCTGCGGCAGGTCATCGGCAACCTGATGAGCAACGCCCTCGCGTACACGCCGGACGGGAGCCCGATCGACGTCCGGCTCGGCCTGGGTTTCATCGCCACGGCGCCCGAGTCCCCGGGAGCGCCCGCACGAATGGTCCGGGCCGCTGTGCTTGACGTCGCGGACCATGGACCAGGGCTCACGCCGGAGCAAGCGCAGCGGGTATTCGAGCGGTTCTACCGTGCGGACCAGGCACGGAACAGGAAGAACGGCGGCAGCGGACTCGGTCTGTCGATCGTGAGCGCGCTGGTCTCCGCGCACGGGGGCACGGCGACCGTGCAGTCCGCTCCCGGCCAGGGGGCGACGTTCCGCATTACCCTGCCGCTCGCGCAGGACGCGGCCGACTGGGACGCCGATCCAGACACGGGCCCACAGGCAGGCGTCGCAGGCCCCGGCGCGAGTTCCCGCTGACGATAACACGGCCAGCCGCCACGTCCCACGGCTGCCGAGCCGCTGGCCGGGCGCCGCGTCCCACGAATGGCTGAGCCGTCGCGGCGTGATCATGAAGAGAGCGCTGAACGCGCCGCTGCCAGGGCTGAGTCCCGGTATCCCGCGCCGAAAAGGCATACATGCACGAGCAGCGGATGCAGCTGGTGCAGCGGGATCCGTGATCGCCATCCGTCCGCGAGCGGCGCCGTCGCCGTGTAGCCGTCAATGACGTGCTCCAGATGCGGCGCGCCGAACAATGCCAGCATGGCCAGGTCAGTCTCCCGGTGACCGCCGTGGGCGGCAGGGTCGATCAGCCACGCCCGGTCGCCTGACCACAGCACATTGCCCGACCAGCAGTCGCCATGGATGCGGCTCGGCGGCTCTGCCGGGCCGGCAAGCTGGCTGATCCGCTCCGTGACCGATTCCACCAGCCGGACATCGCGCGGCCCGAGCGTTCCGGCGTCCACGGCCCGGCGCAGGTAGGGCAGGATGCGCCGGTCCGCGTACCATTCAGCCCAGCCCCGCGAGGCCGGCCACGGCGTATTGTCCAGCGGCAGGCTCGCGATGAAACCCGGCCACGGCGCGCCGAAGCTGTCCGCCCCGGCGGCGTGCATGCGCGCCAGCTCGCGCCCGAACCTGCGCGCCGCCTCCGGCGTGGCTGGCCCGGGCGGAACCCACGACAGGACGAGCGCGCGGGCGTCCCAGCCGAGCACCCCGGGAACGGGCACGGCCCCCGCCCCGGCCAGCCAGCGGAGCCCTCGCGCCTCGGCCTCGAACACCGGGCCCAAGCCAGCGTCGGCGACCTTGGCGAACGCCTTGCTCCCGTCGGCCAGGGTGGCCGTGAAGTGCTGCCACCCATGCTGCGCCCCCGCGCTTCGCACCTCGCGGACTTCGGCCCTGGCGAGCCTTGAGATCCTTGCGGCAACGGGCTCAGGCGGTGGCACGGCCGGCGAGAAGCTCCGCGAGCTGCGCGGCAATCCGCCGGGAGCCGGTCTCGATAAGGTCCAGGACGGCACTGAAGTCGGCGGAATCCTTCCCGTAAGGATCGGGGATGTCCAGGCACTCATCCATGGCTGCCGGCCGGAGCCCTCCCGCCTCGCCGAACAACCGGATCCGGTCAGCCGGGACGCCCGCGCTGGCAGCCATCCGGCGCAGGTCCGCGAGGTTGTACCGGTCCATGGCCAGGATCAGGTCACGGCTGTCCAGCCACGACGGCTCGATCTGCCTGGCACGGTGCGCCGAACCGTCGTAGCCGCGTCGCGTAACCTCGGCGCACGCGTGCGCCTCCATCCGCTGGCCGAGGTGCCAGTCCCCCGTTCCGGCGCTGTCCACCGTGACCGCGCCGTCCAGGCCCGCGGCGGCCAGCTCGGATCTGAGGACGACCTCGGCCATCGGCGAACGGCAGATATTGCCGAGGCATACCAGGCAGATCCGGTAGGTACCGTTCGGGTGACGGGGCGGCGGCAGCGCCGCGGCGCGTGCGACGGACATGCCTCAAGGATGCCCGATGCCGACGGCAGGCGGGAACGATGCCCCATACCCGGCGGCAGGCGGGACAGCGCTGAGCGGGTTACTTAGCCGCGGGCTCGACGGCGGGGCGCATCGCCTGCTCCGGAGCCGTGTCGGGGCCGAACCAGGTCTCCAGCCAGACGGCGAACTTCTTGCCCTGACGCTGCATCGGCGCCTCGACGAACCGGTACGTGAGCGCGCTGCATCCGAGCAGGGCCGCCAGGAACACGCCGGCCATCAGGATCTGCAGCGGAAGGGGATGCGTGCCACGGGTGAGCGGAACCCAGTGGTACACCTCGAGCAGCAGTGGATGCAGCAGGTAGACGGAATAGCTCACCAGCCCGAGCCACGCCAGGACGGCCGGCATCTTCTTGTGGCGGCAGGCCATGCCCGCCGCGAACGTCGCCCCTGCCAGGACCAGCGAGGTTACCCACTGCCAGTCCCACTGCGTCACGGCGGCGGGTGAGGTGATCCACGGCGGGACGTGCCACAGCCCCGCCGCGATGGCGAGCGCGAACACCGCCACCGTGATGGCAGCCGCCCGCCGCCTGCCGAACTCACCGCGCTCCGCCCGGTACAGCATGGTGCCGGTGAACATCAGGGCGAGGATCGTCAGCGCCTCGAAGGGATTGACCCAGCTCCCGTTGAAGGCCACGAGCACCATGGCGGTGCCCGCGGCCATCAGGGCGCCCACCATCTTCGGCACGCGGTATCGCGTCACCGCCAGCGCCACGCCGCAGATGATCAGCAGGTCGGCGATCCCGGCGACGAGCCTCGGGCCCAGGAAGCTGCTGGACAGCGCGGCCATGGGCAGCAGCCCGCCGATCACGACCGCGGCAATCCCGAACCCTAGCGCGAACCTGCTGCTGCGGCGGTGCACGCCGGTCACGAACAGCACGGTGAGCAGGAGGTAGAACGCCATCTCATACGAGAGGGTCCAGATCACGTTGATGGCGTTCTGGCCGGTGATGACGTTGGACAGCATGAGAGCGTGGCTGAGCGCCGAGGTCTCCGGGTCCCCCTCCGTCCGGCCGATCCCGCCGATGCGGAGCTTCCACAGCACGATGGCCGCGACCACCGCGACCAGGTAGAGGGGATAAAGCCGGAAGATCCGGCTCACCCAGAAACCGTGGACGCTGCCCTTGCGCTCAAGGGAAGCGGGCACGATGTACCCGCTGACGAGAAAGAACACGAAGACGCCGTACTGGCCTGGGTCGAACCACTGGTAGACGATGTGTCTGACGTGCTGCAACACGTAGTAGCCGAGGTGGTCGAAGACCACGAAGAGTGCGGCGATCCCGCGCAGCGCGTCGAGCCAGGCAAGCCTCCTCCCGGTCGGCACGGGCGGCGCGGCGGGCGAGGGCTGGGAGTCAAGGGTCAGCGGGGCATCAGACACGGCTTCTCACGATACCCGCGACAACTCTTAAGACACGGGTCCGCAATACCCGCGGGAGCTCTTTTCGCAGTTAAAGCCGGCCGAACGGGACCGTGGTGGCACCGGCCGGCCACGTCGCGAGCCGCGGTCAGGAGTGGCCACCGAACCGCGCCAGCGCGGGGACGAACCAGCGGGCGTCGATCGTCCCCCAGCCGCTGGCCAGGTTATAACCTCGTCCGGCGGTGTACCCGGTGACCTTGTTGAAGCTGTTGTTACCGGTGGTGACGCCGGCAATCCCGGTGCGTGACAGGCCGTTCTTGCTCTGGCTCTGCGCGCCCAGGGCGTACAGCGCCGCGTTGATGTTGCCGAGGCGGTGATGCGCCACCTGGTCGGCGAGGGCGACGATGCCGGCGAATAGCGGCGTGGCCTCGCTCGTTCCGGCGAAGATCTCCCATCCGGGCCCGGTCGGCTCGAAGCTCTCATAGACCCAGCAGCCGCCGTCGACGGCACCCGACATCGAGATGTCGGGTGTGCCCCTGGAGTTGCCCACCACGTTCCTGACGCCGTTCTGGAACGAGGGGCGCCGGAAGATGGCTGAGACACCGCCGCCCCCGGCACCGAAACGGTCGTTCCACACCTGGTCCGGCTGGGTCTTGCTGCCGTCTTGGGCGAGGAAGAGCCGGGTGCCGCCGACCGAGGTGACCAGTGGGTCCGACGACGGCCAGTCGATGACCCGGTGCGGGTAGGGCGTGACGCCGTCGGCCTCATCGTTGGTTGCGCCGCTGTCGCCGGCCCCCGCGAGGACGGTGACGTGGTGGCGTGCCGCGTCGGTGAAGGCGTAACGCAGCCTCAGCAGGCTGGAGTAGTTGCCCTTGGTGAAGCCGGGGAAGGTGTTCTCCGTCGCCCCGAAGCTCAGGCTGATCACGTCGCCGATGCCCTGGTTGATCAGGTACTGCATGGCGCTCATCATCTGCGGGAAGCCGGTGACGCCCTCGGTCTCCGCGACGGGCGTCTCGACGAGCGCGATCCTGGCGCCCGGCGCGATGGCGTGGGCGTATTCCACGTCGAGCGTGGTCTCCTCGGCCCAGCCGACCATGGTCGCGTTGTTCTTGTCAAAGTTCGGGATGGTGCCGAGCTTGTATATTTTCAGCGGCGGGGGATCCGGGATGCCCCACTGCCGGTCGAAGACGGCCAGGTCGTGGAGGATGTTCGGCGATCCGAACGAGTCGACGATCATGATCGTCTGGCCTTTGCCCGTGATGTTCGAGCTGTACAGCGGGTTCAGGTCGTAGGCGGCCCGGTACTGTACCGGCGTGTAGCAGCGGATCTTCATCGTGGCGAGGCACTGGGCGACGCTGAGCGGCGCCTTGGACCGGACGCGGAGCGTTGACGCTCCGGCCACAGACGGGACAGCCGTCGCCGGGCGCGAGAATGCCGCCGCGCTCGCGGTGGTTGTGCCGCTGGCGGCTGTGCTTCCGGCAGCCGCGCGCATCGCCACGGCGGCCGCGGGTGCTGACGCGGAGGCGGCAGGCAAGGCCGCGGAGGCGGCAGCGGGAAGGGCCAATGCCGCCGCAATGGCGGTGAGCGGGACCAGCCTTCCGCGTCGCGCGGCCCATGCCGTGCGACGTAGGGCGGTCCTGCGTGGGCTCGGCAGCATGACCTCCTCATGGCACGGTGCGCCGCGGCCCGGCGCACCACCGCTCTCCGCTTCATCTCAGCGCGGATTCGCGCATTACGCAATGCTATGCAGGCGTGTCGTGACCTAACCTTTGCTAATGGCGCACGCTGTCTGTCCAGAAACTATCAATTGTGATCAATTGCGAACGCTTGGTGCATGCGAGCGGCTCCGGACGGCCGTGACAGCCGCGGCTCAAGCGCTCACGCTTCGCGATGTGTCGCATGCGGCCTGCGATTCGCAATGCGCGGCGGCCCTTTGCTAGTATCACTGCGGTTCACGCGCCGCTAGCTCAATTGGCAGAGCAGCGGACTCTTAATCCGCGGGTTCGGGGTTCAAGTCCCTGGCGGCGCACCCGTCCTGACCTAGGTTTCACCCCTTACTCGATAAGGCATACCGAGTCCAGGCCGGTCAGCTTGAACACCAGGCGGGCCTGACGTTGCGGCGAGCGGAGCACCACCGGCCAGTTCCGGGGCAGCGCGTGCCGGGCGTCCACGAAGGCGTGGACCGCGGAGGAATCAAGGAACCCCACCGCCGCCAAGTTGATGATCAGCCGCCCCGGGTTTCTGCGCACGACTTGGTCCAGACATTCGCGCAGGATGCCAGCCATCGTCGTGTCGATGCCGCCGCAGAATCTGCCTCGTATGGCGACGTGAAGTATCGTGGCTTGTGGGTCCTTTTGCGCCGACATAGGCGTTGCCTCCGATTTTTCGGGGTAGCCCCGAGATGTCATCCGGCCACGCTGGGAAGGGGGGCTCGTGGATGACAGCGGCCAGGAGGCCATAGTGCGGACGGCTGCGGCATCCCTAGATGGCGGCGGCTTCCGGCATGTCGCGTTGTTCTACCGGACCGGCGTGGAGTATGTGGCCGGGATATCGGCGTTCGCGCGGGCCGGGCTGGACCGCGGTGAGCCGGTCATGCTGGTGGTGCCCGGGTTCCGTGCCGGGCCGCTGCGCCAGGCGCTCGGGCGGGACGCCGACCGGGTGACGTTCGCCGACATGACCCAGGTCGGCCGCAACCCCGGGCGGATCATCCCGGCCGTACAGGAGTTCCTCGACCGCCACGCCGGCCGCCAGGTCAGTTGCGTCGGTGAATGCGTCTGGCCCGGCCGCAGGTGGCCTGAGATAACCGAGGCGGCCAGGCACGAAGCGCTGTCCAACCTCGCGTTCGCGGATGCGCCGATGACCGTGCTGTGCCCGTTCGACACGACCCGGCTGTCGGCCGGCGTGCTGTCCGCCGCCCGCCAGGCTCATCCGCTGGCTGCTGAGCCAGATGGCCTGGTCCCCAGCAAGGAGTACCTGGGGCCGGGCAAAGTCCCGCCGCTGTGCGAGGAGCCGCTGCCGCAGCCGCCCCCGGAAGCGGAAGTCCTCAGTTACCGAGCGGACCTGCGCCCGGTGCGGGCACTGACTGGACGGCGGGCCGCCCAGGCAAGCCTGGCCCCAGGCCGGGCGGACGATCTGATCATCGCGGTCAGTGAGCTGGCCGCCAACACGATACGGCACACGCCAGGGAGCGGCATCTTGCGCATCTGGCAGACTCCGGGCGAGCTGGTATGTGAGATCTGCGATCAGGGGTGGATAGCCAATCCGCTGGCCGGGCGGCACCGCCCGGCCAGCCCCGGCGGCGGCCTTGGCCTGCCGCTGGTCCACCAGGTATGTGACCTGGTGGAGACGCGAACCGATCCGGTCAGCGGCACCATCATCCGGCTGCATATGAGCCTGTGCGGGTAACGGGCACGGCGGCCGGCTGAGCGCTAACGACCCAGAGGAGGAGCCGCAATGGTAAAACCCCCAGGGCCCGGGTCATTCTCGGCTGGTGAGACAGCACTGAGTAGCAACGGAAACGACGATCAAATCGCCGGAGAGCGTCACGGCGCGGGGACGGGGTCGTCTTCGACCGGAACTGGCGCGATGATGTCGATAGTCGGGAAATACCTCCGGTACCGGCGGACATCACGGGTCAGCAACTGGTAGCCCGCTACTGCGGCATGCGCGCCGCTGTCCCGCCTCACCGGAAGCGGCATTACGGACTCCGCCCCTGACCGCACCGTCGGGGCCGCTGGCGGTATAACCGGCATAACCGACTAAGCGCGATCGTGTCCGCAATGACGGGAGGCGAGGATGCCCTGGTATGACCTGCCGCTGGAGCAGCTGCGCTCGTACCGCACGGAGACCGCGGAGCCAAGCGGGCTGGACCAGTGGTGGGCGGAGCGGCTCGCGGACGCGCGCGCGCTCAGTAAGCCGCCGCGGGTCACCAGGCACGAGCCGGACATGTACCACCCGCTGGAGGTGTACGACGTCGAGTTCTCCGGTGCCGGCGGGGACCGGATCCGTGGCTGGTACCTGCGGCCGGCCGCGAGCGGCGGCCGGGCCGTCCCGATGATCGTGAAGTACATCGGCTATGGCGGCGGGCGCGGGATGCCCACCGAGCACGCGCTGCTGCCCGCGCTCGGTTATGCGGTCTTCGTGATGGACAGCAGGGGGCAGGGCGGCCGGTGGACCTCCGGGGCGACCGGCGACCCGGCCGGCAACGGGGCCGGCCCGGAGAACTCGCTGGTGATGACCAGGGGCATTCTCAGCCCCGAGGATTATTACTTCACCCGGCTCTTCACCGACGCGGCGCTCGCGGCGGAGACCGCCGTCGGCCTGCACGACGGCTCGGCATCCGTCGCGCTGAGCGGCGGGAGCCAGGGCGGCGCGCTCGCGCTGGCCACCGCCGCGCTGCTCGGCGACACGGTGGCGGTCTGCCACGCTGACGTTCCCTTCCTCTGCGACATCCAGCGCGCGATCACGCTGGCGCCGCACCCGCCGTTCACCGAGGTGCCCGAGTTCCTCGACCAGAACGTCGACCTGATCCCGCGGGCACTGGACACGCTGCGGTACGTCGACTGCGCGCTACTCGCCCGCAGGATCACCGCGGAATGCCTGCTCAGCGTGGGCCTGATGGACGTGATCTGCCCGCCGTCGACGGTGTTCGCCGCCTACAACGAGATCACCTCGGCCAAGGACATCGCAGTCTACCCCTACAGCGGGCACTCGGTGCCGCATGCGCACGCCGAACGCCAGCTCAGGCACCTGCGGGCCACGTTCCCGGCGTAAGCGCCGCCCGGTGGCGATCCGCTGCACCGCCCACTTCGTAAGTTCACCCTGAGTGACGAACGTGATGGAAGGCTCCCGGCCGATCAGTTCAGCGAGCAACCGCGGCGGTAGCAGCCGCTTGAAACTGCGAGACGCGACGTCTGTGTCCAGAACGACCCGGCTCACCTGCTACGCCAGATCGGCCCACCGGGCCGCGTAGCGCACAGCGGCGACGGCGCAGTCGCGTTGGCGTTCGCTGAGCTTGTCAGGTGATGTGCTGCCGAAACCAGTCCAGGTACCTTGCGGGCGGGTGCCTGGGCGTCTTCTGGCACCAGGAGCACAGGCGGGCAGGGACGGGACCGGCTCCGGTGCCTGGTGTGCGGTGGTCCCGCCGAAGTGCCGGTGATTGACCAGGAACGACGCTCTGCCTGGAGACCGCGTTGGCCCGCCATGGCCTGATTGATGCGATCCCGCCCGCGATCGACATCGCGATCCCCCGCGGCAGCACCAGGCCCGCGCTCAGGGCGCCATGCCGCCTGCACCAGTTCGACCCGCGCACGTTCGAGCTCGGGCGGGACTCGCTCGATGTCGGCGCGCGCCGGCCACTGGGCCTCTACTCTGCTGAGCGGTCGATCATCGATGCCATCCGGCTGCGCCACCGTGAGGGCAGCGACATCGCGTGGGAAGCGCTCCGGCGCTGGCTGAACCGGCCGGGCCGAAGCCCCGCCCAGCTGATCGAGTTCGCCCGGCAGTTCCCCCGGGCCGAACCTGCGGTGCGCCGGGCCCTGGAGATCTTGCTGTGACCGCGCCGTCGCGCGCGACTCCAGCCGGGCGCGCCTACCTGGACCTACGCAAGAAGGCACGGCAAGACCGCCGGCCGGTCGACGAGCTGCTACAGCTTTACGTGCTGGAGTGCTTTCTCGCCCGGCTGGCGCAGACCCGCTTCGCCGGGCAGTTCGTGCTCAAGGGCGGGGTGCTGCTGGCCGCCTTCGGCGAGCGGCGGCCGACCCGCGACATCGACCTGCAGGCGCAGGCCCACGACAACGACCCGGAAGCAATCCAGGCGGCGATCTGCCAGATCGCCGCCCTTAAGTTCGACGACGGA
>DASQVO010000183.1:0-5801 GCA_035640715.1 Streptosporangiaceae bacterium
ATCGCGTCCTGCCAGTCCTGCCACAGCCAGTCATGATCGAGACCGGCGTCGAGATGATCCCAGGGCAGCACCTCGTCACGGTCACGCTCGCGAGTGGTGTACCAGGCCAGGTCGACGGGTGAGTCCGCGAGGGCCTTGTCCGCGGACCCGGCCCACCGTTCGAAGGAGAAGTACTCGCTCCATCCGTCGAACCGGGCGCCGTCCTGCCACGCGGCGAGGATCACCTTGCCCACCCGGCGGTCGCCGCGTGACAGCAGGCCCTCGATCAGCGACGGCTGGCCATCGTGGTAGCGGTAGCCAATGGCGCGCCCGTAAGCGGGGTTGGCGCGCAGCGCCGCGCCGAGCTTGCGCAACCGCGCGTCGACGACCTGGTGATCGCACTGGGCGGCCCACTGGAACGGCGTATGCGGCTTGGGCACGAACGCGCCGATGGAGACAGTGCAGCGGATGTCACGGCGGCCCGTCGCCTCGCGTCCCGCCTGGATGACCTTACGGGCCAGGTCAGCGATGGCGAGCACGTCCTCGTCGGTCTCGGTGGGCAGGCCGCACATGAAGTAGAGCTTGACCTGCCGCCAGCCGCTCGAGTACGCAGTTGTGACGGTCCTGATCAGGTCTTCCTCGGTGACCATTTTGTTGATCACCTTGCGCATCCGCTCCGAGCCGCCCTCTGGGGCGAACGTCAGGCCGGACCGGCGGCCGCCCCGGCTCAGCTCGTTGGCGAGCGTCACGTTGAAGGCATCCACCCGGGTCGAGGGCAGCGACAGGCCGGTGCCGGTGCCCTCGTAGGCGTCGGCGAGGTCCTTGGCGATCTCGTTGATCTCGCTGTGGTCGGCGCTGGACAGCGAGAGCAGCCCAACTTCGGCGAAGCCGCTGGCGGTCACGCCACGCTCCACCATCTCGCCGATCGTGGTGATGCTCCGCTCCCGGACCGGCCGGGTGATCATTCCCGCCTGGCAGAACCGGCACCCCCTGGTGCAGCCGCGGAAGATCTCGACGCTGTACCGCTCGTGTACGGTCTCGGCGACCGGGACGATCGGCTTGACCGGGTACCGCCAATTGTCCAGGTCCATCACGGTGTGCTTGGCCACGACGGGCGGGACGCCCGGCCAGTTCGGGGTGACCCGGCTGATGCGCCCGTCCGGCAGGTAGCTGACGTCGTAGAAGCGCGGCACGTAGACGCCGCATTCCGTCGCCAGCCGCAGCAGCAGCCCGTCCCGCCCGCCAGGCCGCCCGGCCCGCTTCCAGTCACGGATCAGGCCGGTGATCGCGAGCACGGCCTCCTCGCCGTCGCCGAGCACCACGCCGTCGAGGAAGTCAGCGATCGGCTCGGGATTGAAGGCGGCGTGGCCGCCGGCGATGACCAGCGGGTGCCAGCCGCCGTCCCCGCCCGCGCCCCGGTCTTCCGAATGCAGCGGGATTCCGGCGAGGTCAAGGGCGGTGAGCAGGTTCGTGTAACCGAGCTCGGTGGCGAAGCTCACGCCGAGCACGTCGAAGGCGCCCACGGGCCGGTGGGCATCCACCGTGAACTGCGGGATGCCATGGGAGCGCATGAGCTCCTCGAGATCCGGCCATACGCTGTAGGTGCGCTCGGCGAGCACGCCGTCCTGGGAGTTCAGGATCTCGTAAAGGATCTGGACGCCCTGGTTCGGCAAGCCCACCTCGTACGCGTCCGGATACAGCAGCGCCCACCGGACATCGGCCGCATCCCAGTCCTTGACGACCGAGTTCACCTCGCCGCCGCAGTAGGCGATCGGCTTCCGGACGCGCGGGAGCAATGGCTCTAGGCGCTGGTAAACCGATTGCACTGGCATTGCACCAGCCTACCCATGGCACGCGGCCCTTCTGCCGCGAACCGTGCTGGCCAGGAGCGAAAGCCCGCACCCCGGCCAGCCGAACGATACTGTGCTGACACGTATCGCAGCGCTAACGCCCCGCCGGTTATTCCCTGTTGGCCCGGGGGGACGACCCCCCGGAACCCCCCCGTCGGCTTTCCCGGGCTGGGGTCCGACACACCGGCCGCTCACCGGACCTGAAGGCCCGGACTCGCTAGCCGGTACAAGACCTTTGCCGTAGCCCGCCCCGGAACCCCCCCGTCGGCTTTCCCGGACTGGGTCCGACACACCGGCCGCTCACCGGACCTGAAGGCCCGGACTCGCTGGGCCGGTTACTCGAAGACGTGGTGCTTTCGGTGCACGGACTGGAGCATGCCGATGGCGATCATGTCAGCGAAGAGGGACGATCCGCCGTAGGAGATGAAGGGCAGCGGGAGGCCGGTGATGGGCATGATGCCGACCGTCATGCCGATGTTGACGAACGACTGGAAGAGGAACCAGATCGCCACGCCCGAGGCGACGAGCATGCCGAACTGGTCGTCCGCACGGGTCGCGATCCGCAGTGCGCGCATGATCACGACGCCGAGCAGGGCGACGATCACGACCGCGCCGACGAAGCCGAGTTCCTGCCCGGCCACGGTGAAGATAAAGTCGGTGCTCTGTGCTGGCACGTAACTGCCCGACACCGACTGCCCGTGGAATAGTCCCTGGCCGAACATTCCGCCAGAGCCAACCGCGATCTTGGCCTGGATCCCGTTGTAGCCGGAACCCGCCGCATTGGCCGACGGGTGCAGGAAACTGGTCAGGCGCTGTAGCTGGTAGCCCTTGAGCAGGTGCAGGTTGACGACGGCTACCACCGCGACCACGGCGGCGGCCGCCAGCGCGATGACCCAGCGCAGGCGGATACCGGACAGCAGGACCAGCCCGGCAAGCTCCGCCGCGAGGACCATCGAGATGCCGAGGGCCGGCTGTATGATCACCAGGCCGATGAACGGCAGCGCGCACGCGATCACAATGCCCACGTCACGGAGACTGGGGCCGCTACGTCCGGCGGCCGGGCCCCTGGCGTCATCACGCAGCTCGCTGAAGAGCATCGCACTCATCAGGATCAGGGCGATCTTGGCGTACTCCGACGGCTCGATCTGGAACCCGCCCGGCAGGTCGATCCAGCCCTTGGCGCCGTTGACGGTGGAGCCGAGCGGCGTGAGGACGGCAAGGAGGGCCAGCAGGGCCACGCCGTAAACGAGCGGTGCGTAGACCCGGAGCTGCCGGTAGTCGATGAGGCTGACCGCGAACATGAGCGCCAGGCCGAGCACGACGTAGACCGCCTGCTTATCCAGGTACGTCCGTGTGCTGGCGCCCTGCTGCGCCAGCGCCGGCTCGGTTGCCGACCAGACGAGCAGCACGCCGAGGACGCTCAGCGCGAGGACGGTCGCGATGAGCACCCAGTCCATGCGCCACACGACCGAGTCGCGTGAGAGCAGCCGGGCAGCCACCGGCCGCTGGCGGGTCTTGAACGTGCCGGCCCGCGGGGTCCGCAGGCCCTGCGGGCCCCCATAGCCGCGCTGGGCGACCCCTACGCGGCCATAGTTGGTCCCTGACCGGCCGAAGCTCATTTCTTATACCCCTTCGGAGCGGTGATCTGCCCGGTGGCCGCGATCTGCGGCAGCGCCGGCGGCACCTGGCCGTTGGTCACCGCGGCCCTGTGGCCTTCGAGGCCGTAGATGCCGTCATAGATCTGCCGGGCCGCCGGGGCCGAGGCGTCGGCACCGTACCCAGAGTTGGGAATCATGACGAGGACCACGTACTGGGGGTGGCTACATGGCGCGAACGAGGCGAACACCGAGGTGGCGACCTTCCCCATGACCTCCGCGGTACCGGTCTTGCCCGCCACGCAGACCTTGTTCAGCGGGAAGCCGGAGAAGGCGCCGGCCGCGGTGCCCTGCGTCACCACGCCCGCCAGGGCGTTTTTGATGTAGGCCAGCGTGTAGGAGGAGACGGGCAGGTGACTGGCGACCGGCGGGGTGATCCTCTGGACCACGTGGCCGGACGGACTGACCAGCGCCTCGCCGATCCGTGGCTGGTAAAGCGTCCCGCCGTTGGCCAGGGCGGCGTAGGCGTTGGCCAGCTGCAGCGGCGTGACGGTGTCATAGCCCTGGCCGATCGCGGCGATCGCCGCCTGGCCGGGCTCCCACACGTTCCCGTACAGGCAGTCCTGGTACTCGATCTGCTGGACGTAGGACCCGTTGGCCTTGCCGTACTTGCACCAGTTCTGGCCGGTGTGCGCGTTGTCCTTCCAGTAGTAGTACAGCCACTTCCGGGTGGGCACCGTGCCGGTGGCATCCTCGGGCAGATCGATGCCGGTGGGCTTGCCGAAGCCGAAGTTGAGCGCCATCTTCTGCATCTTCTGCACGGGAGCGTTGGGGCTGGTGACCACGTTGGCGCCGGGGTTGTCGCGCTGCCACATCTGGTAGCCGAGGTTGTAGTACACGGTGTCGCAGGACTGGATGAGCGCCTCCTTGAGCGACATCGGGCCGAGGCTCGGCTGGCCGTCGTTGATGTAGGTATGGCCGCCGATGTTGACCGACGCCGGGCAGTCATAGGTGCCGTTGAGGCTGTAGCCGTCCGCGACGGCCGCGGCAGTGGAGGTCACCTTCCAGGTGGACCCGGGGGCGTACTGCCCCTGGGTGGCCCAGTTGATGGCCGGCGCACCGTCGGAGGCGCCGAAGAGCTGGTTGAACTGCGCCTGCGAGATGCCGTTGGTCCATACGTTGGGGTTGTAGTGGGGATAGCTGGCCATCGCGACGATCCGGCCGGTGGTGGTCATCACCACGGCGGCGCCCTGGTTGGCGGGGTTACCCTGCGACCGGGCCTTGGCGATCGCCGAGCTGAGCGCGTTCTGGGCGTCGGCCTGGATCTGGGAGTTGATGCTGGTGACCAGGTCATCACCGTTCTGCGGGGCCTTCTCGCTGACCGTGCCCAGGACATCGCCGGCCGCGTTCACCGACACCGTCTGGGTGCCGACCGTACCGGTGAGCTGGCTGTTGTACTGCTCCTCCAGTCCAGCCTGCCCCACCAGGTCGGCCGAGGAGTAGCCGACTCCGGACGGAAGGTGGTCCGCCTTCAGCTGCTGGGCGGTGGCGGGCAGAAGGTATCCCAGCATCTGCGCCGGGTTGGCGCCGTGCGGCGACGGATAATAGACGACTCCCTGGGTCTCGGCGGTCACGCCGGGGAACTGGCTCTGCTCCTCCATGATCTGCAGCGCTACCTGGTCGGATACCTTCTGGTCCACGGGTATCGGCTGATAGGGCGAGCCGGCCCAGCATGGCTGCGACACCTTGGGCCCGCAGAGCCGCACCTTCTCCTGCAGCAGCTTGTACGGCATGCCGATCAATGGGGCCAGGCGGCGCAGCACAGAGGTGCCGCCGTCGGGCCGCTGGGACAGCGTCATCATGTCGACGGAGATCACCAGCGCGGCGCGGTTGCTCACCAGGGCGTTGCCGACGTCGTCCAGGATCTTGCCGCGGACGGCCGGCACGATGATGTTCCGTGTCTGGTTGGCCGACGCGAGCTTCACGTAGCTCGTGCCGTTCATCACCTGGATGTACCAGAGCCGCCCGCCGAGGGTGATCAGCAGCGAGGCCACCACCACGTACAGCACCACCAGGCGCCGGCGTGACGCCGCGATCATCGGTAACCTCCCCTTCCCTTGCCCACCAGCCGCCATATCTTCGACCGCATCCCGCCGCGCCGCATCCGCAGCCGCGGTGCCGATCGCCTGCTGAACGCGCCGCCGCCCGTCCTGCCCCGGCTGAACGAGCCACCCGCGCCGATCGCGCCCATGGTGCGGCGCTTACGGAATCGCGGGACGGCAGCGCCCCGGGCCGAACGCGGCAGCCCCCCGGACCCCCCGCCGGCCAGGCCCTGGTGCCGGCGTCCCGTGCCGAACCGCATCCTCGGCACCGGCTT
>DASQVO010000184.1:0-4923 GCA_035640715.1 Streptosporangiaceae bacterium
GGGGAACCTTGATCACCGATGTTCTCATGAGTCACCATGTAGCGATGCTGGTACCCATTGCGATCCCGTCCAGCACGGACTTCTTGGACCTTGAGCCGACCAGGGACGGCCTCGGTTACGCCGCTCGCATCGCGAGGCGGCGAAGCGACGACTCGACGAGCTGGATCGCTTCACCGCCAAGAGGCGAGCAACATGATGCCTGGACATCCGTTCGTATGGAGGCCTCGCGCGTGATCGCCTGCTCCTGGTCAGGTTACGAAGTTGAGCTCGATCTGGAGACTGGCCGCGAGTTCACCCGCAGGTTCACCAAGTAGGTGCCGTCAGCGATGGCCCACGGGGCACATTCGGGGCACATCACCCCGCGATCTGCCCAGAACCGATGAGAACTGCCGAGATCTCAGCCCCAGGTCAGAGCGCATGCGCGGTACGTTCGCCGTGGTCAGGAGCATGCCCGCACTAGACCCGGCCTACGGGCCGACTCCCCGCCGCTTACGTCCGTTCTGCGCACGGCGCGGTGCTCAGATGGGGGAACTGACAATCCGCTCCGACCCGCGCGGGCGGAAGAAGAACGCCGGGATGTGGGCCAGCAGCAGTATCGGCAGTGCCATGTCGGCGATGAGGCTGCGGGCCAGGATGGCATGGTCATGCGCGCCGAAGGTGAAGGTGTAGCCGAGATTAGCGATCATCGGGAGCCACGCAGCCCACCACGCCCAGCGCTGCCGACGACGGAACGGGATAGCAAGAAGGACGATGAACAGCAACCCGAAGGTCAGCTCGTGCAGGGCGTACCCGCGCTCCAGGAGGCTGATGTAGCTTGCGATGCCTGGCGTGGCGGCCCCGGCGTGGCTGAAGGAGCCACCCGTCAGCTTCGTGAAGGTACCTCGGTGGTCGGAGGGGAGATTGTGGCTGGCAACGGCGGCGAGGTCCGAAACCGCGCCGAACACGTAAAACAGTGCGAGGAGCAGCAAGAGGGCTAGCCCAGCTGCGGCTAGGCCGCGGGCGCGACGCGGCGCGGGATCAGTGCTGGCGAGCATGTCGTGCCTCCTGGGCGTGATGCCGGTGATACCGGATATCTACCACATCCGCGCACGAGGACACAGGCACTGTAAACTTACGGTGACCGTAAGAAAGGGGCCCGAGGCTGGAGACTGAGGAAGGCCTGCGGGAGCGTAAGCGGCGCCACACCCGCGCCGTGATCGCCGACGCCGCGATGCAGTTGTTCACGCTACGGGGCTTTGACCACGTGAGCGTTGCCGACATCGCCGCTGCGGCAGGCGTCGCGGAAAAGACGGTCTACAACTATTTCCCCGCCAAGGCCGACATGTTCTTCGACGAGGCCAATGACATCCTGGCCGAGCTGCTGGCCGCCGTCCGGTACCGCGTTGCCGGGGAATCAGCGCTGGCCGCGGTCGGGACCTTCATGGCCGGTCGGGCCGAGTGGGCTGCCGGACGCCGACCCTCACAGCCCACCGCGCAGTTCCGCCAGCTCATCGCGGACAGCACCGCCCTGCAAGCCCACCAGCGGCTGATGTTCGCCCGTTACGAGACCGCCCTGGCCAGCCTCCTAGCCGAAGAGACCGGCGCGGCGGCCGGTTCGGTGGAGCCATTCGTGGCCGCCGTCGCCCTGATCGGCGTGCTGCGAGCCCCTTTCGAGGCCAGCCCTGGCGGCGCGAAGCCACGCCGGGACCAGACTGCCTCAGCACTCGGTCTGCTGGCGGGCGGCCTGGCGACCTACGCTCCCGGCCGGGCGCACTGACCAAAGCGCAGCTCACACCAGCCCGCACCGCAGCGCCCGGATCGTCATCAAAAGTCATGACATTCTGGGTCAATGCTGAAGCTGCTGGCCTTCGTGCTCCCGCTGGGCCTGGACTCCTTCGCCGTCGCCGCCGCGATCGGCGCCATCAAGGCGACTAGTCCCCGGCAGCGGCTTCGCATCTCGCTTGTCTTCGTGATCTTCGAAGGCGGGATGCCGCTGGTCGGCCTAGGCCTGGGTAATGCGCTAGCCCACGGAATCGGGCACGTCGCCGACTACCTGGCCGCCGCCGCCGTGATCAGCATCGGAGCCTGGATGCTACTGGCGGGCGACAAGGACGACGAGAAGGCCAGCCGCCTCACTGAAAGCCACGGGCTGGCACTCATCGCACTCGGGCTCAGCATCAGCCTGGACGAGCTGGCCATCGGATTCACCATTGGCCTGGCGCGCCTGCCCATCACCACCGTGATCGTAGCCATCGCCCTCCAGGCCTTCCTGGCCGCGCAACTCGGCCTGGCGATCAGCGCCCGGATAGGTGAGCGCTGGCGCGAGCGCACAGAACAACTCGCCGGGATCCAAGGCCTCGGCATAGTCGCGTTATGTCCGTTTTATTCATGCCGGGTCGAGTCGGAGGGTCTCGGGGATCCTGGTGGCGTCCCGGGCGTGGTGCGTGCAGGCGGCTGTGATGCTGGTGTGCCCGGCCGTTTTGGAGGATCCCGATGGCGAGCAGATCGTGGCTGCCAGGTGATCTGGCTATGGCCGTCAGGGCGCTTCAGGCGCATCCTGTGAAGTGCGCAGAGTGGGCGAGCGTGGCCAGCATGCTGGGTTCTGGCCGGCGAGGAGGAATGCATGGAAAGCGCGCCGAGCAGGACGGCGATGTTTGCGGCCGTGTCGCGTGGATTGTTTCGCCTGGAGACGGCGTCGCCGTGGGTACTGGACGATGTGCTGGCCCTGGTGCTTGTCGGCCCGGTATGGCAGCAGCTGCGAGACCGGTTCGATCCGCTGTTCCCCGGCCCGGTCCGTCGCGAGGCCCGCGCGGCTGTCTGCACCCGCAGCCGGTACGCCGAGGACCGGCTGGCTGCTGGCGCCTTCACGCAGTACGTGATTCTTGGCGCGGGGCTTGACTCGTTCGCGTGGCGGCGGCCGGATCTGCTCGGCTCGCTGACGGTGTTCGAGGTTGATCACCCTGCCTCCCAGGCCTGGAAGCTCGAGCGGGTCAGGGAGCTCGGCCTGCCGCTCAGCGCCTCGCAGGTATTCGTGCCGGCTGATTTCGAGGCCGAACCGGTTCAGGATGTTCTGGGCGCGGCCGGGTTCGACTGGGCGCAGCCGGCGATGTTCTGCTGGACGGGCGTCGCCCCCTATCTGACGGCACAGGCGATCGAGTCGACGTTGCGCACGATCGCGGCTGCTCCCGGGTCTGAGGTGGTGTTCTCCTACCGGGCCGACGACGCTGTGCTCGACGACGCGGGGACGGAATACGCCCGTATCTACACACCGATCGCGGCTTCTGTCGGCGAGCCTCTTCAGCCCGGCTGGCCGGTATCCGAGATCGAGAGGCTGATCAGCCGGTGCGGGCTCAAGGTCGTGGACCACCCCGCACGTGCAGACCTCCAGCAGCGGTACTTCGCCGGCCGTACCGATGGCCTGCGGCCCTACACCTTCGAGACCCTGGTGGCCGCGCGGGTCACCTAAGCGAGCGCAGGCCACGTCCGGCAACTTCACCCTCTTCGAGGGCCAGGCGGTGACGGTACGGCAGGGGAGTACAGCAACCTCCAGGGCCTCGGCGTAGCCGCGTCGTGTCCGTTTTGCTCATGCTGGGCGCAGTCCGAGGGTTTCCAGGGTCCGGGTGGCGTCCCGGGCGTGGTGCCTGCAGGCGGCGGCGATGCTCGCGTGCCCGGCCGTTTTCAAGATGCCGATGGCCAGGTTGCGCAGGGCGGCCATGACCTGGGGTCCGCTGCCGGTGCGGATCTGCGAGGCGTCTTCGCCGTAGCCGACGTCGCGGAGGTGGTGCAGGGCCTCGATCTGCCAGTGGCCGCGGATCCAGGCGGCGAGCTGGGCGGGGGTTGCCTGGTGGGCGTCCAGGCTGGTGATGGCGTAGACGGTGACGGTCCGCCACCTCCCGCCGTCCAGCGGCCGGACCTGGCGGGTCAGGCAGAGGGCCTGGGCGGCGTGCGGGAAGCCGAGCCCGGCGGCGACAGCCGCGGCCCTGAGGGTGCGGTGCTCCTGGCGGCCGTGACCCCGGTCGTGCTGACGGGAGGCGACCGGGATGCGCCGCCAGGGCAGGTTCTTCACCTGGGCGTACAGGCCCGGCTGGTTCTTCTTCACCACCAGGATGTAATGGGCCCCCTTGCCGGTGACAAGGAACTCGGCGTGCTCGCGCTGGGTGTGCAGGGCGTCGGCAGTGATGACGCACCCGGCCAGGTCCAGCGGCTCCAGCAGCGGCGCGAACCGGGTGATCTCGTTGGTCTTGCCATCCACCCGGACCTGGCCGAGCACAACACCACAGCGCTGATCGAGGGCGGCCAGCAGGTGCACCGGCTGGCCGTCGGCGCTGGCGTGACGGGTGCCCCGCACCGCCTTGCCGTCCACCGCGACCGCCCGCCGGCGGCGCCGCCCGTGTCCTGCTGCCTGGCCGGCGGCGTGCAGCCGCGCATCCAGCCAGGACCCGACGGCGGCATCCAGCCGGTCAGCGTCCGCGGCTTCCAGCACGCGGCGGATGGTAGCCTCATCCGGCGGCACGAACCGCCGGGTCAGCGGATCACGGCGGACACCCAGAGCGGCCAGGACCTGCGGCGGCGCATCCGCGACCCACTCGCCGACCGCGGTGAACGACGTCGCCCCGGCCAGCACCGCCGCCACGGCCGCCATTAACAACGACGTCAGGCTGTGCCGCACGCCGCGCCGATTCCGCGGATCCGGCACCTGTTCCAGATACTCCGCCAGGCCCGGGCACTGGCCCGACAGCAGCGCGCGGTCACTGGCCGGCAGACGCGAAAGCTCTTCCAGGGCGGCGCTGATCGAGGATGATGACAAGGCAGGCACGGTCTTCCGCAGCGATCACTGGATTCGACACCCACATGATCTTGGAACCGTGCCTGCGCCGCATCCCGGTGAGCGAACCAGACACCCGGTCACAAACAAGCCATCACGCCACTATGCCGGGACCCTGC
>DASQVO010000185.1:0-39334 GCA_035640715.1 Streptosporangiaceae bacterium
AACGCCCCGTCGAGCGCGCCGTCGGCCTCCGGGGTACCGCCGGCCGCGAGGCCGGCCAGGCGCAGGGCGCCGACCGGCGTGCCCGCGTACAGCGCCGCCAGCCCGCGGGCGCCCAGCACGAGCGGCGCATCCGCCTCCTGGCATGGGACCAGGCGGCCCTTACCGCCTGCCACGGACAGCTCCCACAACCCGGAGTTGCCGGCGCGGGCTTTGTCATCAATCCACAGCCGGGCACTCAGCTCCACCGAGACCGGGAAGCCCCGGGCTGCGATGGCGGCCGGGGCGTCCACGATGCGCAGCATCCACATGTCGCGGCCGGTGAGGTCCGCGTCCCGCTCGCGGGTCAGCCACCAGAACGGGTCGGCGGGACCGAGCCGGGCCCGGACGGTCTCGGCGATCGAGGAATGCGACGCGATGATCGACCACGTGGCGCGGGCCGTCTCGGCCGAGGCCGCCACGGCGCGCTCAACGGAGATCTCCTCGTTCCCGCCATGCCAGCGGTAGGCGAGAAAGCCGTCGTCTGCGATGTACGCGTAGAGATCCGGATCGGTGAGCCAGCGGGCAACGGTCTCGGCGTCCCGCGTGATCGGGCCGCAGTCGCGGGCCAGCTCGTGCGCCCGGCCGACGGCCGACAGGACCTGGTCGGCGTCGCTGGGGGCCGCCCGGCGGAGCTCGGCGGCGCGCAGCGAGATGCCGGGAGTCTCGCCGGTGACGTCGGTCGGCGCCAGCGATCGCAGCGAGCGCGCCGGGATGACCGCCTGGTGCATACCGCCCGCGAGCTCCCAGCCGAGCGACCGGTAGATCGGCATCGTGGCCGGGTAAAGCACGGACAGCGGGTATCCGCGGGCGGCGATGGCGTCCAGCAGCGCGGTCATCAGCGCCCGGCCGACCCCATGGCCGCGGTATTCGGGCGCGACCATGACGGCCGCTACCCCGGCCATCGGCGCGGACCGCCCGTGCCACCACTGCCGCATGTCGTGATACCGGGCCGAAGCGATGACGCGACGCCCATCGAACGCACCGAAGACCCGGTGCTCGCGGACCGCTGATTCGGCCTCGGCCAGCCGTTCCGCCCGCTGTTGCGCGGAATCGCTGGTCCAGGGTCCAAACGCGCGCCGTGCCAGGTCCCACAAGGCCTCGAGGTCGTCGCCGGAGGCGAACTCGCGGATCTCCGGCCTGGCCTGGGATGTCGGATGGGTAGCCACAGGCAGCAACGCTACGGCCAGCGCAGGCGTGCGTTCACCGGGTTTCCCGCGACAGACAACACGCTATCCGCGCCCGTTGAACAAAGACATGGCGGAACGTTTTGCCCGGGAGCCGTATGCCCCGGAGGCGGCGCTCGGGGGTCTGGGGGGTGTCCCCCCAGGCGCGCTCGTTTGGACAGTCACGTGGTCCCAGACATCAACCACAAGCGCCGCCGGAGGGCTGCATAGGCTCCCGCTCAGCCGAGCTTTTCCATGATCTCGTCGGAGACCGAGTAGTTGGCGTAGACGTCCTGCACGTCGTCGGAGTCCTCGAGCGCGTCGATCAGCCGGAACACGCGCTTGGCCTGTTCCTCGTCGATCGGCACCTCCATGGTCGGCACGAACGCGATGTCGGCGGACTCGTAGTCGATCCCCGCGTCCTGCAGCGCGCTGCGCACCGCCACCACGTCACCCCCCTCCGAGGTCACCTCGAACGAGTCCCCGAGGTCGTTGACCTCCTCGGCCCCCGCGTCGAGCACGGCGGCCAGGATGTCGTCCTCGGTGACGCCGTCCGTCTTGTTGACGATGACGACGCCCTTGCGGTTGAACAGGTAGGACACCGAGCCGGGGTCGGCCATCGAACCGCCGTTGCGGGACAGCGCGGTGCGCACGTCCGAGGCGGCCCGGTTCCGGTTGTCGGTCAGGCACTCGACCAGCACCGCGACACCACCGGGCGCGTAGCCCTCGTAGGTGATGTTCTCGTAGGTGGCGCCGCCGGCTTCCTGCCCGGAGCCGCGGCGGACCGCCCGGTCGATGTTGTCGTTCGGCACCGAGCTCTTCCTGGCCTTCTGGATGGCGTCGTACAGCGTCGGGTTGCCGGCCGGGTCCCCGCCGCCGGTCCGCGCCGCCACTTCGACGTTCTTGATCAGCTTGGCGAAGAGCTTGCCGCGCTTGGCGTCGACCACCGCCTTCTTGTGCTTCGTGGTCGCCCACTTGGAGTGGCCGCTCATTTGTTTCCCTTCACAATCTCAATGAAAAACTCGTGGATCCGCGTGTCCGGGGTGAGCTCCGGGTGGAAGGACGTGGCCAGGAGGGGCCCCTGCCGGACCGCGACGATCCTACCGGTGCGGCCGTCCGTGCCGAGGATCTCGACATCGGCGCCGGCCTGCTCGACCCACGGCGCGCGGATGAACACCGCCCGCAGCGGCGCCCCCGGCAGGCCGGCCAGCCGGATATCGGACTCGAAGGAGTCGACCTGCCTGCCGAACGCATTCCGCCGCACGGTCATGTCGATCCCGCCGAACGTCTGCTGCCCGGCAACCCCGTCCACGAGGCGGTCCGCGAGCATGATCATTCCCGCGCACGAGCCGAACGCGGGTATGCCGGAGGAGAGGACCTTGCGCATCGGCTCCAGCATCTCGAAGGAGACGGCGAGCCGCCACAGCGTGGTGGACTCCCCGCCGGGAATGACCAGGCCGTCGATGGTCCCGAGCTCCTCTGGCCGGCGCACGGCGACGGCACGCGCGCCTGAGCGCTCAAGCGCGCGCACGTGCTCGGCGACGTCGCCCTGCAGCGCGAGGACGCCGACGAGGGGCGCAGCGTGGGGGTCAGGCACGGCAGGCTCCTTCGGGCATGACTGATCCAGGATCAGGTGGGGATCACCTGCGTTCAACACCGCCTGACGCCGCGTTCTTCCCGGCAGGCGGCTTCCCGCGACGGTGCGGCCGGGGCCTGCGGTGCCCGGGCAGACCTGGCCGCTGCCGCGCTGCTACCAGCCGCGGTTCGCGTAATGCTGCTCGGGAGGCAGCGCGTCCAGGTTGATGCCGACCATCGGCTCGCCCAGCCCGCGGGACACCTTCGCGATCATGTCGGGATCGTCGTGGAACGTCGTTGCCTTGACGATGGCCGCCGCGCGCTTGGCCGGGTCGCCGGACTTGAAGATCCCGGAGCCGACAAACACGCCGTCCGCGCCCAGCTGCATCATCATCGCCGCGTCGGCCGGGGTGGCGATGCCGCCGGCGGTGAACAGCACGACGGGAAGCCGGCCGGCCGCTGCCACCTCCGCCACGAGGTCGTAGGGAGCGCGCAGGTCCTTCGCGGCCGTGTAGAGCTCGTCCGGCGACAGCGACGCCAGGCGGCTGATCTCCGCGCGGATCTGCCGCATGTGCCTGGTCGCCTCGACGACGTTGCCCGTGCCGGCCTCGCCTTTCGACCGGATCATCGCGGCCCCCTCGGCCAGCCTGCGCAGCGCCTCGCCCAGGTTGGTCGCACCGCAGACGAAGGGGACGGTGAACTTCCACTTGTCGACGTGGTGAGCCTCATCGGCCGGGGTGAGGACCTCGGACTCGTCGATGTAATCGACCCCGATCGCCTGCAGCACCTGGGCCTCAGCGAAGTGGCCGATCCGGCACTTGGCCATGACGGGGATCGAGACCGCCTCGATGATCCCGTCGATCATGTCCGGGTCGCTCATCCGCGCGACGCCGCCCTGCGCCCGGATGTCGGCGGGAACCCGCTCGAGGGCCATCACCGCGACCGCGCCCGCGTCCTCGGCGATCTTGGCCTGGTCGGGTGTGACGACATCCATGATGACGCCGCCTTTGAGCATCTCGGCCATTCCCCGCTTGACCCGCGCGGTGCCGGTGGCGGTCCCGCTGTCGGTCACCCCCGGGGCGCCAGGAGCATGAGCGGATACCGAACGGGAGCCGGTGGCACTGTCCTGGCTTCCTGCGGAGTTGACGGTGGACACTCGGAACCTCACTTGATCAATAGCGATTGCTGCACCTTATTCAAAAGTTCTTTGTTCTCATGGTAGGAGCGATTGGGTACTAGCCTCATCCGGCGAGGCGCTGCATGTCAGCACCGCCGCCGTCGCCCGCCTCGGTGACCAGCGAGTCGTCGATCTCGAAGAAGTCGGGCAGCTCGGCGCCCCCGGCCAGGCGGAGCACCTGGACCAGCGGCTTCCGCCGGGCCTCGCGCGTCACGCCGACCGCGTCATTGTAGAACTTGCGGGCGAGGAAGACCTGGTGCGCGGCAGCCTCCAGCTCTGCGAGCAGCTCGTCCGCGCCGTCCCGCCCGCTCAGCGAGGCGCGGAAATCCGGCTGCGCGAACGCTGCCCGCAGTGCACGTGTCAGGTCGCTTTCCGCCAGTTCCCGCGGGCGCTGCCCGTTCCCCGGATGCTCGCCGCCCCTGGCGTCATGTGCCGCACCGGCCAGCAGCAGGCTGGTCGCCGGATCGAGGTAGCCCGAGGAGGCGAGCTCGAGCGCGACCGAGCTCCGCCGGACCAGCGCGGCGTCAAGTGCCGCGCGCGCGGCCTCCAGCCGGGTGTGCAGCCGGTCCAGGCGGCCGGCCCGCCACGACACATAGACGCCGAGGAGGATGACGACCGCGACGATGATGACGATGTTGGTGACCACTCGGATTCACCCCAACTTATTTGTCCCGCTCCCGCCGCCCTTAACGTGCCAGGGCCACGCTGGCGGTGCCGAGCACTACGGTCTCGTACACGCTGACCACGTCACGTGCTACCACCGCCCAGTCGTAGGCGCTGACGGCGCTTGCCGCCGCCGCGGAGAGTACGGCGCGCCGCTCCGGATCGTCAAGCAGGAGCCGCACGGCCCGCGCCAGGTCCGCGGCGTCGCCGGTGCTGAACAGCTCCCCGGCGCGGCCGCCCCGCAGCACGCGCCGGAAGGCATCCAGGTCACTTGCCACGATCGGCGCGCCGGCCGCCATCGCCTCGGCGAGGACGATGCCGAAGCTCTCCCCGCCCGTGTTCGGCGCGCAGAACACGTCGACCGAGTGCAGCATGCGCACCTTGTCCTGCTCACTGACCTGGCCGAGCAGCACGACACGGTCACGCAGCGGCGCTGGCAGGCGTTCCAGCACATCGTCAGCGTCCCCGGGCCCGGCTATCAGCAGGCGCAGCCCGTCCCGCTCCGCTCCGAGCATCTCGAATGCCCGCAACAGCAGGACGAGCCCCTTGCGGGGCTCGTCCATCCGGCCGAGGAAGCCGATCGCGCCGCCGGTGCCGGGCCACCCGGGCAGCGGCTCGGCCGCGGCGTACCGCCGGGTGGCGACGCCGTTCGGGATGAGCACCGCGTCCCCGCCGAGATGCTCGACGAGCGTGGTCCGGGCCGCCTCGGACACCGCGATCCTGCCGTTGATCTTCTCCAGCGCGGACTGGAGGATCGGGTGGGCGGCGTGCAGCACCCGCGACCGCGGCATCGCCGTGTGCACGGTGGCGACGATCGGTCCGGAGGCGACCCAGCATGCGAGCAGCGACAGGCTCGGCGCGGTCGGCTCGTGCACATGCAGCACGTCGAAGCCGCCCTCCTTGACCCACCTGCGGACGCGGCTCGCGGACAGGAAGCCGAACGAGAGCCGGGCGACGGAGCCGTTGTACGGCACCGGCATCGCCCGGCCGGCCGGCACCACGTAGTCAGGCAGCGGCGTGTCATCGTCGGCGGGCGAGATCACGGACACGGAGTGGCCGAGGTCCATCAGCGCCTCGGCGAGGTCCCTGACGTGCTGCTGCACACCGCCGGGCACGGCCCATGTGTAGGGGCAGACGATCCCGACCTTCATGTCCCCGCTCTCGTACTGTCTGCCGCCCCGCCATCCGCCGCCGGGCGGGCTGGCAGCCGGCTGGCATCGAGGTCTGCGAGGAAGACCCGCTGCAGCATGTGCCAGTCGTACGGGTGCTCGATGATGCCTTTTTCGAAGGCCCCTGCGAGCTGCTGCGTCATGGCCGCCGCCTTGGCCCGGCGGTCTCCTTCCGGCGGGACCAGAATCTCCTCGCTGACGTCCGCGACCCAGCCGCCGTCGGTGAAGTACAGGGTCACCGCCCGCAGCGGGGCCCCGGTCTGCACGGCCAGCGCGGCGGCCCCGGCGGCCATCCGCGCCTTCTCCCCGAAGAAGTCGACTTCAACCCCGTTCTCGGTGAGGTCACGGTCGACGAGCAGGCAGACCATGTTCCCGGCCCGCAGCCGCTGGGCGAGCACGCCGAATGCGGTCGCCCCCTTGTCCAGCGGCACCACTTCCATGCCCAGGCCCTCGCGGAAGCCCTTGAACATCTCGAACACCGACTCGGGCTTGAGGCGCTCGGCGACGGTGGTGAACTTGATCCCGCGCCCGACGACGAACGCGCCGGCGATGTCCCAGTTGCCCATGTGCGGCAGCGCAAAGATAGCTCCCCGCCCGGCCGCCGCATCAGCCAGGGCGAACTCCGCCTCGCTGTTGATCCGCATGTCCTTCAGGATGCGTTCGGTGCTGATGGCCGGGAGCCGGAACACTTCCATCCAGTAGCGCCCGTAGGACTGCATCGCGGCCCGCGAGGCGGCCCGCAGTTCCTTGCCGGACGTGTCCGGCCCGAGCACCCGCATCAGGTTGCCCTCGAGCACCTGAACGCCATGGCCCTGGCGCCGCCAGGCGATCTCGGTCGCCATGGAGAATCCCCAGCGCACCCAAGACTCGGGAAGACGGCAGAGCACCTTCCAGCCAAGCCGGTATCCCACTCCGGCGAGCAGGTCCCTCATTCCAGACAACGCGGCGCCTCTTTCGGTGGCTCATCCAATGGCTCACGTACCGGCCATGTTCGCTATTAAATAGTTTGCGGCACCTCGCCCGCTGGTAGCGGCATCCCTTCAGCCAGTCCGGGAGCTCAGCCGCCCGTCCCCCGCGTCGCCTTCGGCCCCGCTCCGGCCGCTGGCCCCGCTCCGGCCGCTGGCCCCGCTCCGGCCGCCGGCCCCGGTTCTGGGGTGCGGGCAGCCGCCGCGGCGGCCATGCCCCGGCGGACGGCCAGCACTCGCTGGCCCAACGTGACGACGCTGGCGACGGCCAGGATCCACAGCCCCGCGGGGAGGACGTACGGCACGCCGAGGCCCGACAGGCCCGTCGTGACGAACGTGATCAGCATCCGTTCGGGACGCTCCGCGATCCCCACGTTGGCCCGGATCCCCAGGCCCTCGGCCCGGGCCTTGACGTAGGACACGAGAGCACCGGACACGAGGCAGAAGATCGCCACCGCCGCCAGGAGCCGGCTGTGGCCGCCGAGGATGAACCACGCGGCGAGGCCGGAGAAGACCGCCGCGTCCGCCACCCGGTCCATCGTGGAGTCGAGGAAGGCGCCCCACGCCCCGCTTGTCCCCTTGAGCCGGGCCAGGACCCCGTCCAGCATGTCCAGGAACACGAATCCGGTGGCCACGATCGTGCCGATGAACAGGTGCCCAGCCGGGTACAGCCATAGCGTGCTGGCCGCCACGCCGACTGTGCCGGTCACGGTCACGGCATTGGGCGTGACCGGGGTACGGGCCAGCGCTTCACCTGCCGGGGTCAGCAGCCGGTTGAAGAAGGGTCGCAGCTCGTTCAGCATGGCCGTTAGATCCTACTGTTGCCCGCGACGGTGTGCGCGGCACGCGTCCGTGGCGGCGGCGCGTTATTCAGAAGTTCACGTTACGCCAGCCCAGCGGAGGTCCCGCGGCAGCCAAATATGTTCACGGGACGACACTTTCCGGTAACCCGCACGATTCTCCCCGGCGGGCTTGTGGTAACGCCACCGACAGGTTAAGGCTGGTCTTACGGGTAGCAGCGCAGCACCAGTAGCACGACATAGGAGGCGACGCCATGGCGGATACAACGGGCACAGCAGGGGCCGCCGGCGGGGTACTACTGGCCGGGCAGCCTGGCAAGGTTCGTAATGTCGTGCTGGTCGGCCATTCCGGCGCCGGCAAGACAACCCTCGTGGAGGCCCTGCTGGCCTCCACCGGCACCATTGCGCGCCCCGGCCGCGTCGAGGACGGGACGACAGTGAGCGACTTCGACGAGATCGAGGTCAAGCAGCAGCGTTCGGTCAACCTCAGCCTCTCCCCCATCACCTATGCCGGTATCAAGGTGAACCTTCTTGACACCCCGGGTTACGCCGACTTCACCGGTGACCTCAGGGCCGGCCTGCGGGCCGCCGACTCGGCCTTGTTCGCCGTTTCCGCGACCGACGGCGTCGACGGCCTGACCCAGATGCTCTGGGAGGAGTGCGCACGTGTGGGCATGCCACGTGCGGTCGTGATCACCAAGATCGACCACCATCGGGCGGACTTCGAGGCCGCGCTTTCCGCGTGCCGTGAGGCGTTCGGCGAGGCCGTGGCCCCGCTGTACCAGCCAGTGACCGACGGCCAGGGCACCGTCCGGGGCCTGATCGGGCTGCTGTCCCAGAAGCTTTATGACTATTCCGGTTCCGGCCGCACCGAGCGCGCGCCGGATCCGGCGGACGCCGACCGGATGGAGAGCCTGCGCGGCGAGCTGATCGAGGGAATCATCCAGGAGAGTGAGGATGAGACCCTCATGGACCGGTACCTGTCCGGCGAGGAGATCGACCCGAAGGTACTCATCGAGGACCTGGAGAAGGCCGTGGCGCGGGGCAGCTTCTACCCTGTGCTCGCCGTCTCCGCACCGCACGGCATCGGCATGGCCGAACTGCTCGAGGTGATGACCCAGGCGTTCCCGTCGCCCGAGGAGCACCCGCTCCCGACGGTCACCACGCTCGACGGCGCGCCCGTCACCGATCTGGCCTGTGATCCCAAGGGCCCGCTGCTCGCCGAGGTCGTCAAGACCACTTCCGACCCCTACGTCGGAAGGGTAAGCCTGGTGCGGGTGTTCTCTGGGACCCTCCGGCCCGACGCCGCCGTGCACGTGTCCGGCCACGGCCGCGTCGAGCAGGGACACGCGGATCACGACACCGACGAACGGATCGGCGCACTGACGTGCCCGCTCGGCAAGCAGCAGCGGCCCGTGATGGAGGCGGTGGCCGGGGACATCTGCGCCGTCGCGAAGCTGGCCACGGCCGAGACCGGTGACACGCTGTCCGGGAAAGACCGGCCGCTGCTGATGGAACCGTGGTTGATGCCGGAACCGCTGCTGCCGATCGCCATCTCGGCCAAGTCGAAGGTCGATGAGGACAAGATGTCGCAGGCGCTCGCCAGGCTGGTGGCCGAGGATCCCACGCTTCGACTGGAGATGAACGCGGAGACCCACCAGCTCGTGCTGTGGTGCATGGGCGAGGCGCATGCCGACGTGCTGCTCGACCGGCTGTCCGGGCGCTACGGCGTCGCGGTGGAAACCACCGCGCTGCGCGTCCCGCTCCGGGAGACCATCGCGGGCAAGGCGGAAGGCCTGGGCCGGAACGTGAAGCAGACCGGCGGGCACGGCGAGTATGCCATCTGCAAAATTCAGGTGGAGCCGCTGCCGGGTAACGAGGGCTTCGAATTCGTGGACAAGATCGTCGGCGGGGTCGTGCCGCGCCAGTTCATCCCTTCCGTGGAGAAGGGGGTCCGGGCCCAGATGGAGCAGGGCGTGGTCGCGGGCTACCCCATGGTGGGGCTGCGGGTCACGCTGTTCGACGGGAAGGCACACTCGGTGGACTCCTCCGACATGGCCTTCCAGAAGGCGGGCCGGCTGGCGCTCAAGGACGCGGTCGAGAAGACGCAGTCGATGCTGCTCGAGCCGGTCGATGAGGTATCGGTGCTCATCCCGGATGACTATGTCGGAGCAGTCATGTCGGACCTGTCCTCACGCCGGGGCAGGGTCCTCGGTACCGAGCCGGTGCCCGTCGGCCGGACGCTGGTCAAGGCCGAGATCCCCGAGCTGGAGATCACCAGGTACCCGATCGACCTGCGGTCGATCTCGCATGGGACCGGCTCGTTCACCCGCTCCTACCTGCGCCACGAGCCGCTGCCCGCCCACCTCGCCGCAAAGATCGCCGACCAGTCCCGCCCCGACTAGCGCGCTGCTGGCGAACGTATGCCGGCCTGATCATGCTGCTTCGGCCTCGGGCCGGCCCCAGCGCTGCCGACGTTCGCCGCGGGCGGTCGCTTCCACCAGCGCTGGCCGCTGCCCTACCACGATGTCCCGGATAATTCGGTTGCTCCGGCGGGCATGCCGATCAAGGCTGACGGCATGGGATTCTTTGACGATATGCCGGCCGCAGAGCCGGAGCCGCCCCGGCGGCATCATCTATGGGAGCCGCCGGAGGCGGAACTTCCCGGCATCGTGCCGATCGACACCCTTCAGCTCGGCCGGACCGACGACGTCGCCGTTGCGATCACCGGGATTTCGGCCTTCTCCACCGGATTCGAGATCTTCATGACCGCCCGGTTCCGGCCGGAAAATCACGGCCGCCCCAGGGAACGCATGCGCTCCTTCCACTTCGGGCTCCAGCTCTCTGATGGCCGCAAGGTCTTTGGCGCCCCGGGCGGGCCCCCGCCGGCGCAGGCCCCCGAGCCGACGGGGCCGGTGCTGCGGCCGTACCTGGGCGGCGGCAGCCCGCGCTCGCACTTCTTCCGATGGTGGGCGTGGCCGCTGCCACCGAGCGGGCCGCTGGAGTTCGTCTGCGAGTGGCCCATGGTCGGGATCGCCGAGACGTGGACCGGTCTCGACGCGCAACTGATTCTCGACGCGGCGCGGCACAGCGTCCAGCTGTGGCCGGAAGACGAGGGCTGACGACGGCCCGCTGCCGCTGAACCGGCCCGGCGCCAGCGGTCAGGCCATCGTTCCGGAGACGGGTCGCCTGGCCGCGTTGATGAATGGCTGCACGAGAGTGAGGACGCCGCCGGGATCGAATGAGAAGGGCACGCGCTGCCCGGTCTTCATCACCTCGAGGCGTGCGTGCGGGATGGCCCGGCGCGCCGCCTCTCCTACTTTCACCGGGATCACCGGATCCTTGTTCCAGGTGCTTTCTGAGAAGGCCGTGGCTGTCAGGCGGCGGCTTCGGCGTGTTCGCGGTTCGCGGCGTTAGCGAAGAAGGTGGCGATGGCGTAGTCCAGGTCGAGGCGTTCGCCGTACCAGGCCGGGACGATCGTCTCAGCGGTGATCTCCGCGTCGTGGCAGCCGATGATCGTGCCGTCCGTGCCGGGCAGCGCGGGACTGGCGGGGATGGCTCTCCCATCCGGGCGGGTGAAGGTGAACACCCCTCCGGGCGAGGCGGTGATGATGTAGCCGCGGTCGTGGACGAGCATGTGATGGTACTTACAGAGGCTGATCAGGTTCTTCAGGCTGGTCCGCCCGCCGTTGCGCCAGTACTGGATGTGGTGAAGGTCGACCCGGCGGGACTCACAGCCCGGGAACCGGCATCGGCAGGTGTCGCGCTCCCGGACGGCACGCCTCAGCGCGGCGGTCGGCCGACGTCGCCGGCGCCCCACATCGAGCAGGGTGCCGTCGCGGTCGTGCCACATCCAGCTGAGTGTGGACTCGCATGCGATCATCTGGGCGGTGGTGACGCTGACCGCCGGGCCATCCTCCACATGACATAGTCCCGGCGCCGCCGGGCCAGCCCCGGCGGGCGTTTCCGCGGAAACGCCGCCCACCGCCCCGGCCCCGGCCCGCCGCGCGCCATCTCTCACGTTTGCCGTCCCGCCGTCCAGGACATCGGCTCCGGCATGCACGATGACCTGGTAGACGTCCGGGTTGGCGGCGGTAGCCACTTTCCCAGCCAAAAACGATTCCGCCACGGCAACCAGTGCATCAGCCAGGCTGGACGAGGTCGGTGCTTGAGCGCGGGACGTTCTCACGGAAACGCCGTCGGCCGCGATGCCCTCGCGCTCGTAGGGGTGCTCGAGGTCGTTGCTGGCGGCGCGCAGCGCCCGCAGCAGCACCGCCCCCTGCAGCGGCGGCAGGTGCAGGGTCACCGAAAGCGACCCATCTCCCTCCATCCGGTACGTCAGCCGCCGCCGGACCCGAGCGGCCGCGTCATCAACCGCACTGACCGTGCGGTGCGCACGGGCGAACCGCTCCAACTGATTGGCGGTCATGGGTGCAGCGATCTCGGCGAGGCCGGCTTCGTTGTCCGCGGTGGCGATCCGGGTCAGCGCCCGCACCTTCGCATACGACAGCCGCCCCGCCGCAAACTCGCCCCGGATCACCGGCAGGCCCCGGATCGCCCGCGCGACCCGGACGTGCTCCCGCGCGGTCGCTGACGACAGCTGGCACTTCCACGACAGCCACGCCGCGCAGCTGGGCATGTCCCACGCCACCCACCCCTCCCGCATGTCAAAGTCCCCGAGGAGGACCAGGAACCGGCACGTCGCCGCCGCCAGGTGCCCGGCCAGCTCACAGATCTGCTCCTCTAGCCGCCCCAGCGGCACCACCGCCAGATCCGGACCAGGATCAAGATCAGCATCGGGACCGCAGACCGGGCCGCGCGCCGCGGCGCCCTCACCTGATACTGCCCTTGACGCGCCGACACCTGTACTTGGAGCCGATATACCTGCATCTGACGCCCGTGTATCGAACACATATTTGATGTTACTGCCGGGGTGTGACATTCGTCTGCCCTGCGGGCAGGGCGGTCACCGGTCGCCCCCACTGCCGCAACACATCAGCGGACCAGCTAGAGCTTTGGGTCCGGGATTCTGAACACGAGAGCCAACATTTGCGATGTCCCTGATCGGTTTCTCGGGGCAGTCACTGAGTGCCGCCACGGCAACGGCGGGAACGACGTCGGCTATGCCGGGCCTGTCCATGGCTGCACCGCTGGTACAGGCTTGACCGCGATTCTGCGCGTCTATGGGCAGTGCCGAGCCGGGCAGCCGGCGGTCAGCGCGACCCGTCCTGCCAGATGCCGATGACGTTACCGGCGGGATCGCGGATGGTTGCTACCCGCAGGCTTCCTTCCGGGTAGGGCGGGGTGACGAGTTCGGCGCCGCGTTCGGCTGCCGTGCGCAGCGTCTCGTCGAAGTCGGTGACATAGATGTAGGGCAGTACGCCGGCCTCCCCTGCGGCGGGCAGATCGGTGCGCCAGTGCCCGATGACATGGCCGGTGCCATCGCTGAAGCTGGACGCTTGCCGGGTGCCGCGCAGCCGCCAGCCGAACACGGCACGGTAGAACTCGGCGGACTGCGCGATATCCCGTGCGGGTACGCGCAGGTAGGACACGCCACCGGGCCGGGCCACGGTGCCTTCGACGCCTGGGTCGGCAGGGGTGCCGTGAGCGGTCATCGCCAGTCGCCTCCTCATTTAGCTATGGCACTACCATAGCTGATTATGGGTGCTTCGGAGGCGGCCGCGGACGGCAGGCCGACTCGCCGTTACCGCTCGCCGCGCCGCGAGCAGCAGGCCCGCCGCACCCGTGCCCGCATCACCGCGGCTGCGGCCGGGCGGTTCCTGGCCTGCGGGTACGCAGCGACCACGATGCGCACGGTGGCGGCCGACGCGGGAGTTGCGCTGCCCACCGTCGAGCTGGCCTTCGGGACTAAGGCCCGGCTGCTGAAGGCGGTGATCGATGCCGCGATCGCAGGCGATGACGAGCCGGTGCCGATGCTGGCGCGCGAGTGGGCCGGGCGGGCGGAGTCCATGGCCGGGCCAGCGGAGTTCGTCGCGGTGTTCGCCGAGGTGCTCACACAGTCCGCGCAGCGCGCCGCGGGGCTGACGCTGGCGGCCCTGGAGGCCGCCCGGATCGATGAGGACATCGCCGCCGTCGCCGCTCAGCTCATGATGCAGCGCCAGATCATGGCCACCTGGCTGGTGGACGGCCTGCTCCGGCGATCACCACTGCGCGATGGCACCGACCGTGCCGCCGCGATCGACACCATCTGGGCACTGATGGACCCGGCCCTGTTCTGCCGTCTCACCGGTAACCGGCGCTGGAGCGCCGCCCGCTTCCGCGACTGGTTCACCGACGACGTCCTCCGCCTGCTGCTACCCGTCCGCGACCAGCAGGCCACCGCCACGAACCATTTCCAAGGTTCCCCATGACAGCATCCAGCCCGGAGTTGCGGGCCGGTCGCCCCGCACGCGCCGTCGCGTTTACCCCGGCCATCTTTGGTGCCACCGTCTGGGCACGGCATCGTCGCCCGGCTGGTGCCGTAGCGCCTACGGCGGTTGCCCTGCCGGTAACGTGCGTTGATCAAGCTCCGGGGCGCTGGTGAGTTGATCAGGCCACACTACCGGGTACGGCCGACCGGGCGCGAAGCGGTTAGCTTGCCTCGGCACGTAGTTGAGGGCTTCGTTGAGGGCCCGGAAGCTGGCCTCGGCGCTGGCGAAGGTCTTGGCGGAGAAAGGCACGAGGAGGCCGCGGAAGCTTTCGCTCTGCACAAGATGGGTCCCGTCACCCGCCGGGCGCAGCGTGAAGCTGTGCTCGCCGCTCATGATGCCCGGCACGCTCGCCACCCAGCGCAGCTCGGCGCCGGGCTCGACCACGGTGACCTTGGGCTTGACCGTCATTATGCGCCCGTTGGCTGGGCGGACGCTCTTCAGCATGATCCGCTTCCCGACGGCCACCTCACCTGACGCCTCGCGGAAAAGCGGGTTCCACTCCGGATAACGGCTCAGGTCGGTGAGGACCGTCCACACCGCCATGGGCGGGGCGGCGATCTCAATGGTCGCGGACACGGTTTTCATGCCGTCCTGTCTCCTCGCCAGCCACGGATAAGTGGAAGCTAGGTGTTGCGGGTCATGAAGTTGTTGACGGACCCACGAGTTCGGCTTGGTTGTCGGCGGCCCATTGTGCAAGCTGAGCCAAGGGTCCGTTCGCGAAGGACTCACCGAGCGGCGAGAGTTGGTAGACCGCGCCTGTATGGGCAGACGCTTGCTCGACGCTGCGAACTTTGGTGACGAGCCCGCGCGACTGCAGACGTTGGAGCGCCTGATTCAGTACCTTGTCGCTGACTCCCGCGATGCGCACGAGGAGTTCGTTGCGTCGCGTTGGCCCCAGACGCAGGGCGGAAAGCACGACGGGATCCCAGGCGTGGTTGATGAGTTCGGCTGCCGCGCGCACATGGCAGTCGGAAATGAACGTCTGGCAGGTCTCCTCGATCACGGAATCTAGTGTCACATCGGTCACCTACCAAACGGTAGGAGCCGCGTTCGTAGCGTTCCCGAAGGCACCGCTTCCGAGCGAAGGAGATCGCTGTGAATGTAGGAATCTTGGGCACCGGCAACCTGGCCGTAACACTCGGTCGAGCTTGGGCCACGGCTGGCCACTCGTTGTCGGTGACGGGGCGGAACGTGCTGCACGCCAGTGAGGCCGCTGACCAAATCGGCCACGCTGCGAAGACTGTCGACCCTGCCGACTTCGCGACTCAGGCCGACGTGGTCGTAGTTGCGGTCTCCTGGGAGGGCTTGGAGACGGCGCTGTCTCTCGTCGGCGGCCCCCAGGGGTCGCTGGCTGGCAAGACCGTGCTTGACTGCACAAATCCGGTGGACTACGAGACCGGGGAACTCAAGCCAGCAACCGGCTCAGCAGCAGAACTCGTGGCCCGCGCCGTCGCGGGGGCGCACGTGGTGAAGGCACTCCACCTGTTCGCAGGCGCCTCGTGGCCGTACGTGGGACCGCAGGCCGCAGCCCCGGTCGTGGCCATCTGCGGCGACGAGCCGAGTGCACTCGATCGCGCTGCGGCGCTGATCCGGGACCTTGGCGGGCAGACCGCTGTGGTCGGAGGGCTCAACAGCTCCCGGCAGCTGGAGGAGGCAGCGGGATTCGTCATGAGGGTCGTCGCTGCGGGTCACAACCCAAGGCTCGCCGTTCCCGACGTGGGCCCGGCGGCCCTTCGAGCCGCCCAGGCCACGACCAACTGAGCCAGCCGTCGGGTCAAAATTCGCGCGCCGTTGACAAATCGGGTCCTTGACGGCGAGCGGTTCTGTGGTGGTGGACATGGCTGTCACGCTTGGGTCTCCCCTTGGGGGGAGTCAAGGGGGCGGCAAATGCTGCCGGCACCATCCTTTACAGCCATACTTATCGGGGATGGTCGCGTTCGCGGGAGAATCTATTGTGCCAGGTCAGCGCCATGCGGCAGGGATTCTCTTGGTCAGTAACCACCCGGCAACCTGTCCAGAATGGCCAGCAATGACCAACCAGCCGCGTACTGCTCCCAACTGTCCTGGGCGCGCGGTGAATCGCCACCAGCGATCCCCGTGACATCGCCCGCGTTGACCCGCAGTACCGGGAATCATCGTCCGACCCGGCTATTATGCCACCAATGGTGTTACAATTTGGCCATGGCGATCCACGATGTTCCCGGGAACCACCTGACCCGGAAGCGATCCGTCACCCTTGCCGGCGGGCTCATCGCGGAGGTGGAGGAGCTGGCGGGTCCGCGCGGGTTTTCCGCCGCGACAGCCGAGGCCCTGGCGCACTGGGTTGCCCGCACCAGGCTGCGTCGGGCTATTGAAGCCTACGAGGCGGAGGCGGGTGACATCACCCAGGCTGAGATGGACGCCGCCGTCTCTCAAGCAGGGGGGCTATGAGCAAGCCGCGCAATCGCCGGTTGCGCGGCGTCCCGGATCCCAGCACCGTCACCTTCTTTACCGGCCCCGTCGTCGTCCTCGACGCGCAGGGGATGTCACTGCTAGCCGAAGACCCGCACCACCCTGGGCAGCGGCAGCTTCTCGCGCTGCTCAAGGCATACGAGCAAGCCGGGTATGTGGCTGGCATCAGCGTGCTCACCATTGCCGAGGAACGTCGCACCGGGGAGGCCGGAAGGCGGCTGACCTGGTGGCGATCACAACTGGTCAAGGTGCCCGTCAGCGAACAGATAGCCGCTGAGGCTGGAGCATTGCTGGATGATACGGGGCTGTCGGGACATCGCTCGGTCGTTGACGCGATTGTCGTCGCCACAGCCGCTAGCTCCCCCGAACAAGCACGAGTCCTGTCCAGCGACGAGTCCCACATCCCTGCCCTGGCGAAGGCAGCCACTGACCGCCGGCGCGGTATTCCGGTCGAGTTCAGGAAGGTATAGAGCCCTTCTCCGGCGTCCCTTCAAGCGTGCTGCCGCCGGAAGCGCCCAGCGACCGAGGATGCGTGGCGGGCGCCGAGCGCCAGGTGTCTGCGCGGACCGACGCTCAGCTTGTCGTCTGTGGCCGCGGTGACGCGGTCGTGCATGTACCTGGAGAAGCGGCCCCGCGGGGGACTCCCCCCTGGATCGGGTGACCCTGCGGCGGCCCGGCCGGTGACGCCTGACGCATGACTACACGGCGCTGCGTCCCGCCGACTTCAGCGACCAGGTCAGGTTCGTGTGCCAGCAATCGCTGCACCCGGGGCACTGATCAGGGGCCCCATGCCCGATATCAGCCGGCGGGCCAGGCCTCGGCGAGGAGCTTGCGGGTATCCCTCAGCAGCTGCGGCAGGACCCTCGTCTGGCCCACCACGGGCATGAAGTTGGTGTCGCCGCCCCACCTCGGCACCACGTGCTGGTGCAGGTGGCCGGCGATGCCGGCGCCCGCGACGCCGCCGAGGTTCATCCCGACGTTGAAGCCCTGTGCATTCGAGGCCGTGCGCAGGGCCCGGATCGAGCCCTTGGTGTGCTCGGCCAGTTCCGCGGTCTCCCCCGTGCCCAGATCGGTGTAGTCGGCCACGTGCCGGTAAGGGAGGACCAGAATGTGGCCGCCGTTGTACGGGTAGAGGTTCAGCGCCGTGTACACCAGCTCGCCCCGTGCGACGATCAGGCCTTCCTCATCGCTGAGCGTGGGGATGCGGCAGAACGGGCACCCTTCGTCCTCCCCCGGCCCGGACGGCTTGCCCTCGCCCTTGATGTACGCCATCCGGTGCGGCATCCACAGCCGCTCGAACGCGTCCGGGATCCCCGCCCCTTGCTGGGGCCACGTCACCTCGCCGGAATCGCTGCCCACCGGCATCACACCTGGACGCGATCGCGGATCGCGGTGACGATCTCCGCCACGGCTTCTTCGACCGGGACGCCGTTCTTCTGCGACCCGTCCCGGTAGCGGAACGACACCGCCCCCTTGGCCACGTCGTCATCACCCGCGATCAGCATGAACGGCACCTTCTGCCGCTGCGCGGTCCTGATCTTCTTCTGCATCCGGTCGTCGCCCGCGTCCACCTCGACCCGGACGCCCTGCTCCCGGAGCCGTGCCGCGATCTTCTCCAGGTAGGGCACGTGAGTGTCCGCGATGGGGATGCCCACGGCCTGGACGGGTGCGAGCCAGGGCGGGAAGGCACCCGCGTAGTGCTCGACGAGAATGCCGAAGAACCGCTCGATCGACCCGAACAATGCCCGGTGAATCATGTACGGGCGCTGCCGCGATCCGTCCGCGGCCTGGTACTCGATGCCGAACCGGCCCGGCTCCTGGAAGTCGACCTGCAGGGTGGACAGCTGCCAGCGGCGGCCGATCGCGTCCTTGACGTGCACGTCAATCTTGGGCGCATAGAAGGCGCCCTCCCCCTCGGCGACCATGTACGGGAGCCCGGACGCGTCCAGCGCGTGCCGGAGCGCGGCCTCCGCCTGCTCCCACTCCTCCGGAGCGCCCACGTACTTCTCCGGCCGGGTGGACAGCTCGGCCTCGAACTCGGTCAGCCCGAAGTCGCGCAGCAGGCCGATCACGAAGTCCAGCAGCGAGGCCAGCTCGCCGGCCAGCTGATCGGGGGTGCAGAAAATGTGCGAATCGTCCTGGGTGAAGCCGCGGGCCCGGGTCAGGCCGTGGACGACACCGGACTTCTCGTACCGGTATACGGTGCCGAACTCGAACAGCCGCAGCGGCAGCTCCCGGTAGGACCGCCCGCGCGAGGAGTAGATCAGGACGTGCATCGGGCAGTTCATCGGCTTGGGGTAGTAGTCCGCGCCGTCCAGCTCCATCGGCGGGAACATGCTGTCCTTGTAAAAGCCCAGGTGGCCGGAGATCTCGAACAGTTCGCCCTTGGTGATGTGCGGGGTGTTGACGAACTCATACCCCGCCTCCTCGTGCCGGCGGCGCGAGTAGTCCTCCATCACCCGGCGGATGATCCCGCCCTTGGGGTGGAACACCGGCAGCCCGCTGCCGATCTCGGTGGGAAAGGAGAACAGGTCCAGCTCCGCGCCGAGCCGCCGGTGGTCGCGCCGCTCGGCCTCGGCGAGCATGGTCAGGTACTCGTCTTGCTTCTCCCGCGACTCCCACGCGGTCCCGTAGATCCGCTGGAGCTGCGGATTCTTCTCGCTGCCGCGCCAGTACGCGCCGCCGCTGCGCATCAGCTTGAACGCCGGGATGTCCCGGGTGGTGGGAACGTGCGGGCCGCGGCACAGGTCCTTCCAGACCACCTCGCCGGTGTCCGGGCTGAGGTTGTCATAGATGGTCAGCTCGGCGCCGCCCACCTCCACCGACTCCTCCGCGTCCTGGCTGCCGCCGCCCTTGAGACCGATCAGCTCGAGCTTGTACGGCTCGGCGGCCAGCTCGGCACGGGCCTCGACGTCGCTGACGACCCGGCGCGAGAAACGCTGGCCCTGCTTGACGATCTGGCGCATGCGCTGCTCGATCGCCTTCATGTCATCGGGGCCGAAGGGGTCGGCCACGTCGAAGTCGTAGTAGAACCCATTCTCGACCGGCGGCCCGATCCCCAGCTTGGCCCCGGGGAACAGTTCCTGGACGGCCTGCGCCATGACGTGCGCGGTGGAATGCCGCACGATCGCCCGCCCGTCCGCGTCGCCGGTCCGGACGGGCTCGATCACGTCTCCGTCCGCGACCTGGTACGCGAGGTCGCGCAGCGCGCCGTTGACCCGGGCGGCGATCACCTTCCCGCCGTCGCCGTCCGCCCCGGACAGCGCCTGGCCGGCCGTCGTGCCAGCCTCGACCACATGCTCGCGTCCGGCGAGAGTGATACGAAGCTGCTGGGTCGACACGATGAACTCCCTGTCACGAGGAAACGGCTGGACGGACATCTGCCCTTGACCGATGCTATCGGGGAGCGCGACCTCACGCGGGATTGGCGTAGACGCGCTGCGGGCTCAGCAGGACGGCAGCTCGCCGCTGCGCCGCCATCACGCTGTCATAGGTATCCCAGTCGTCATGGGTACCGCCGGCTGCGGTGAAGATCTCCCGCAGCAGCAGCCGCAGCCGTTCGGCGCCGATTCCCGGCATCGGGTCGTCAGGGCCTGCCAGCTCGGCCGGGCCCTCGGCCGCCGCCCACTCCCAGCCGGCCCGGATTACCACGTTCGCCTGGCGGCGGGCCCGGAGATTGGCGAGCTTGCGGGTCCCCCCGCGCGCCACGAAGCCGACCACCGGGTGCCCGGTGACCGGATGGCTGAGCACTCCCGCGTTCACCACCGACGCCTGGATGGTGCCGTCCGGACGCAGCGTGGACACCACGCACAGGCCGTGGTCACGTGGCACGAGCCGGGCAAAGTCGGTGAGGTCGGTCACCCTTGCAGCGTAGCCGCGACGATGCGGCCGCGGGAGTGGCGGCGCGAGGACGTAAGCCACGGTTAAATGCCGCACGTTGCGATGTGCCGGGCTGATTCCGCGGACCGTTGGCCTGTCCCCGGTCCTGCTCGATCGCGAGACGGGCCAGTTCCACTCGCGAGCCGATGGAAAGCTTGCGGAAAATCTGCCGCAGGTGGAACGCAACAGTGTGCGGGCTCACGAACATCTGCCCGGCGATCTGCCTGTTCGTGAGCCCTCGTGAGACCAGCCCCGCGATGAAGCTCTCCGTGTCGGTCAGGCTCGCCCAGCCCTGCGCCGGCCGCTCCGCCGTCGTCCAGTGCCGCCGCCGCACGCCGAGCCTGCGGAGCCGGCGCCGGACCCGGGCAACATCCCTGGTCGCCCCGGTTCGCTCGTAGTCCTCGAGGGCCTGGTCCAGGCGCGCGATCGCGGCCCGGCGGTCGCCAGAGTCGCCGACCAGGATCCCGAGATCCTCATGTGCCGAAGCGCGCGCCCACAGGTCCGTGTGCCGCTCTGCGGCGTGCGCCAGGGCCGACGTGTCGCCATCGAGAATTCCGCGTGCGTGGGCGGCTGCGGCCGTGACGACCCGGAATTCCGGGTTGGCCCGGGCAATGTCGTCGCAGACGGCAGCGACCTGCGCTGCCTGGGCCCTCTCCCCCGCGGCGAGCGCGACGCGGACCAGCCACGGCGCCGTCGTCGGCTCGCCGATCAGCAGCCACCTGCGTTCGTCGATCTTGTCATAGACGTCCCCGAGCAGGTCCACTGCGGCCTTCGGGTCCTGCCGGGCCTCCGCAACCTGGGCGGCTACCACGCAATGGCGGACGTCCTCGCGCCCGCGCCCGGACCTCGGCCTGACCGCCCGGGGCCGCAGGGAGCCGTCGGCCCGGGCACCGCCCAGGTACCGTTCGGCCGCGAGCAGGTCACCGCGCCGGAGCGCGACGATTGCCAGCAGCGACCCGGCCAGCCACGCGGACGGGCAGCGCTCGCGTGCGTCCGCCGCCCCCAGTGCGGCCTCGGCTTCCGAGACCGCATCGTCGAGCAGGCCTGCCGCGAGATCCATGCGGGCCCGCAGCAGCCCAGGCTTCGTCTCGGTCTCGAGGTCGCCAGGCTCCTCGACCTCGCCAATGAGAGCGCGCGCCTCGTCGAAGCTGCGGATGTCCACCAGCCGGGCGGCCAGGTCCATGCGCGGGGAGAAGCCATGCGAATCCAGCGGCTCGCTCTCGGCCTTGGCGATCGCCTCACGGGACAGCTCGAGGCTTTCCGCGATCTGGCCCGCATCCCATTTGATGGCCGCGCGGACGGAGAGCGCTCCGATGACGACACCGATCCCGCTGCCTTCCGCGCCGGTCAGGATCGCCAGCACCTGGCGTTCTGCCTCGCGCTTGTCGTCCACCTCGGCGAGCGCGCGCAGCAGCGCGATCTTGGCTTCGTCGCGCAGCCAGCCGGGCAGGCTCCGCTGCGCCAGCACGCCCTGAGCCTCAGCCACCGCCTGTTCGGCCTGGCCGGTCAGCCGCAGGACCGTGGAGAGGGCACAGCGGAGCTCGGCACGTGCCTGGCTGGACAGCGGCCGCGAAAGGACCATGCCGATCAGCTCGGAAGCCTCGTCAAGCCGCCGCGCGGCGGTGAGCGCCCTGACGGCGGTCAGGGACCGGTCGGCACGCGCCGGATCCAGCGGGTCGGTCAGCTCCAGCGCCCGCATAGCGAGATCGGCGGCGGTTTGCGGTGAATGGGGCAGGGTCTCCTTGGCTGCCCGGTCGAGGCCGAGCAGCGCCTTCCGGTCCCCGTGCCGGACGCCTTTCAGCAGGTACGCGGCGGCTACGATCGCCGAGCCACCGCGGTCGAGCAGGATCTCACCGAACTGCCGGTGCAGTGCCCGGGTGAGTGCGTGCGGCATGCCGTCAGCCACGGCGCGCCACACCAGTTCGTGCCGGAAGGCGAGCGCATCCCGCGCCGCCGTCAGCATCCCGGCCCCGAAAGCCTCGTCCACGGCCGGCAACAGTGCCGCCGGCGTCTCACCGAGCATCTCAGCCACGTCTTCGATGGAAAACGATGTGCCGAGCACCGCGGCGGCCTCGAGCAACTGCCGGGTGCGCGGGGACAGGAGCGCTATCTTGTGCCGGACGAGAAGCTGGATCCGCTTGGGCACATGGGAGGAGACAAGCGTGGCATAGCCGCCCGATATGTGCAGGGCGGCCTCGTCCCTGAGCCCGTGCAAGAGCTCGATGAGCATGAACGGGTTGCCCATGGCACCCGCGGCCAGTGCGCGCAGGCCCGGGTCGGGCACGGAGCCCAGCGTGTCCGCGACAAGTCCGGCAACCGCCGCGTCGTCTAGCGGCAGCAGCCTGACGCGGGTGGCGCCGTCACCCTCGAGCAGCTCGAACAGACGCTGCACCTCGCCTTCGCGGTCTGTGCACCTGGCCAGGGCCCAGACCAGCGGATAGGACCTGAGGCGCTCCGGCAGCGTCCGGAGCGCGAGCAGGGTCACCGGGTCCGCCCACTGGAGATCGTCGAGGCTTACCAGAGTGGGCCCCGACTCGGCCAGTTCCTGGAGGTGCGCCTGCACCCGCTCAGTGGGCCACGGTCCCCTGTCCGCCACGCTGAGATGGATATCTTCGGGCGGCAGCAATACCGGCGATTCGCCGATGGCCGCGAGCAGCGGTGCCAGCGGTATTCGCTGTACCAGTTCGTCCGCTGATGCGGCTGATACCGAGAATCCTCGTGCCGCCGCAGCAGATGCGGCTTCGGAGAGCAGCATGGACTTGCCGATGCCCGGCTCTCCCTCAATAAGGAGGACGCCGCCCTTGCCGTTCTCAGCACGCTGCAGATACTCCGCTACGACCGCCCACTCCTGATCTCGCCCTCGCATTGCATCACCCCCGCCACTGTCCCGCTGAGGAGCGTCCGGCCGCCAGAACGCCGTGAGTTTTCCAGATCGTTACCCGATACCTAGAGCCTACGGCGATAAGCAGGGAATACATCTAAACACGCCGTGCCTTCGCTGATCAAACGCTGCTGCAACCCCGTGCTTCCAGGTTTCTTCGTGCTCACCGACCACAGAAATGAAGAACATTCCCACTGGTCACACACATGCTGCACATGCGCCACATGCATCACAGCTCAGCCAAAGGACACCGCGGGTGACCTCGGTCACCCACCCGGCGCAAGCTGTTTGTCGCCATATCAGCCGGTACGCATGGTTTACGGAAAATAGTTCGCTACGGCAGCAATTCCATGATCAGCCTGACTGTCACCTCGCGACACAATTAGCCGACTGCGCCAAGTTTTTTATTTGATCAGCGGAAGGAAGTACAGAAGAAGGTTTTCTAGCGGACATAGGGTGCGCTAATAGTGACGGCGCGCGGCCGCGGCCGGCAGGACTACCAGATTCGGGGATGCGGCGGAGGTTTCCGTGATCATATGAATCTCTGACGTGCGAATAGTCAGCCGACCAAGGGGTGATCATGGGCTTCGCGTTGCGCGTACGGCCGCATGACCGCGAGACGATCGTGGGCGTCAGCGGAGAAATCGATCTCCTCACGGCCGGGCAGTTGCGGCACATCCTGGAACGGACGATACGCAGCCACTGCCCACGGCTTGTGCTTGACATGTCAGGAGTGCGGTTCATGGATTGCGCCGGAGTCCGCTCGCTGGTCGCAGTCCAGCAGCAGGCTGAACGGCTTGGTGGCACGCTGCGGCTGGCCGCGGTATCCGCGCCGGTAGCAAGGATCATCCAGCTCAGCGGATTGCAGGGAAGGTTCGGCGGGCCGGCTGCGCCAGCAGCCGCGGTCAGCCGGACGCCCGCGTAGGCCCGGCAGCACGGCCTCTTCCGGCAGTTCCGCGAACCGCCAGGCTTTCTGCGCCATCGCGGAGCGGTCCCGGCGCTGTGGGGGCGGCGCCGGGACCGTGGCCGGGCGGCCCGGAAACTACGCGGGTTGGTGTCTGGTGACCTTATCCGCGGGTAGGACGCGCGGATGAGCATGCGGAACGCTGACCGGATCAGGGAACTGCTGAGCGACCTGAGCATCACCATGTTGAACGGGGTGGCCGTGGCCCCAGCGGAGTCAGCGGTGGTTGGTCCAGTGCGGCCCGGCCACGTCCCATTCGGCGTCCCACGCCGCCAGGCGCCGCCGGTCCAGCGCCCGGTGAATCAGTGCCCCGGTGGCCATCAGCAGGAACGCGATGCCGAAGACGGCCAGGGCGCCCGCGAGCGCAGCCCGGTCGGTGACCTGCGCAGGCCCAAGCGGTGGTCCGGTCTGCACGCCCGACCGGTCTGTCCAGATCGTCGCCGTAGCGCCTTTGGCGGTCCCGGTGGCGACCGTGATATTTCCGGTGTGACGTGTCCCGTCTGGCGCCGTCCAGCTGGCCGGTACCTGTGCGACGTCCGCGGCTCCGTACGGATTAGCGGGGGACCTGGGAACGCCCTGCAAGACGACGGCCGTAACCGGGTGCCAGGCCGCATTCTCTACCCGTTCAGCACGGACAGCGCCGCTGTAGGCCCACTGGCCGACAGTTATCGCAGCCAACGGGGCGCCCGCCAGGAACGCCACCATCAGCCCGGCTATCACCGCGGACTCGAGCCGGTCGATGGTACGCCGCAGCGGATTACGGTCCGGCCATAGCCCCCGTAGCACTCTTCCCAGCAAGGTCACGCGCCGCGCGCGCCCTGCCGCGCGCCTTCTCAACCTCGCCACCTCCCGATTGCGGAAACACTGTATTGCATCCAAAATTCTCTCTGCGCCAGTTCTCCGCGCACTGCGGCTGCCGGGTGGATGCACGCAGAGCCATCAGAAGACCTCGTCCCGTATAGCATCACCGGTAAGGACCCGGGACCGTTAACCGGGTCCCGTCCTCCGCAGCGACCGCGAAATTCATCCATACCAACGGAGTGCCGTCTGCCCGGGTGCCCGCCGCATCACTGGCCACAAGGGCCCTCTGCCCCGGGCTGGCGCATCCAAGCCGCCGGACCGGCGAGTACTGGCCCGGCCCATGCGCGGCGGGTTACCGTGGACTGGTCTGGCACGCCGGGCCATACCGCGCCACGCCCTGAAGGACGGCCGATGGAAACGGCATCCGGCACTCCCGGAGTGCTGCCGAATCTGCAGCTCGACGAGTTGCTCGCCGAGCTGCAATCCCGCATGCAGGCTGTCCTCGCGACCAGGGACCGGATGCACGGCCTGCTGCAGGCCGTCGTCACCGTCGGCTCGGGCCTCGACCTTGAGACCACGCTCCGGCGGATTGTCGAGGCGGCCGTCGGCCTCGTCGACGCCAAGTACGGGGCGCTCGGGATGATCAGCGAGGGCCAGCGCCTGGTGGAGTTCATTCCGGTCGGCCTGGAGGAGGCCGAGATCAGGAAGATCGATCACTGGCCAGAGGGCCGCGGCCTGCTCGGCCTGCTGATCCATGATCCCCGGCCGCTGCGGCTCGCGGACATCTCGCAGCATCCGGAGTCGTCCGGTTTTCCCCGGGGGCACCCGCCGATGAGCAGCTTCCTCGGCGTGCCCGTCCGGGTCCGCGGCACCGTGGCCGGCAACCTGTACCTGACGGAGAAGCGGGACGGCGGGGAATTCACCGAGGACGACGAGGCGGTGCTCACCGCGCTCGGCGCCGCCGCGGGTGTGGCCATCGAGAATGCCCGGCTTTATGACGAGGCGCAGCGGCAGCAGCGCTGGCTCCGGGCGAGCGCGGAAGTAACCACCAGCCTGCTGTCCGGAACCGATCCAGGCCAGGTGCTCGCCAGCCTGACCAGGCAAGCACGGGAGCTGTCGGGCGCCGACCTCGTCTGGCTCTCCATGCCGGACGAGGAAGGGCTGCGGCACACGATCGAGTACGCGGAGGGCGACGGCGCCGCGGAGGCGCGTGGCCTGGTCGTGCCGGCCGACCGGTCGCTTGCCTTGCGGGTAATGCTCAGCGGAGAGCCGCTCACCCTCGATGACCTCACAGACAGCGACGATATCGCCTGGCTGGAGCGTGACCTGGCCGGTCAGGTCGACCATGTCATGGCCTTCCCGCTCGGGCCGCCGGGCAATGTGCGCGGCGTGCTCCACGTGGGGCGCCGGCGAGGAGGGCTACCGTTCCCGCCGGCGATAGCCGACCTGGTGGCGTCCTTCGCCGCGCAGGCCGGCGTCGCGCTCGAACTGGCGGCCCGCCGCCGGGACGCGGAGCGCCTTTCCCTGTTCGAGGACCGGGACAGGATCGCCAGGGACCTGCATGACCTGGTTATCCAGCGGCTGTATGCGACGGGGATGTCGCTGGAGGGCATGGTCCCGATGATCACCAAGCCCGAGGTCACCAACCGGATCCGCAACGCCGTCGACTCGATGGACGAGACGATCAAGGACATCCGCGCCACCATCTTCGCGCTGCAGTCACGCGCGGAGGACCAGCCCCCGAACCTGCAGGGCGAGATCGTCAGCATTGTCGATCAGATGACGCCGATGCTGGGATTCAGCCCGTCCCTGCGCTTGGGCCAGGGACTGAGCGGGCCGGTAGCCGCGGACGCGGCCGAGTGCATGCTCACCGCGCTCCGTGAGGCCCTGTCTAATGCGGCACGGCATGCGCATGCCACCCGGGTGGACGTTAGCGCAGACGTGGATGCCGCCAGGAACCTCACCCTGCGGGTCGTCGACAACGGCGTCGGCATCCCGCCCAGCGTGCATCGCAGCGGGCTGCGGAACCTGGCGCAGCGCGCCGAGAAGCTCGGCGGGGAACTCCGGCTGGGCCCGGCCGGCGCCACGGGAACCGAGCTGGTCTGGCGCGTGCCGCGCGGCCCGCGCTGACCGCGGCTTGGTATCGGCCAGCAAGCGGAATCCCCGCTGACCTCGGTCAGCGCCAAGGTCGCGCACCACACGCTCTGCCCGATCGTGATTGTCCCGGCGGACGGAGTCAGGCCTAGCGCTCCCGGCGCCCCCCGCCACCGGAATCCCGGCCGCCTGGCTTCTTGCCGCTGTGCCCGCTATCCGTGCCGCCGAGGAGGCCGGCCCGGCGGAGGGCGTCGGCCATCGCGCCGCTTCCCCCGTTATCCGGACGGCCACGGTTGTCCGCACCGTGCCGCTCACCGGATCGGCTACCGGACGCCGCGCCACCGCTCGTTCGGCCCGTCTGGGCTCTCCGGCCTGAACCCCGGCCCGGACGGGCCGCAGTGTCCGCGCGGTCCCGCGCCGGCCGTGGGGCCTTCGTCGCGGCACCGTCAGCGCCCTCGGACTCGTCGTCGAGGCGGAGGGTGAGAGAGATCCGCTTGCGCGGTATGTCGACCCCGAGCACCTTGACCCGCACCACGTCGCCCGGCTTGGCCACCTCCCGCGGGTCCGCGACGAAGTTCCGCGACATCGCGGACACGTGCACGAGGCCGTCCTGGTGGACGCCGATGTCGACGAATGCCCCGAAGGCCGCCACGTTGGTGACGACGCCCTCCAGCAGCATGCCGGGCGCCAGGTCCTCCATCGTCTCCACGCCGTCGGCGAAGGTGGCAGTCCTGAAGCCCGGCCGCGGGTCCCGGCCGGGCTTCTCCAGTTCCCTGAGGATGTCGGTGACGGTTGGCAGCCCGAACCGGTCGTCGGCGAACCGCTCCGGCTTCAGGGAGCGCAGCACCGCGGTGTTGCCGATCAGTCCGGGCATCGACGTCCCGGCGGCCGCGAGGATGCGCCGCACCACCGGGTAGGCCTCGGGGTGCACGCTGGACGCGTCGAGCGGGTCATCACCGCCGGAGATGCGCAGGAACCCGGCGCACTGCTCGAACGCCTTCGGGCCCAGCCGCGGGACCTCCATGAGCGCCTGCCGGGTGCGGAACGGGCCGGCGGCGTCGCGGTGAGCGACAATCCCGTCGGCCAGCCCGGCGGTGACACCGGAGACGCGGGCCAGCAGCGGTGCCGAGGCCGTGTTCACGTCGACCCCGACGCCATTGACGCAATCCTCGACCACGGCGTCCAGCGAGCGTGACAGCTTGATCTCGGAGACATCGTGCTGGTACTGGCCGACGCCGATGGATTTTGGATCGATCTTGACTAGCTCGGCCAGCGGATCCTGGAGGCGGCGCGCGATCGACACCGCGCCGCGCAGCGACACGTCCATGCCAGGAAGCTCGCGGGAGGCATAGGCGGACGCCGAGTAGACCGACGCTCCGGCCTCGGAGACCACGACCTTGGTGAGCTTCAGCTCGGGATGCGCCGCAATCAGGTCCGCGGCGAGCCGGTCCGTCTCCCGTGAGGCGGTGCCGTTGCCGATCGCGATCAGCTCGACGCCGTGCGCCGCCGCGAGCCGGGCGAGGATCGCGATGGACTCATCCCAGCGCCGCTTCGGCTCGTGCGGGTAGATCGTCTCTGTCGCGACCGCCTTGCCGGTCGCGTCCACTACCGCGACCTTCACGCCGGTACGGAAGCCGGGGTCCAGGCCCATGGTCGGGCGCGCCCCGGCCGGCGCGGCGAGCAGCAGGTCACGCAGGTTCGCCGCGAACACGCGCACGGCCTCGTCCTCGGCCTGCTGCCAGAGCCGCATCCGCAGGTCGACGCCCAGGTGCACCAGGATGCGCGTCCGCCACGCCCACCGGACGGTCTCGGCGAGCCACCGATGTCCCGGGCCCTCCGCCGGGCCCGCTGGCCGGAGGACGTCCGCGATGCCGAACCGGAGGGCGATGCGGGTTTCGTACGGTGACGGCGACCCGGCGTCCGGTGCGTCGCCCGCGTCCATGGTCAGATCGAGGATCTCTTCCTTCTCGCCGCGGAACATCGCCAGGATCCGGTGCGAGGGCAGCTTCGTGAACGGCTCGGCGAAGTCGAAGTAGTCGGCGAACTTGGCCCCGGCCTCCTCCTTGCCCTCGCGCACGCGCGAGACGAGCCGGCCAGCCGACCACATCTGCTCCCGCAGTTCGCCGATCAGGTCCGCGTCCTCGGCGAAGCGCTCAACCAGGATCGCGCGTGCCCCGTCAAGGGCCGCCGCCGCGTCGGCCACGCCGCGGGCGGGATCGACGTAGGCCGCGGCTGCCTCCTGCGGATCGTGCTCCGGCGCGCCGAGCAGCTGATCGGCCAGCGGCTCGAGGCCCGCTTCCCGGGCGATCTGCGCCTTGGTGCGCCGCTTCGGCTTGTAGGGCAGGTAGATGTCTTCCAGGCGGGCTTTGGTGCCGGCGGCCAGAATCTGCTCCTCGAGCGCATCGTCGAGCTTGCCCTGCGAGCGGATCGACTCGAGAATCGCGGTGCGCCGTTCGTCCAGCTCGCGCAGGTAGCGCAGCCGCTCCTCGAGGGTGCGGAGCTGCGCGTCGTCCAGGGTGCCGGTCACCTCCTTGCGGTACCGGGCGATGAACGGCACGGTAGCGCCGCCGTCGAGCAGCTCGATCGCGGCCGCCACCTGCTCCGCACGGACGCCGAGTTCATCGGCGATCCGGCGGTCAACGGGCACCTGGGCGCGCGCCTGGACCGTACCCTGAGCCGTCCCGGCGGCCCCGCCGGGCCCGGCGGGCCCCGCAGGCCCGGCGGGCTTGCTGACGGTCGTCTGGACGGGTTCCTCGACGGGCATCGTCACGATAGGTATCCGCTTTCTCACTCGCCTGCTTGTGCTGCGACGGCAGGGCACATGGTGCACCGCGCCGGCGCGTCAGTGCATTGTGCCGCGTCGCGGGCCGCGCCGCATCGCCAGGCCCGGCCGCCCGCCCCTCGCTCGGTGATCACCTGCGGATGCCCGCAGTTCGGGGCTTGCGGCATCCTGATCGAAACTTTCGGAATTATAGCGTCCGCCAGCTACTGCTGGACGGAGGTGACCGGTGCCCCCGTCCGCTGCTGCCGCTCGAAGACCCGGACGATCTCCTCGACCGGGAGCCCCTTGGTTTCGGGCAGGAACCGGTACACGAACACGATCGCGAGGAAGGCCAGGGCGGCGAAGCACACCATGACCCCGCCCAGGCTGATCGCGTTCTGCCAGACCGGGAAGACCTCGATGAGAGCGAAGTTGGCCAGCCAGTCGATCATCGCGGCGAACGCGGCGGCCTGGCCGCGGACCGCGGTGGGGAACACCTCGCCCTGCAGGGTCCAGCCGGTGCCGCCGACGCCGATGGCGAAGGAGGCGATGAAGAAGTCCAGGCCGATCATGATGACCACCAGCCGGGCGGTGCCGGATAGCCAGGCCAGGCCGAGCGCGGAGACCAGCGCGAAGACGATCATCCCGGTGTAGCCGCCGATGGCCAGCTTGCGCCGGCCGAACTTGTCGATCCACCGGAACCCGAGGTAGGTGGAGGCCACGTTGACCGATGTCATGATGGCGGTGACCTCCACCCCGGCGACGGTGGTGGCGACCAGGCTGGCGTGGGCGCCGGAGAAGATCGGCCCCAGCAGGTGCGGCCCGTAGTACAGCGGTACGTTGATGCCGGTGATCTGCTGGAAGATGAAGAACACGCTCACCACGGCCAGCGCCCTCAGCACCCCGGGGGTCCAGGCCCTGCGCCGCCGCTCCCGGTTGCCCCCTTCCACCTGCTCGATGACGTCGGCGGCGCGGCGGACGTCGTCCTCGCTCACGTCACCGGCTCCCAGCGTCTTCATGGCCTTGCGCACGTCGTCGTAGCGGCCGTGCCGGAGCAGCCACCGGGGCGATTCCGGCATCTGGCTGCGCAGCACCAGCCCGATCAGGGCGGGAACGGCGCCGAGCCCGAGGACCAGCCGCCAGCCCACGCTCGCCGCGCTGGCCGGGAAGGCGCTGAAGATGATCAGCGCGACGATGTAGGCGAGCAGGATCCCGACCGTGATCATCCACTGCTGCAGCATGGTCAGCGACCCGCGCCGTTCCTTCGGTGCGTACTCAGCGATGTAGGCGGTCGCGATCGCCGAGTCCGCGCCGATGGCCAGCCCGATCAGCGTGCGCGCGACGAGGAGCACCGGGGCGTCCGGCGTCACCGCAGACAAGATTGCGCCCGCCGCGTAGATTCCCGCGTCAACGACCAGCAGCGCCTTCCGGCCGAAGAGGTCGGAGGCCGGGCCGCCGAGGATGGCTCCCGCCGCCGCGCCCAGTGATGCACCGGACACCAGGTAGCCCAGCGCCAGGCCGTGCAGTCCGTAAGGGACGAAGTTCAGCGCGGAGCCGATGTTGGAGGTGTCGTAGCCGAACAGGAAGCCGCCCAGGGTGGCCAGCAGGGTGAGCTGCCAGTAGAAAGACGTAGGTGACCGCTCGTCAAGGGTGGTAAGGACGTTGCTGGTCATCCCGGGCTGAGCCATCTCACGCTCCCTTACTGCAGTCGCCGCTGACCGCGCGGGGCATGGCGCCGGTGAGTTCCGCGTGGGGGCACTAACTGCGCCAATGCCTTTTTCTGGTCTATTTGCCTAACCCGTATTCCCGTTTGGCGGCGAAGTGAACGCGGCAGGCACGGATCCGGCGGGCCGCCTGCTGACGCGGCCCGGGAAAAGTCCCGGCTGGTCAGCCGGCGGCGGGCCTGGTGACCTGGCCGAGGAACAGCGGGAGCCCGCTGGCCACCTCAATGATCGCGAAGAGGAATGGGCGGTCGACGGTCATCGTGACCGGCTCGGGCGCGTGCATGACGGCCATCGCCCGCATCGCGACCGCGGTCGCGGCGGCCGCCTCGGTGCCCTGCTCATCGACGTTGATATAGGCCTGGTGGGCCACTGCGCCGATGACCAGCCGCTCCTGGACTGTTATGCCGCTGAAGTCCGCACGGTCGGTGAACGCGGCGTCGACGCCAAGCTGCTGGAGCACCGGGATGAGCCCGAAGCTGGCCCGCTGGCGGAATCTCGGCATCGAGAGCGCCACCCTGCGGCGTTCGGCCGCCGCGAGCAGGCCGCGCAGACCGCGGCCGGCGAGCGGCGCCGCCAAGGACGACAGCGGCCCGTCGGGCAGGACCACTGCCATGGCGAGGCGGCTCGCCCGGTACGGCAGCAGCACGGCCTGATAACCCTCGCCCCGCAGATAGGACAGGTCGGCGGTATGCCGCATCATCTGCACCGTCATCGCCGCGCCGGCGCCGGCGCCGTCTGGGTAGAACGGTGCGTCGCCGGTAGCGTGCGCGGGAAACGGATACGCCCAGGCTGCCTTGAGATAGACGGCGTTGGCCAGCACGAGGCGGGTCAGCGGGCCGATCGTACCGGGTCCCAGCAGGCCGGTGATCTTGCCCGCGGTCTGCTCCTCGATCAGCTGGTTGATCTCCGCACACGCCTTCTCAGGCGCGGTGCAGAAGTCCGCGTGCCGGACCGTCACCGCGGCCGCCTCACGGAGCTGGCCGGTGAACTCGGGCAGCAGCGCCAGGCCGGCCTGCACCCACATGGTGTTCGGCGCGCGCAGCGTCACGGCTGCGTCGCCGTCGCCCGGGTCACGAGCGTCACCCGCGCCGCTTGCGCCGGCCAGCCCGCCGGACAGCAGCCGCAGGCCCTCGCCGGCGGCTTCCGGCCCGCTCAGGTGCAGCGCCGCGGCGATCTCCGCCGCGGTCTTTCCCCGCGCACCGCACAATGCCATCCGCAGTGCCGCCGCGATGCTCGCCGGCGAGAACACGGTGTTCTCTCCGGCCGCGCCGAGCAGCCGGTACAGGTCCGCGCCGAACGCATCATCCGCTGCCGCGGCGGCTCGCGCCTGCTCGGCGTCCACACCAGCCATCGAGTCCCGTGACATGGGTCCTCCGTCCGTCAGGGGATGGGGATCCTCCGTCCGTCAGAGGATATGTGGCAGGGCAGGTGTGATAGCTGCGGCTCAGGCGGCCATCTCGTTGGCGACCCGGGTGAACCAGGCCGCGTCGGCGTACAGCCCCTCGGCGCGCAGTTCCTCGGCTCGCCACAGCAGCCACTGCTGGACGGCGGGAAGCGCGTGGTCGGCGGCTCTTTCGTCATAGCCCGAACGGAGCAGCGCGTTCATGATGATTTCGCGGGCGGTGATGTCTACCTCCGATGATGCCAGAACCCGTCGTTGCGCGGCACCGCACCGCGCCTACCCGCGATCAGCGGTGATTGACCACTATAACCGCTTTGACCTCGTATTTCTTCCTCTGCACCTATCCAGAGGACGCCCCTTCCAGAGGGCAACCTGTGCCCGGGTGCGACCGGAGTCAGGTGATGGTGATCTTCAGGCTGGCCTCGGTGATCCACTGTGGGCACATGCTGCCCGCCGCGCAGCGGGGCCGCACCGCGGCGGAAAGGACCGTCGTGCCGACGTGCTCGGCGGTGTAGAGGTAGCCGCCTGCCGTGCACCGCGCGGATAGCAGCCCGTTGGCGATCTGGGCGGTCGTCCCCGCGGCGCAACCGCCAGAGAATCCAAGCCCGCTGACCTGGACAGCCTTGCTCACCGTCACCAGAAACTGCTGGCCGATGTTCAGCCGCAGCACGGCGGGAGAGAAAACGGTACTCAGCCGGACCACCACGATGTCAGGCGGCACGGCCACAGACGGTGACGGCGCAGGTGAGGAAGACTCCATGGAAGGAGGCGCGCTGCTACGAGCAGGGCTCCCGCAGGCCGCCAGCGTTCCGGCGAGCGCCAGCACGATGCCGGCCACGGCCGTGATGACGGGGATACGGTTTTGCCTCATTGCCTTCACTCTTCCTGCCGGGACCATACCTGATTATTAGACGCAGCTTCTGGTCACCCGGTCACATCGGATTCAGGTCGCACAGCAGGTCGCACAGCAGGATGTCCCGCTGGTCACGAGAGTTGTACTCCGGGGACTCCTCGGCCGCCGTGGAGGCCAGGATGGGCTGGACGGGGCAGCGCGCTGAAAGCGCCGCCCGGCCTCCCCAGGATCTATCCGGTTGCCTGCGCGAGCTAGCGCGGCGAGTGTACTTGCCGGACGCAATAATCAGGATGTATTCCGCCGGAACGCGACTGAGCACAGCCATTCTTGCCGATATAAATGTCGCCTGGTCCCGTTCGGTATATCCACGCAGCAGCAACTACTGAGAACAGCACAATTACTAGGCCAGCGATGAGAAAAATTCTCTTCTTCATAAGATACCGCCGCCTTTCACTCGGCGATCTCGGTGACCTGTCCACCCCGCAGAACCAGTTGCCGGCCATAGACAGGAAGCGGCACGCCCGCCCGTACCTGATACCCAGCTGACAGGCCGGTATGCACCGCGGCCTTGCTGCGGAAATGGAGATGCCCGGTGGCGGAGCCCAGCGTAGCTTGGACCCGTGGCCGATCTGTACGTCGTTGACTTCAGCGGCGGGGAGGAAGAGCGTGCCCGCCGGGAGGCCGAGCGGGAAGCCGAGCGCGCCCGCCTGCACGGTCGTTACGTGCGCCACCTGGTCGCGCGGGCAGGTGTCGATGAGCCGACCGCGCGCCGGGTGATTGCCGCGTTGTTCGACCACGCCGACCGGGAGGGCCGCCGGTGCGAGTGCGGCTGCCATCCCCGGCTGTCTGCCGAGCACGGCGATGGCTTCGACTGCCGGTGCACGTGGGATGAGGCCCGCCGCGCCGCGGAAACCCGGCGGTGGGAGGCGTTCTGGGATAGCCCGGCAGCGGCTGAGCTGCGCGAGAGACACCGCCGTGAGGAGGAAGCGATCGCCGCCTGGTCCTGAGCGTGATCGCCGCCGCCGGTCTCGATGAGGACCGGCTGGAAACCTATACTCGTCTTGTCCGCACTGCTGCGTCCGCGGCGGCGCGGGGCGCCTTGGAGGCCCTGATGACCACCGTGTTCAAGGACGACTTCGTCGACCGCATCAAGGCCGAAGGGAAGGCCGAGGGCGAGGCCACCATGGTGCTGCGGATCCTGGCGGCACGCGGCTTCGACGTTCCCGGTCCGGTCCGCGAGCGGGTACTGTCCTGCACCGACCCGGCGCAGCTGGAGAAGTGGGGCGAGACGGCAGTCACCGCCACCTCCCTCGGGGATGTCTTCGCCGACGATCAGTGAATCCCGGCTGACGGCCTCGGCCGCCTCGTGTTACCAGTGGTCCAGGTGCAGGACCTCGTCGAGGGGGCGGCGCCAAGCCGGCCGGAAGGTCTCGCCGGTGTAGTACGCGGTCGGGATGAGCACGCCCTGCCGTACGTGATCGGGCAGGCCGAGGATTTCAGCGGCTTCCTTTTCGTAGGCCAGGTGGAGCGTCGTCCATGCCGTGCCCAGCTTCCGGGAACGGCACGCCAGCATGTAGCTCCACGCCGCCGGCAGCAGCGACCCCCACAGCCCCGCCTGGTTCTGCCCCGGCCGCCACGGCTGGTCCACCTCGATACAGGCGATCACCTGCACCGGAACGTCCTTCATGTGCTCACCGAGATAAGCAGCGCTGTCTCTGATCCGCCGCTGCACCTCCGCTTCGGGAGAGCCGGGGACGAGCGCGCCCGCGGCCTCTGCCGCCTTCTGCTGTGCGGCCAGGTACTTTTCGGTCGAGCGGCGGTACAGCTCCCCGATTCCCGCCCGCGTTTCCGGGTCAGTGATCACCAGCCAGTGCCACGGCTGCCGGTTGCCGCCGCTCGGCGCCTGGAGAGCGATCCGCAGGCACTCCCTGACGAGTTCCATCGGAACCGGGCGGGTGAGGTCAAGGCGCTTGCGCACGGAGCGGGTCGTGGTGAGCAGTTCGTCGGGTGTCAGCGGCAGAACGGTCATGGCCAGTATCGTTCCACGCGCCCATGCGGCAGCGGACGCGGCCTCCACCTGCCCACTCCCCTCACGGGAACGCAAGACTGGCCCTACACTTAGGCGGTCATGTATGGCCGAACCAACCGGCTCAGCGAACGGCCCACCCGCCGCCAGAAGCACGTGATGGCCGCAGTCTGCGGGCTGGTCCTCCTTGTCTTCGTGGGGCTCGGTATCTGGGGAGCCCTCGTCCACGACTCGTATGGCCAGTCCGCCAACGGCTGCGTCAACGTCACTCTCCCGGGCTCTACGGGCGGGTCCGTCCTGCATTTCTGCGGTTCGGCAGCACGCTCCTTCTGCCATTCGCTCCCCGCAGGCCAGAATCCGGTCTCGGAACGCGCACGGCCGCAATGCCGCCTCGCTGGCCTCCTGCCCGCCACCTCGGCACCCTCTTCTCCGTCACCCTGACGGTCCCGGGGCCTGACCGTACTGGTCACCGTGTCCCCGCCCCGGCCGGCGCCAGGATCTGCCCGTTCAGCACCGCCTCGGTGAGCAGTTCCTTGTAGCCGATCTCGTCGAAGAAAACGGTGAGCCGTTCGCCGGTGTCTGCCAGGACCACCCCGCGTCCCCAGTCCTGGTGCTCCACCCGCATGCCTGCGGCGAACGTGCTGTTCTCGCCGTCAGCGGGGGCGGACTGCCCCGCGTCACAGTTGTCGCAGCGCCCGCACGGCTCCTTCCGCGCCCTCGCCGAAGTACCGCAGGAGGAACCTCCGGCGGCAGTCGGTCAGCTCCGCGTAGCGGCGCATCATCTCCACCCGCGACCGCTCGACGCAGCGGTGCTGCGCCGCGATCTCCATCGCCCTCGCGGCAGCCTCGGCTGGCGGCGGCGCGTCGGCGACCGGCTCCACACGCCGCCGCAGCCGCACCGACCCGGCCGCTTCCAGCAGGTTCACCACCGAGGTGAGCTGGCGCTCGGAGATGTCCGCCCGGCGGGCCAGCTCGCGCCGGGAGACCGGCGCCCCAGCGAGGGCCGCCACCTTCTCCAGCAGCGCCCCGTCCGGCAGGCCGCCGGCGAAGAACCGGCGCAGCCCGAGGTCCTCGGGCCGGTACAGGCAGACGGCGTTCGCCGGCTGGCCGTCCCGGCATGACGACCAGGCAATCGCGGCCCGCAGCCAGGGCCGCCGCCTCCTGTTGCCCCGGCCGCAGGCTGGCGTAGCCGAAGACGTCACTGGCGATCCGCGCGATATCGGGTTTCGTGGACGTGATAGGTGCCCCTCGTGGTCATCGTGTGCCCGGCGGCCCCTCACATCTCCCCATATGCCGACGGATCACACATATGTGCGGATGCAGGTGATGCCGGAAGTCGAGTGGGCGTCAGTCGATCAGAACGCGCTCCAGCCGGCGCACCGCGAGCCAGAGGCCGAGCAGCCCCATCGCCGCCAGATAGCCGGCCGGCAGGAGCAGCTGAGTTCCGGCCGAGCCCAGGACCGGCCCCCGCACCAGGTTGATGCTGTGGTAGAGCGGCAGGCAGGAGACCAGCACCCTGATGAACCCCGGGTACACCCGCAACGGGTAGAACGTCGTCGCGAACAGGAACATCGGCAGCATCACCAGCTGGATGAGCTGGAAATCCTGCCAGCCCCGCAGGAAGGTGGCGACGAACAGTCCCACGCTCGCGAACGCGAAGCCGATCAGCAGGGCGCCGGGCACGGCGAGCAGCGCCCACGGGGAATGGACCAGGTTCATCGCGGCCATCACGGCCAGGAACCCGGTCGCCTCGATGCCGCCGCGCAGCATCGCCCAGCCCACTTCTCCCACAGCGATGTCGCGCGGGCTCACCGGGGTGGTGAGCATGATCTGGTAGGTGTTGTCGAACCGGAGCCGGGCGAACACCTGCTGTGTGGTCGAGTTGGAGGCGCCGTTCATCGCGGCCATGGCGAGCAGCGCCGGTGCCACGTACTCCGGGTAGGTGACCGCCGGGCCGCCAAGGCCGTTCAGGTGACCGACCATCCGGCCCACCCCGACCCCGATCGACAAGAGGTAGAGCACGGGCTCGAGGATGCCGAAGGCGAGGATCGTCCACTGGTGCCGGTGCACCATGAGGTCCCGGACCATGATCAGGTGCGCGCGGCCGAACCGGGAGGGCAGTCCCCCAGAGGGCGGGGCGGCGGGTACGGCTGCCTGCGCGGTGCTTTCAATCATGAAGGTGCCGCCGGTACATGGCACGGGCGGTCAGCAGGCCGGCCGCGCAGACGATGCACAGGTAGCCGGTGTGCAGCAGCGCTCCGCCGGCGCTGAGCGTGCCAAGCGCCAGGCCGCGGCAGAGCTGGACCCCGTGCCAGAGCGGCAGCGCGTAGGCGACGGGCCTGATGACCGCGGGAAGTTGGTTGACGGCGACGTAGGTGCCGGAGAACAGGTACAGCGGCATGATCAAGAACCGGTAGACACCGCGGACCGTCTCCTCGCTGGTGACGCTGACCCCGAGGGTCATGAACGGGATCGCGAAGGCGAGCCCGGTGAGCACGGCAGCCGGCAGCGCCAGAACGACGAGCGGGGAGGCGGCCAGCCCGGCGCAGAGCAGGACCACCAGGAAGGCGGCCGAGCTGCTCGCGATCCGGAACAGCACGAACAGCAGGTGCCCGGAGAGTATGTCGGTCGGCGAGAGCGTGGTGAGCGCCGCGACCCGGTAATTACCGCGCATCCGGATGGACTGGTACACGGACATGACCGACTCGATCGTCCCGGTCTGCATGGCCATCGCCGCGAGCAGCCCGGGCGCGAGGAACGCGAGGTAGGAGACGTGGTGCAGCGGCGCCGCCGGGTTGTGGTCGATCAGCCGGCCGAGGCCGACGCCGATGCCGATGAAGAACAGCAGCGGGTTGAGCACGCTGATCACGATCGAGCCGCGCCAGGTCCGGCGGTAATGCGTCATCCAGTAGGCGAACTCACTGAGCGCCGGTGAGATGGCGCGGGCGGGCGTCTGGGGATCGCGGGCCGTCGCGCTGACCGGGGCCATGATCAGTCCACCAGCGTCCGGCCGGTCAGCACGAGGAAGACATCCTCCAGCGTGCTCCTGCGCACCAGTGCGGTTACCGGCACGAGGCCCCGCTGCCGTACCGAGGCGAGCGCGGTCTCCCCGTCGTCGGTATAGAGCAGCACCCGATCGGGAAGCACCTCCGCGCGTTCAGCGGTGCCCGTCGCCGCACGCGGCCCACCGTCCTCCGGCTCGTGGCTGCGGGCTCCCAGCGCCCGCGCGGCGCCGGCCAGCTCGTCAAGGTCGAAACGCAACTCGACCACCTCGCGCGGGCAGTACTGATCGATGAGCGCGCGCGGCGTGCCCTCGGCCACGATCCGGCCGCGGTCCATGACGACGAGCCGGTCGCACAGCTGCTCGGCCTCATCCATGTAGTGCGTCGTCAGGATGAGGGTCACGCCCTGCTGCTTGAGCCGGAACAGGCGCTCCCACAGCGCGTGCCGGGCCTGCGGGTCGAGGCCGGTGGTCGGCTCGTCGAGCAGCATGAGCTCCGGATTGTTGATCAGGGC
>DASQVO010000186.1:0-3119 GCA_035640715.1 Streptosporangiaceae bacterium
TACCGCGCGGTGCTCCGGGGCGCCGAGCGGGTCTGGCACGACCTCCGGTTCAAGGACCTCTACCGGAGCGGCAAGGAGTTCGAACTCATGTACCGGGCCATGGGCTTCGCTGCCCTGGCCATCCTCACCATGATCCCGTTGCTCATCGTCATCGCCGCCGCCAGCCCTGCCGCGCACCACGGCCTCGCCGTGTGGGTGATCTACGGCATGGGCCTGACCGGCTCCTCCGCCGACGCGGTGACACGGCTCTTCTCGGCGCCGGCCCGGGTGATGGGCACGACGAGCGTGTTCAGTGCCCTGCTGCTGGGCGTCGCCGGGGTGTCGTTCGCGGGCAGCGTGCAGGCCGGGTTCGAGAGGATCTGGGGCCTTCCCGCCGGGCCGTGGCACAAGATCTGGCGTCAGGCGGTGTGGCTGGCCGCCCTCATCGCCTACATCTTCGCGGATGCCACGGTCGGTACGGAGACGCACGGCGGGCTGGCCGAGACGGCGGGCCGGATGGCGGTGGCGGTGGTGCTCGGCATCGCCTTCTTCTGGTGGGGGCTGCGCTTCCTGATCGGCGGCCGGGTGAGCTATCTGGCGGCGATGCCGGGCGCGGTGGCGACGATAGTGTGCCTGGCTGGCCTGCGGGCCTTCTCCGGCCTGGTCTTCGAGCCGCTCATCGCCAGGAACGCGGTCAGCTACGGCGCGCTGGGCACCGTCTTGATCGTGCAGTCGTGGCTGATCGGCGTCGGCTGGGTCGTCTATGGCAGCCAGTTGTTCGGGCGCTGGTTCCACGACGCCTGGCTGCGGGCCTGGGCGCACAGCCGCTGGGGACACGGGGAGCCGGGCGGCGGGGAGGAGGGCGAGCAGCGGGGGCAGACCAAGTAAGCCCGAAAGGGGGCAATGCGGCACCTCCACCCGCACCTCTGGGTGCCCGGCCGGGACAGGCCGTCCGGGACAGGCTGTTTCACGCAGATCACCGGTGAGCGGCGCGCCGGCACTGCCGCGCCCGCGGCTCTCGGGTGGCCTCGCACCGCCGCCTGGCGGCTCGCCCCTCCATGGCATCGACGCACCACCCGGCGCAGGCAGATGACACCCTTAAGTCGGCCGGATCGCTGCCTCGCGGCTGGCCGGAAATGTGCTCCAGCCAATACGGCTGGAGATCGCCGGCCAGTCGCGACAGCTCCTCAAGATGCTGGGACGCCAGTCTTTCCAGTGCTGCGGCGCCTTTATCGGTCAAGGCCAGCCGTACGATGCGCCTGTCATCGGGGTCTTCAACCCGCCGGATCAGGCCGAGCGCGCCGACCCGCTGCGCGAGCTCGACCGTGCTGTGGTGCCTCAGCAAGAGGTACCCGGCGACATCGCCGATCGTCGGTCCGCGGGGATCAGCGTGTCCCCGGATAGCCAGCAGAAGCTGGTGGTGCGCCGGGGTCAGGCCCACGGCTTGTGCCTGCTGCTCGCTCCAGCGCAGGTACTGGCGCAGGCTTGTCCGCAGCCTCAGCAGTCGCTGGTAGTCTGCGTCTTCAAGTCTAAGTCGTACCACGATACAACAGCACTTCAGCTAGCGTCACATGAGCCGGATTCACATCCGGGCTCTGTCTATTCCGGGTGTTCTTCGTCTGCGTGGTCGCCGGGAAGACCGAAGATGACTTGGGCGCCCCAGTCGATCAGCCGGTCCACCAGGACGTCGGAGACGGCGCGCTCCTCAGACATTGACGCTTCCTTTCAGTAAGTCGGCGGCTGGCCGGGCCCGGCGGTCAGTCCGGCGGGCCCGGCCCGGTGGCGAGGCCCGTGGTCAAGCCCTGCCGAGCAAGGGCAGCACGGTGCGGCCGTAAGTGGCGTTCATGACCAGGGCAGCTGCCGCGTAGAAGGCAAGCAGCGCGGACAGGATCAGGAAGTAGCCGCCGATGTTCCCGATGATCGCCGACACGCCGATCAGGCCCAGTGCCGCAAGGCAGTAGCCAGGCACCAGCGCGGCCAGGATGCCCACGAACACGCGGTTGAGCCGGAGCGCGGCCCCCGCGAGCACGAGCGAGATGTAGCCGAAGCAGAACAGCTCGATCGAAAGCACCACGTTCGCGCTGGAGGTCCTGGCGAACACCCCGGAGGCGCTCATCAGGAAGAACGCGGCCACGACCGTGTAGTTCGCGCCGTAGCAGCCGAACGCGGTGGCGGCGAACGTATTGCCCTTGCGGAATGCCCACATCCCGCCCAGCAGCTGCGTAATACCGCCGAAGACCAGCAGTATCGCCGCGGTAGCGGCCTCCGCGGTCGCCGCGGTGAAGCCGGACAGCACGTAACCGAGCGCGAACGTGCCGGTCGCGAAGCCGAACAGGCCGAGCGGGGCCGGCTCGGCCACGGTGACCGCTTGGGTTTCCTGTAGCCGCTCCACATCGCCGGCCGGTAGCGGGCCGGTGACCGGGCCTGCCCTGGTCCAAAGCTGAGTGGTGCCGTTGGTAGTGGTGTGACGTGGAGTGCTCATCGATCTATCTCCTTGCATTCGTTGGTGGTCAGCGTGATGCGTAGATCGCGCCGAGCGTGGCGTGGTCGTGGGTGGCCACCCTGCGGGAACCCTCGGCGCTCACCTGCCAGGCCTCCGTTTTCCTCGCGTCCGGTGTCCCGGGCCGTGACGCAACACGCCGGACGGCCAGTTGTGCCCGGGCCGGGCCACAGACTGCCTGGGTTCTGGCACCTGGGCCGTCGGCCTGCTGTGTGCCTCGACGGGATCGGGTTGCGGCACCTGCCCCGGCTCGGGCCGCGGGCCGGCGGGTTCCTGGCGCGCCGCCAGCACCTGGCCGATGAAGAAGTCATAGGCGAGGATGCCGGCGATGCCTCCGGCGAGCGGGCCCGCGATGGGGATCCACCAGTAGGTGCTGAACACGCCGAAGGTGCCGGGGAAGGCCAGGTGGCCCCAGCCGAGAGCGTAGGTGAACAGCCGCGGGCCGAAGTCACGGGCCGGGTTGATCGCATACCCGGCGTTCGTACCATAGGCTAGGCCGATCACCGCGACGACCAGGCCGATCATCAGCGCCGCGGTATTACCTTTCGGCGCCTGGTTACGGTTGTCGATCAGCGCGGCGATGAGCGCGACCAGGATCGCGGTACCGACCACCTGGTCGACAAACGGGCCTGCCCACGCG
>DASQVO010000187.1:0-8413 GCA_035640715.1 Streptosporangiaceae bacterium
ACCCACACGCCCTTGCCGTCGTAGCCCCCGCTGACCGCCTTCAGCACCACCGGCCAGCCCGAAGCCTCGGCGAAGCGCTCGACGTCCGCGACATCGCTGACCGGCGCGTAACGGGGGCAGGGGATGCCGAGCCCGGCCAGCTTCTCGCGCATCGCCAGCTTGTCCTGTGTGAAGCGGAGCGCGGCGGCCCCCGGGCGGACCACCACACCGGCCTGCTCCAGCGCGATCAAGTGTGGCCCGGGCACGTGCTCATGGTCGAACGTCACGACGTCACAGCCGGACGCGAAGCCGCGGAGGTCATCCAGCGACCGGTGATCCCCGAGCCGGATGTCCGGCCAGACGCGCGCGGCGCTGTCGTCGGCGGACTCCGCCATCACGCGGAAGCCGATCCCCAGCTCGGCGGCTGCGCGGCACGTCATCCTGGCAAGCTGGCCGCCGCCTACCATCCCGGCGAAAGGAATCCCCGCCGCGGCCGTCCCCGGGTCAGGCGGCATCACCGGCCGCTCATCCAGCTGATCGCTCACGGCCCGTAGCCTATGAGCAGCCCAGACCTTTTCGCGCATCGCCCGGCGTGCTCGCCCGAGGGCGGCACCCCGGGAACCCCCGGATACACGTGCACGATGCCCGCCGATACACCGGCCGCTTACCCGGGCCGGAGGCCGGGACGCTGGGCCGACGCCGGCCCCGGCACGTTGTTGGCGAATGTTTACACCCGTGAAATAGCCTGAGGCCTCAAGGAGATCTATGATCAGCGCGTTTACGTAGCCATGGAGCGTTGTCCGGAAACCGGCTCGCGAGCCGAAGGAGCCCACGCTGATGACGACACGCGACCAGGATGCCGCAGCGGCCGGGCAGGCGACCGTCGTTCCCGGCGCTGTTGTACGCGAAGGCACCTACGGCGAGCGTGTCGTCGCCGTCGAGCCGGGTGGTGCGGAATTCATCCCGCTGAACGAGCGGCACGGCCGGCCGCTGCAGCTCTTCTGGACCTGGACGTCGCCGAACATGGAGTTCGCGACGGTGTTCGTCGGCGTGCTCGCCGTCGCGGGGTTCGGCCTGGGTTTCTGGGAGGCGGCGCTGGCCATCGTCATCGGGTCGGCGGCCGGCGGCCTCACCCAGGGCCTGCTGTCGCAGCAAGGGCCGCTGTACGGCGTCCCGCAGATGGTGCTGAGCAGGCTCGGCTTCGGCTACTGGGGCAACGTGCTCCCGGCCGGGCTGAACGCGATCACGGCGGGCATCGGCTGGTTCGCGGTGAACAGCGTCAGCGCGACCTTTGCCCTCAATACCCTGACCCACCTGGCCAAGCCACTGTGCCTGATCATCGTGGTCGCGCTCCAGGTGGTGATCGCCTTCTTCGGCCACAATCTGGTCCATGTGTTCGAGCGGTACGCCTTCCCGGTGCTGACGGTCATCTTCGTCGTCGCCTCCGCCGTCATCCTGGCCAAGGCGCACCCGGGCGCGCCCCACCACACGATCTCCGGCGCGTTCCTGCTGACGCTCGGCGCGTCGTTCGGCTACGCGGTCGGCTGGAACCCCTACGCCTCGGACTACACCCGGTACTTCCGGCCGGACGTGAACAAGTGGGCGGTCGCGCTGTGGGCCGGGCTGGGCCTGTTCCTGTCCTGCACGCTGCTGGAGATCGTCGGCGCGGCCGCCGCCACGGTGGTCAGCCCGGGCGCGGCGCTGGGCGCCAACCCGACCGGCGCCTTCACCGGCCTGCTGGCCACGCCGCTCGCCGATCTGACCCTGCTCGCGATCTGCCTGGGCGGTATCTCGGCGAACGTGCTGAACATCTACTCCGGCGCGATGTCGTTCGTCGCGCTCGGCATCAGGCTCCCGCTGGCGCTGCGCCGCGCGATCGTGGCCCTGGTGTTCGGCGCGATCGGCTTCGTCCTCGCGCTGACCGGCCTGCACGACGCCGGCACCAAGTACCAGAACTTCCTGCTGATCATCGCCTACTGGATCGCGCCGTGGCTAGCCGTGTTCTTCTGTGACCAGCTGCTGCGGCGGCGGAAGGAGCCCGCGGTGATCGAGCCCACGCTCTTTGACCGTAGCCACCGGAACTGGGCCGGCCCGGTCGCCATGGCGATCGGGATGGGCCTGTCCATCTGGCTGTTCTCCAACCAGACCGAGTACGTGGGCCTGGTGCCCACCCACATCGGGTCCGTCGGCGACCTGACGTTCGAGGTGGGGTTCCTCATCACCGCGGTGATCTACCTCGGCTGGCACGCCGTCACCGGCCGCGGGCGCCTCGGCACAGCCGCCTGACGGGTGAGGCGCAACCGCTTGACGGGGCCCCATGCGAGCCCGGGCCTGAGGGGTCAGGCGGGCCCGCTGCGGACCGGCTGAGCCCGGGTGGCAGGCGGCAGCCTGGGCAGGAAAACGGCGAACACCGGAGGGCGCTGGCGAACCAGGACGACGCGGCCGCCGTCCGCCGCCGCCATCGTCCGGGCGAGCGGCAGGCCGAGGCCGGTGCCCTCCGGCCGGGTGCTCACGGTGCGCTCGAAGATCCTCGACACCAGCTCGGGTGGCACGCCCTTGCCCTCGTCCTCCACCTCGATGACCACGGACTTGGTGTTCTGCGAGGTGCGGATGGTGACCGTGCCGGCGCCATGCATCAGCGCGTTGTCGACCAGCGTCGCGAGTACCTGGGCCAGCCCGCCGGGCGTGAGGTGCGCGCGCAGCCCCCGGTCGCCGGTCACCACCAGCTTCCGGCCGGCCCGGCGGAAGGCGGGTTCCCACTCCACCACCTGCTGGTCGATGATCTCGTCGACGCCGTTCAGTGAGGCCGTCCCGGCTGCGGAGCGGCGCGCCGGGTCGAGAAGCTGGCTGACCACGTCGGCGAGGCGCTCGGCCTGGGCCAGGGCCGCGCCGCCCTCCTCCCGGACGGCGTCCGGGTCGTCGGCGGCGGCGATCACCTCTTCCAGCCGCATGGACAGCGCGGTGAGTGGCGTCCGGAGCTGATGGGAGGCGTCACTGGCGAGTTCCCGCTCGGCGGTGAGCAGGCTGGTGACGCGCCGGCCGGAGCTGTCCAGGCCGTCCGCCACCTGATCAAGCTCGGGAACCCCGTAGCGGCGGCCGATCGGCCGCGGGTCACCGGAGCGGAGCCGCCCGGCGGCTTCGGCCAGTTCCTCGATCGGACGCGTGAGCGCGCGTGAGCAGATCACGGCCGCCGTGGCGGCCAGGGCCACGGCGGCGCCACACAGGCAGGCGATGACCACGCGGGCGGCGCCCGCCGCCACCACGGCCCCGGGGACCCCGACAACCAGCACGGCAGTCACCGTGACGGCCAGCATGGTCAGCAGAAGGCGGCGCCGCATGCCTCAGCCCCCGCCCGGCCGGAGGTCAGTCGCCGCGCTCAAAGCGGAACCCGACACCGCGCACGGTCGTGATGTACCGGGGGCTGTGGGCGTCATCGCCGAGCTTGCGGCGCAGCCAGGAGATGTGCATGTCCAGGGTCTTCGTCGAGGTCCACCACTTGGCGTCCCAGACCTCACGCATGATCTGCTCCCGGGTGATCACCTTCCCGGCGTCCCGGAACAGCATCCACAGCAGGTCGAACTCCTTGGTGGTCAGCTCCAGCTCGGTGTCCCCGTGCCAGGCCCGGCGCGCCTCCGGGTCGATGCGCACGCCCATCACCACCGAGTTCTCCGCGGTGCCGCGGCGCAGCAGCGCCCGGACCCGGGCCAGCAGCTCAGCCAGCCGGAAGGGCTTGGTCACGTAGTCGTCCGCGCCGGCGTCGAGGCCGACCACCGTGTCCACCTCGTCCGCCCGCGCGGTGAGAATAAGGACGGGCACGGCGTGCCCCTCGGCCCGGACCCTGCGGCAGACCTCCAGCCCGTCCAGCTCGGGCAGGCCGATGTCAAGCACGATCAGGTCGATCCCGTCACTGAGCGCGCGCTCCAGCGTGGCGGGGCCGTCAGCCGTGACATTCACGTGATATCCCTCGCGCCGCAGCGCACGGGACAGTGGCTCGGAGATGGACGCGTCGTCCTCAGCGAGCAAGACGCTGGTCATGGCTCGATCGTAGAACGAGCGCCGAGCCGACCGGGCCGCCGGCGGCGTTCAGCCAGGTTGGCAGCAGCGCGAGGCCGTTGGCATTCAGCAGGCCGTCGTGGATCGCGTACCGTTCCTTCGGACTGAGCAGAAGTGAGCCTGATCAGCCGCACGCCCCGAACGGTCCTTAACCAGGAACTCCACGTGGTCACGCTGGGCATGCAACGCATCGGCGGTGACCACGCACCCGGCCAGGCCCAGGGGCTCCAGCAGCAGCGCGAACTGGGTGATCTCATTGGTCTGGCCGTCCACGGCCACCGCCCGCTATTACAAGCGGATCGGCTTGCTGGACACTGTCGGTCGCACGCCAAGCGGTCATTGCCGTGTCGGCGACAATGACCTGGAGTGGCTGAGCGTGCTGCGCTGATGCGCGGAAAGCGACCTTATCCATTTCCGGGAAGATGCGTCAACCGCGCCAGGACTGCAGTATCTCGAATTCCGATATCAGTGACTATGCCGACGCGGGGGCGCTCGCTGTTTCGTCATCGGCAACACCGATGAAACCGTATGTTTTCTGTCACGCAACCATGTGATATCCGGAGCTGCGGAAGCAGCCACCGGAACGCCGGGATTGCGTTTCTGGTGAAAACTGATTTAACATTTCATGAATTATTGAAAATTTCCCCGGCCGACAAGCCAAAGGCAGGCCGCTGCCTGAAGCTCTTGCGCTGAATAGCACTCTGCCGTAACCTATCGACCAGAAATCATCATGCCGATCGGCGATAAATAAACAGGACCAAGTAATTCTGCAGGCTACGAGCAAGTATACGGTTTCCCTGCCGGCATCTTGTGGCGCCCCCTCCGAGCCCGTCGCCGACGTCGGCCTCCCCGGCCCCCTCGCCCACCGCGGCATCGCCGTCGCCCACGACGTCCTCCTCGTCTTCGTCCTCGCCGGGTACGTCGGCGGGTTCCGCGTCACCATCGCCCACGCCGGCTTCCCCCTCCGCATCGGCCAGCACAGCGACGGCCGCACCCAGCCCCAGTGCCTCAGGCTGATGCGCTGGCCAGGCGAACGAGGACGTGGTACCCGTCATGAGCACCGCATCCCGCAGGCGCCTGGTAGGCGTTCTCGCCACCGCGGCTGTCCTGGCCGCGTCCGGGACGGCTGGTGTCGTTGCCGTCCTGGCCGCGTCCGGGACGGCTGGTGTCGTTGCCGCCCTGGACACGTCCGGTACCGGCGGCCGCGCGCCGGCACGCACCCCAGCCGCGGAGAACGGGCCGTCACCGGCCGCGCGCGCCCTGGTCTCGCCGGCCCGGCACTCCCTCTCTCTGGTCGCTCCAGCGCGGAACCGTCCCGCCGGCCTGGCCGGGCGGGCGGCAGCGCCCGCCACTCAGGCACGTGGGCTAGCGACAGGAGCGCTGCCATCGGCCACGCGGGCACTGCCGTCGGCCATCAGCAAGCCGCCGCCGGTTGCTGACGGCATCAAGCGGTTCAACGTCGCAGCCGCGCATTCGCCGCAGCTGCTGCGTGAGCTGTCCGGCCCGCTCAGCAAGACCAGCTTGCCAGGCAAAACCCGCGCACCGAGCGGGACCAGCACACCAGGAAGGACCATCACGCCGGGACCCGGGGCGGCACCGGCCGCCGCGCCCGCAATGGTGCGGGGCGTCGACGTGGCCGCCTACCAGCACCCGAACGGTGCCGCCATCGACTGGGCACGGGTCGCCAGGGCGGGATACACGTTCGCCTCCATCAAGGCCACCGAGGGCAACTACTACACCAACCCCTACGACGCCTCGGACCTGGCGCGGGCCAAGGCAGCGGGCATGTACGTGACCGGCTACCACTTCGCCATCCCCAGCGTCAGCGGCGGTGCCAGCCAGGCCAAGTACGCCGTGGATCACGGCAGATATGCCGCGGACGGCCGCACCCTGCCGCTCGCGCTCGACATCGAATACAACCCCTACGGTGCCGAATGCTACAAGCTCACCGCCGCGCGGATGGTGTCGTGGATCTCCGCGTTCACCCGCGAGGTACGGCGGCCACGTCCTTGGCATCACCGGCAACGTCGATGTCAGCTACTTCAACAGCGCGGTGGTGCGGCTGCTCGATCCGGGCAGCCGGCGGAACACGGCGGGAACCACGGTCCACGTGCAGGTCAACTCGCTGAACGCCGCGGCGAGGAAGCCGCTAGCCTACACCGCGTCCGGCCTGCCGTCCGGCCTGTCGATCAGCTCCAGCGGCCTGATCACCGGCCGTATATCGGTGGCGGCGGCGGGCACGCATGACGTGACCGTCACGGCCAGGAACTCCTCCGGCGTGACCGGCTCGGTGAGCTTCACCTGGACGGTGACGGCCAGCGGGCTGATCAAGGGCTACGGCGGCAAGTGCGTGGACGATTACGGTTCCGGCACCGCCAACGGCACCAAGATCGACCTCTACACCTGTAACGGCACCGCCGCGCAGCAGTGGGCGCTCGCGCCCACACCCAGCGGCGAACTGGTCAACCCGCACTCGGGCAAGTGCCTGGACGACACCGCCTCGGGCGGCCCGGGCACCAAGCTGGAGCTGTACGCCTGCACCGGCGGCGCCAACCAGCAGTGGACGCACCAGGCCAACGGCGAGTACGTACTCAGATCCAACAGACTGTGCCTCAACGATCCCGGCTACTCGACCGCCAACGGCACGCAGTTGATCATCTGGGCCTGCGCGGACACCGGCAACGAGCACTGGTCACTTCCTGGCCGGTGATGTCGCGCTGTGCCGTGGGCGCGGTGGTACACGGGGAACCTCAGCGCACGTGCAGGACGTCGCCGGCGCCGACCGCCACCACGCCCGCCGGGCCGGCCACGACCAGCCGGCCGTCGGCGTCGATATCGGCGACGCTGCCGTAGATGACCTGCCCGCCCGGCAGCTCGGCCCGCACGTCGCGGCCGAGCGTCGAGCAGATCTCAAGGTATGCCGAACGAAGGCCGGTGGCCTGCGGATCCCCGCCCGCACCCGAGCGCCAGGCGAGGTACCAGCGCTCCAGCTCGGCCAGCACCTGCCGCAGCAGCAGTTCCCTATCCAGGCTGGCCGATCCCGCCAGCAGCAGGGACGTCGCCGCCAGCGAGGACGGGCCTGTGGCGGGCAGTTCGCCCGCGCCGGTGGACACGTTGACACCGATGCCCACGACCACCGCGTCCCCGGCCTGCTCCGCCAGGATCCCGGCCAGCTTGCGGCCTCCGATGAGCACGTCATTCGGCCATTTCAGCTGCGCCTCGAGCCCGGACACCTGCCGCACCGCGGCCGCCGTTGCGACGCCTGCCAGCAGCGGAAGCCAGCCGCGCCGGGCGGGCGGCACGGCGGCCGGGCGGAGCAGCACGGAGAACGTCAGCGCCGCCCGCGGCGGGCTCAGCCAGGCCCGGCCCATCCGGCCGCGCCCGGATGTCTGCTCCTCGGCGGCGAGCACGAGTCCCTCCGGTGCGCCGTCGCGGGCCCGCGCGATGAGATCGGCGTTGGTCGATCCGGTGCGCTCCACCACCGAGACCTCGCGCCACAGGCCATCGGGGCGCACGATGTGCCCGTTCAGCGCCGCGGCCTCAAGCGGAGGGCGAGGCGGCGGAACGCGGTCAGCGGTCATCTCAGTGATTATTGCCGACCGCCCGGGCGGCGAGCCCAGCCCGGGGGCCCGGGCGCTCATGACCCGTCTTCTCTCGCCCGAATCCAGCGGCCGCGGCCCGGCAGTGACGTAAGTGCGGCGGGCCTAATCAGCGACCCGTATGCGCAGCCGCCGGAAGCCCTTGCCCTTGTTCTCGATCTTGACGACCTCGATGCGGCCGACCTGCCTGGTGGAGGCGACGTGCGTGCCGCCGTCGGCCTGCTGGTCCAGCCCGACGATGTCCACGATCCGCACCTCCTTGACCTCGGGCGGGACCAGGTTGGTGGCAGTGCGGATGATGTCGGGGATGGCGAACGCCTCGTCGCGGGGCAGCACGCGGACATCGATCCGCCGGCCGGCGGCGATCTCGGTGTTGCAGGCTGCCTCGACCGCCTCACGGAAGCCGGCCGGGACCTCGGGCAGGTTGAAATCCATGCGGGCGGTCATTGGCTCCATGTTCCCGCCGGTGACGAGGGCGCCGAAGTCACGGAACACCACGCCGCACAGGACGTGCAGCCCCGAATGGGTTCGCATCAGCGCCGTCCGGCGCTCGTCTTCGACCGCGCCGCGCACGGCGGTGCCCGCCGGGGGGACCGGATCTCCCTCGGCCGGGATCAGGGACAGGTCGTCGCCTTTCCGCACGCCCTCGATCCGGGTCTGGACACCGCCCCACAGCAGCACGCCGTGGTCGGGCGGCTGGCCTCCCCCGCCCGGATAGAACGCCGAACGATCCAGCACGATCCCTTCGGCACCGGAGGCGAGCACCACCGCGTCCCACTCGC
>DASQVO010000188.1:0-10089 GCA_035640715.1 Streptosporangiaceae bacterium
CGGCTCGGACATCACCCGGGTAACGTTCCGCGCGCTGGACGCCTACGGCAACCAGCGCCCCTACGTCACCGGCGACGTCACTCTCTCACTCGCCGGCCCGGCCACTCTGATCGCCGAGAACCCGTTCGCGTTCGGGACATACGGCGGCGTCGGCGGGGCCTTCATCCGGTCCGTGCCGAACCGCACCGGCCTGGTCACGGTCACCGCCCAGCACGCCACGCTCGGCACCGCCTCCGCCCGCCTGACCGTCACGCCGGCCCCCTGCCAGTTCCTGTAGGGCATCTGCGCCCCTGGACCTGGTGCGTCCGCAGGCGGGCGGTCCTGCTCACCCGAGCCGGTGACCCGTCCGGGGCGGCGTAGCGTTATCCATGATGAGCCGAGCGGGGCCATAGTGGCCGCTGACAACGACTCTGACAACGGAAGGGCAGATGCACTCATGAGGTGTGAGGTTTCATGGTTCGCCGCGCTGTGCGATGACGATTACGAGTTCCTCGGCGTCACAGATCCGGCGCTCCAGTCGAGCTGGGAACACTGCCGGGGCATCGCGCTCGCGGCCGAAGAAGGCGGCTACGACAACCTGCTGCTGCCCTCCGGGTACACGATGGGAATCGATTCGGTCAGCTTCGCCGCTGGGATCGCCCCCATGCTGAAGCGGATGCAGCTCCTCGTCGCGGTGCGGATGGGTGAGGTGTGGCCACCGCAGCTGGCGCGCCAGCTCGCCACCCTGGACCAGATGCTCGGCGGACGGCTCACCATCAACATCATTTCCTCTGACCTGCCGGGCCAGAAGCTGGAATCCGAGCCGCGGTACCGCCGGACGCTCGAGATCATGCGCGTGCTGCGTGACCTGCTTGACGGTAAGCCCGTCGATTTCCACGGCGAGTTCGTCGACCTCACGCTCGACCCGCCGCGGCTGCGTCCCATGGGCGGCTGCCCGCCGTTCTACTTCGGCGGGCTGTCCGAGGACGCCCGCGAGGTGGCCGCGCAGGCGGCGGACGTTTTCCTGATGTGGCCGGATACGCTGGCGGGCGTCGAGGCCGTCATCAGCGACATGCGGGCGCGGGCCGCCCGCTACGGGCGCGAACTCCGGTTCGGCTACCGCGCGCATGTGATCGTGCGCGCGACCGAGGAGGAAGCGCGGGCGGCAGCGCGCCGCCTGCTGTCCCGGCTGGACGCGGACACCGGCGAGCAGATACGCCGCCGCTCACTCGACACCACGTCCGCGGGGAACGCGCGGCAGGGAGTGTTGCGCGACGCCGCCGACGAGGAGGGCTACGTGGAGCCAAACCTGTGGACCGGCATCGGCCGGGCCCGGTCGGGCGCGGGCGCGGCCATCGTCGGCGATCCCGGTCAGGTGCTCGCTAAGCTGCGCGCATATTCAGACCTCGGCATGGAGGCATTCATCCTGTCCGGGTACCCGCACGCGGCCGAAGGTGACCTGTTCGCGCGCCACGTCCTCCCGCACCTGGACCACGCCCCGCTCCTCCCCCGCTGAGGGCCCATTAGCCAGTGGATACTCCTCCAGTGGTCCCGTAAGCTCATTGAGATGGGGCCAGTGACCACTCTGACGGAGCTGGGCGCAGCGCGCTTCACCGACGCGATCGACAAGATGCTCATCGTGTACACGGCCGCGATGCGGCCGGCGCCGTCACAGCTCGCGGGGCGGCGCTCGATCATGGCCCGGCACGCCACCTACACGGGCTTCCGCGCCCTGGGGATGGTCGACGGCGCCGGTGAGCTGGTCGCGTTCAGCTATGGATTCCATGGGGAACCAGGCCAGTGGTGGCACGACATGGTGAGCTACGCGCTATCCACATCCGCCGGAGCATCCCAGGCGAGTCAGTGGCTTTCCGACTCGTTCGAGATAGCCGAACTGCACGTGACGCCCGCCTATCAGGGTCAGGGCATCGGCCGGAACCTGCTGCTCCGCCTCACCACGGGCCGGGACGAGCAGAACGCCGTCCTGTCGACGCAAGACTGTGACTCGCCCGCCCGGCACCTCTACCGCAGCCTTGGCTTCACCGATCTGCTGACCTCGTTCAGTTTCTCTGGCGGCGACCCGCCCTACGCGGTCATGGGCGCCACGCTGCCGCTACGTGACACCCGCTCCTGAGGGCCCCGCGTCCCGGCGCGCCCGGCGCGCTCGTGCAGGCCGAGCCGCTCGTAGATCTCTCTCGTGGCCCTGGACCAGTTGAGCGTGTAGAAGTGCAGCCCGGGCACTCCCTCGGCGAGAAGCCGCTCGCACATCGCGGTGACGTAGTCGACACCGACATTCCGCACGGCCGTCTTATCCTCAGCCACGGATTGAAGGCTGCTCGACAATTCCGCCGGAAGTCTGGCACCCAGCCGTGCTGCCCGCTCGAACACCTTAAGGCTGGTGATCGGCATGATGCCCGGGATGATCGGCACATCGCAGCCGCGGGCGATGACCCGGTCACGCAGCCGCAGGTAGTCCTCGGGGCAGAAGAACATCTGCGTGATGGCGAAATCGGCTCCGGCCCTGCATTTGCGCACGAAATACTCGGTATCGGTGTCAAAGTCGGGCGAGCGCGGGTGCTTCTCGGGGAAGGCCGCGACGCCGACGCAGAAATCACCGGCCGACCGGACAAGCCGGACCAGCTCGTCCGCGTACGACAGGCCGTCCGGGTGTGCCACCCACTGGCCGTTCGGGTCGCCGGGCGGGTCGCCGCGGAGCGCGAGCATGTTGCGCACGCCGACCGCCGCGTACGAGCCGATGACGCGCCGTAGCTCCGCGGCGGAGTGATTCACGGCCGTCAGGTGCCCGACCGGCGTCAGCGTGGTCTCTTCCGCGATCCTGCCGGTCACGCGGACGGTGCGGTCCCGCGTTGAGCCGCCGGCCCCGTAGGTCACCGAGACGAACGTCGGCCGCAGGGGCTCAAGCTGCCGGATTGCCCGCCACAGCTGCTCCTCGTCGGCATCGGTCTTCGGTGCCATGAATTCGAAGGAGAATGACTCGGCGCCGGCCGCGAGCAGGTCCCTGATCACGGCCGCGTGCCGCACCGGGCGGGGCGGGAATCCGGCGGGAGCGAGGGACCGGCGCAGGCGCGGAGGCATGCCGCTAGAGTAGCCGCCCGCCGGGCGCCCCGGCTAGGCCCGCCCACGCCCAGCGCGGTCAGGCCCGGTGCAGTCAGGCCCGGTGCGGGCAGGCCCGGCCGCGGGCAGCGGCTGGGAACAAGCCTGGACCGCGATGAGGCGCTACGCCGCGGCGCGCAGACGCGCGGCGAATTCGGCGGCCGCAGCGGCGGGATCGGCCGCGTCGGTGAGCGCCCGGACCACGACGACACGGCGCGCGCCCGCCTCCAGCACCTGGCCGAGGTTGCCGAGGGTGATCCCGCCGATCGCGAACCACGGGCGGCTGGTCCCCAGCTCAGCCGCGTAGCGCACCAGCGGCAGGCCTGGGGCCGGCCGGCCCGGCTTCGTCGGGGTCGGCCAGACCGGCCCGGTGCAGAAATAGTCGACATCGGGCGCCGACGCCTCCGCAGAGGTCTCCGACTCAGCATGGCTGGACCGCCCGATCAGCATCCCCGGGCCAACTATCGCGCGGGCAACCTGGACCGGCAGGTCATCCTGGCCAAGGTGGAGGATGTCCGCGCCCGCGGCATATGCCAGGTCAGCACGGTCATTGACCGCGAGCAGCGCGCCGTGCTTGGCGCACTTATCCCGGAACACCTCAAGGAACTTAAGCTCTGGCCCTGCCTCCAGGCCCTTCTGCCGGAGCTGGACGATATCCACCCCGGCGCCGAGCACCGCGTCAAGGAAGTCCGGCAGATCGCCCTGGCGTTCCCGAGCGTCCGTGCACAGGTACAGCCGAGCGTCGGCCATCCTGGCTCGAAGGTCCGACGGCGGCGTTTCCCTGCTCAGAAGGCCCGCTCCGTGGTGACCGCCGGAGCGGGCCGCAGCTCAACGCTGATGTTGCCGCGGGTGGCCCGCGAGTACGGGCAGATCTGGTGGGCCGCGTCGGCGAGTTCCCTGGTCTGCTCGCGGCCGAGGTTCGGCACGGCGATCTCCAGGGTGATGACGAGCCCGAACGCCTCGCCTTCGGGACCGATCCCGACATACGCGGTGACCGTCGAGCCAGTCATGTCGGCCCCGGCCCGGCTGCCAACCAACCGCAAGGCGCTATGGAAGCACGCCGCGTACCCGGCGGCGAAAAGCTGCTCCGGATTCGCGCCGGCACCCGATCCGCCCATCTCGGGCGGGGCGGCGAGGTCCAGGTCGATCAGCTTGTCGGAAGAAGTGACGTGGCCGTTCCTGCCATCCCCTATGGAGATGGCTTCGGCTGTGTAGAGGATCTTGTCAGGCATTACCACCCCTGAAACTCCAGAATTGGACTCGCGCGGACGCAAATGTGCGGCGGTGCCCGCTATCGGCTCGACAGCGCTGTGGCTATGTTACGAGACATGGTCGGGGGCGCGCCGCCAACACGGCATACCCGCTGCCGCCCGCGGATCAGCCGACCGGCTCCCCGGCCGTGAGCAGCCGCCGCAGCTCAGCGGCTGAGGTGAATTGCACGGCTGCGATTCCGGCGGCCCTCGCCCCGGCGACATTCTGCGCCACGTCGTCGATGAAAAGGCAATCGCCAGCTGTGACGCCAAACCGCCCGAGCGCGAAGGTGAAGATCCGCGGATCGGGCTTGCAGAGCCGGACGGAGCTGGAGATGACAATATCCCTGAAGCAACGCAAAACGGGATATGACTCAAGAGTCACAGAGAACATTTCGTCCGGAAAATTCGAAATTGCGTAAAGTTTCCGTCCCGCCTCAGACAGCTCGGCAACAAGCTCGCTTGTCCCGGGAACGGGACCGCCCAGCATCTCCGGCCAGCGGGTCCAGTACGCGCGGATCCACTCCCCATGCTCGGGATGACGCCCGGCGAGCTCCTCGACCGCCTCGCTGAACGGGCGGCCCGCGTCCATCTGCGCGTTCCATTCCGGCCCGCAGACATCGGAAAGGAACCACTCGCGTGCCTCGTCATCGGGGATCAGCTTCGTGAACAGGTACCGCGGGTTCCAGTCCAGGATGACGCCGCCGAGGTCGAAGATGAGTACCGGCCTCGACGCGAGCCATGCCGGGTCATCAGCAGCGGCCCCCGCAGGTGCGCGGCCTTCCTCCATCACCACATCCTTCTTGTTCTCCGCTTCGGGTCTCGTTCCCCGCTTCGGGGCTGTCCTGTTACACGGGCCGGGAAGGCCCGGCTGGGGGCAGCACGGGAAGGCCGCGTGGCGGCCCGGCGTCGATGAGCCGCCATAGCGCCGCCGTGTCGAGATGGCCCGCGACCAGGTCGCCGAGGGCATCGAGACGCGCCTCGCGCAGCCACGCGAAGTCAGTATCCGGCGCCGGAGTGAAGTCCCGGCCCGCGAGGGATGCGACCTCGGCCAGGAACGACCGCCTGAACTCGTCGTTTTCCATCGTGCCGTGCCAGCTCGTCCCCCACACGGCACCGCCCGGTCCGCCCCGGCAGCCGTCGAGGAACGGCTCACAGCCGTCGGCCGTCAGCCGCACGATGCCGTGGTGGATCTCGTATCCGGCGACCGCAGCACCGAGCGCACGGCCCACCGGCCGGCCCAGCCTCTTCTCGGCACCGAACTCCACCCGCACCGGCAGCAGCCCGAGGCCTGCCACCTCTCCTGCGCCGGACTCCACCCAGTCCTCGATCTGGTGGGCGAGCATCTGGTAGCCACCGCAGACGCCGAGCACCGGCCGGCCGGACCGCCCGCGCTCGGTGATGACGGCGGCGAGGCCCCGTTCCCGCAGCCACGCGAGGTCGGCGACGGTCGCCCGCGATCCAGGCAGCACGACGAGATCGGCGTCGGCGAGCTCGGCCGGCTCGCTGGCGAACCGGACGAGCACGCCCGGCTCGGCGGCGAGCGCGTCAATGTCGGTGAAGTTGCTGATCCGCGGCAGCCGGACCACGCTGACCCGCAGGACATCGTTGCCGAACGGGGTCGTGGTGACACCCGCTGGCCCGGCCAGTCGTGGGGAACTGGTGAGAGCCAGTGAGTCCTCGGCGTCCAGCCACAGGCCCTCGGTCCATGGCAGCACGCCAAGCAGCGGGCGGCCGGTGAGCTGCCCGAGCATCGTTATCCCGCTGCTCAGCAGCTCCGGCGCGCCGCGGAACTTGTTGATGACAAAGCCGGAGACAAGCTCCTGATCGGCGGGGGCCAGCAGGGCGAGCGTTCCGTACATCGCCGCGAACACGCCGCCCCGGTCGATATCGCCCACGACGATGACCGGCAGCCCGGCGGCCCTGGCGAGTCCCATGTTCGCGACGTCGGTGTCCCGCAGGTTGATCTCCGCGGGACTGCCGGCGCCTTCACAGATCACGACGTCGAACTGGCCGCGCAGCCGTTCGAGGCTGGCGACGGCGACGTCGCGCAGCCGCCCGGCCATGGACCGGTATGTGACCGCGTCCGCCTCCGCGGCCGGGCGGCCGAGCACGACCACCTGGCTGCGCCGGTCACCGCCCGGCTTGAGCAGGATCGGGTTCATGTCCGCCGTCGGCTCGACGCCAGCGGCCGCCGCCTGCATGACCTGAGCGCGGCCGATCTCCGCGCCGCCGGGCGTGACGAAGGAGTTGAGCGACATGTTCTGCGCCTTGAACGGCGCAACCTTCACGCCCTGCCGGGCAAGCCAGCGGCACACGCCTGCCGTGACCACGCTCTTGCCCGCGTCGGAACTGGTGCCAGCGACGAGCAGTGCCCCCCTCACCGCCCCCGCTCCCCACTCCCCAGACCGCCACATCCCCGCCGCGCATGGAAAACCATGTCCGCCGCGAGGGGGATGAGTGACGCCAGGGCGGCCGCGGAGATCGTCACGGCCCGGGACAGCCGCGCCGCGCGGCGGATGTCCGCCGTCTCCGGAGGGCGGCCGTCGCCGAGTTCGGGGCGGTGCTCGGTGACACCGGCGTAGGTGTTGGCCCCGCCCAGCCTGAGGCCCAGCGCGCCGGCGAACGCCGCCTCCGGGCGTCCCGCGTTCGGGCTCGGATGCCGGGCGCCGTAGCGGCGCACGGCGCGCAGTGCCGCCGCCCGGCTTCCGCCGACGGCCGGCGCGCAGACGGCGGTAAGTGCCGCTGTCACCCGCGCGGGAACCCAGTTGGCGACGTCATCCAGGCGCGCCGACGCCCAGCCGAATCTCGCGTACCGGGGCGAGCGGTAGCCGATCATCGCGTCAAGAGTGTTCACCGCCCGGTAGGCGGCCATTCCCGGCAGCCCCGCAACCGCTGCCCAGAACAGCGGAGCGACCGCCGCGTCGCTGGTGTTCTCTGCCACGGACTCGACGACGGCCCTGGCGAGGCCCTTCGCGTCAAGGCCGCCGGGATCCCTCCCGCAGAGGCCCGGAAGCGCATCGCGCGCGGCGGCAAGATCGCCGGCGTCGAGTGCCACCGCCATCCGTTCGGCTTCAGCTCGAAGCGAGCGGGCACCGGTGACTGCCCAGGCCGTGGCGGCGACCGCCGCGCCCCGCAGCAGTGGCCGGTCTCGCGTGAGGCGGTGTGCGGCGACGGCCGGCAGCGCGGCGGCAAGCACGCAGGCGCCCGTGTAGGCGGCGCCGCGGAGCCTGCCGTCGGCATAGACGCGGGCCTCCAGCCGTGTGGCGGCGCGGCCGAAGGCGGCGACCGGGTGCCCGCGCCGCGGGTCGCCGGCCAGCGCGTCCATCGCCAGGCCAGCAACCAGGCCAGCCGCCAGCGGCACGTTGCGGCTCGGTCCGCGGCGGCGCCTAGCCACGGTTCTCCCCATCCACGTCACAGGAACTGACCATACGAGGAAACCACCGCCACCGTAACCCGTCCCCGTGGGTCCTGCCCGTGCCTTGCGGGTTAACTCAAGCGCGCTTCGATCTCCCGCCTGTTGCGTTCCAGCCACGCCGCCGAGCGAAGGAGCCTCTCCCCCACCCCCTGGTCCAGCATCCGCGTCCAGGCGCCGCCGCGGGCACTGGCGCGCTGGGCAATGGTGACGCGGGAGCGCCGCAGCCACGATACGGCAACGGGCACGAGCCGAGCGCGTGCGGGGCGGGGCAGACCATATGCCTCGCAGAAGACGGCCACCCGTGCCGCGGCATCGGCATCCCGCAGTGCTGGGGCACGGTCGGCAGGATCGGCGAGCGGGGCCCAGTACCGCAGCGTCTGGATGACGTCGACGAGCCGGGTGCCTGGTCTGGCCAGGTCAAAATCGATAAATGCATAAGGCCGCGGGCCTGCGGGCCCGTCGCGGAAAATTACGTTCTCCAGGTTCACGTCACAGTGGCAGATAATTTCGGGCGGCCCGTCCACCAGTTGCGTCAGCGCACCATCCCAGAGTGCGCCGGACGGGGGCTTGAAGCTGGCCACTGCCTGGTGATAGCCGTACTGCAACTCGGCCAGGGCGACCAGCGTCGATTCGGCAAGCGCGTAGGCGGGCAACGGCCGGAGCGGCACCTTCCCCGGCAGGTACGTAAGGACCTCCCGGTTCTTCGCGTCGATGCCGAGTACGCGCGGCGAGCCCTCGAAACCCACGTCTTCAAGGTGCCGCAGCAGCGCGTGCACGGCGGGAGTGTGCAGCCCGACCGGACGCCGGACGGTGCCGCCGATGCGGACGACGCCGGGGGTAATGTCGCCGCCGGACAACGGAATCTCGACGTCGCCGTTGGCGGTGCCGGCACGCTGCGGCGCGCTGAGCGCACGATCCCGGATGGAGCCAGCGTCATCGTTAGCGCCCCCGTTTTCGTGCTCACGCAACGCGTGCCACTCTGTGCTGCCTCTGTGCCATCGGCCCAGGGCGGAATGGGCGGTCCCGCCGATGTGGCTACGGGCCCTGCCGCTGCTATGCCCATCCGCGCCACCATCTGCTCCGTCATCTGGGGCCGGCCGGCGGCCAGGGGAGCTCACATTTAGTCCACTTGGTGGAGAAGTCATGACAATTGACGATAATGCGTTACCGGCCGGTACAGCGAGTCGGCTAAGTAAACTGTTGAGCAAATAAGGTTTGCGGCCACGGATCCGGGGCCCACCGCAGCCTCTTTCCGGACAAATGGTGCATAAATACCTCTTGAGGCTAATGACGGTCATGTGTCTCTAACGTCACAGAGGCAACTTACGGATCCGCCGGGCACGCGCCAGATCACGCCGTGCAGCAGTACCCCTGCCCGCGCCACGCGGTAACGCGACGCAGCCAGGAACTCCTGAACATGAACGCTTAAGATCAAGTGGAATCGATCTTGTGGCGGGTTGATACACTGCGTAGCCGACGGTGCCGCCTGAGCTGGCCGGCCTCCTCGCCGAGGCCAGCCACATCGACATCTCGATGAGCTCACTGTGGTACTACATCCCCTGTCAGCTCGTGGGTACAAAGCCCTTGAGACACGTAGCGACCTGCCTGTGGCCATCACGTGACCTTGACCATGCACAATGTTGTGCCGGGCGCCCGTAGCTCAGTCGGATAGAGCAGCTGCCTTCTAAGCAGTAGGTCGCAGGTTCGAGTCCTGCCGGGCGCGCTGACCAGAAATCCCATGTCAGCGAACGTATCGCGGTGTGCGTCGCGCACGGTCACGATGCCTTCCGCCGCCGCCGTGCCCGTTGCGTGCCCGATGGCGTCGTCTTGGACCGGCCCAGCTCCCCCGCCGCCTTCTTGCTCAGCGCGTCCGCGATGGCCTGCTGCCGCTCGTTGCTGCCGTGCAGATACACCATGGCGGCGCGGGCCGTTGAGTGGCCCATGCGGTCCATCAGCTCGCGAAGGTTGGCACCCGCGCCCGCCGCGAGCATGTTGCCGGTATGGCGCAGGTCGTGAAAGTGGATCACTGGGAGCCCTGCCGCCTTGAGAGCGGGCAGCCAGACCCGGCGGCGGAAGTTGGTGTGCCTGAGTGGCCCGCCCCTCGGGCTGGTGAACACGAGCCCGTCATCACCGGGCGCGGCGTAGGTCACGATGTGCGAGGCGAGGTCGGGCATGATCAGCTCGGGAATCGCCACGGTGCGCTGACCGGCGTCTGACTTGGGCGGCCCGAACACGAACCCGCCGCCGTGCGGCTGGCTCAGTTGCCGGATCACCCGGACCGTGCGGGCCTGGATGTCGATGTCCGATCGCCGCAGCGCGGCCAGCTCA
>DASQVO010000189.1:0-18887 GCA_035640715.1 Streptosporangiaceae bacterium
CCCAGATACGCTGCTGGCCGCGCCTGGTGCGTACCCGGTGGGAGCCCGGGCGCCTGGTCTCGTTCCAGCCGTCTCGTTTCAGTGCCGCCAGTACGCGTGCAATCCTGGCCATGCATAGCATCATAGAGCATTGCTCCGGCAGTCCCGCGTAAGAAACGTGGGTGCGGACAGAGCATTCTGATGCTTGCGGCGGCATCTAACGGACGGCACGACTTTCCAGGCGGGCAGGTTCTGTTTCAGGCGCAGGACCCTTGCTGTGCGGGCCAGCACGCCTGGGCCGCGGGTATTCCCGCCCGGCCGCAAGCTCCCCGGCCGGCTCGGCGTGCGGACGCTCTGGGCTGTCTTTCCGAACCGGGAGTCCAGCCGCCGTGCCAGCCGCCGGTCATGTCGCTTCAGCGCGATTCCCCGGCCGCCTGAAGGCGGCAGTCCCCTCGCGAGGGCTCTGATGGACAGCACCAGGCCCGAGATGAGCATCCCCTCGCCGTTGCCCGCGTTGCCGCCGAAGTAGCTCAAGGCTGGGACGTCCGGCATGACATTGGCGATGTGCGCAGGATGGCTCTTAGCTGATCTTGGCGATCAGCGCGTCGGAGATCGAGACGACCGACGAGGGCAGCGGCTGGAAGTTGACCTTGGACAGGTAGCTTGAGCCGTTACCGGTGGTGATGGCCCAGTGCAGGAACGCCTTCAGCGTCCGCGACTTGGTGGCGCTGGACTGCTGGGTGCTGACGATCCCGTACTCGTAGTTGACGATCGGGTACGCACCCGACGACGAGCTGTTGATCATCGAGATCGTGCCGCTGGCGGGCGTCATGGACACGAAGCCGCTCGCCGCGGCGCTGATGCTCGCCGCGGTGGGAGACTCGTACTGGGCCGCCCCGTTCGCCAGTTCCGCCTGGCCGAGGCCGGCGGCGTTGGTCTTGGATAGGTAGCTGATCCCGATGTAGGCGATGCAGCCCGGGTTGGCTTTGCAGCCGGTCACCATGCCGCTGTTGCCCTTCTCGCTCAGCTCGCTGGAGACGTTCGGCCAGGCCACGGTGGTGCCCATGCCGATCGAGCTCTTCCACTGCGGGACCTGGCTGGACAGATAGCTGGTGAACAGGAACGTGTCACCGGAGCTGTCCGAGCGCTTGAGCGGGATGATCTTCGTGCTGGGCAGCGACACACCCGGGTTGAGCGCCTTGATGGCCGCGTCGTTCCAGGTGGTGATCTTGCCGCCGTAGATGCCCGCCAGCACAGTGCCGTTCAGCTTCAGGTTCTTCACGCCCGGCAGGTTGTAGTTGATCTGCTGGGCGGAGGTCGCCAGCGGGATGTTCTCCAGGTTCGGGTTCTTGGCTACGTTCCCGCTGGAGAGGTAGGCGTCGGACGCGCCGATGTCCACCGTTCCCGAGGCCGCGTCCGAGATGCCCGTGCCCGAGCCGGTCCCGGCCGTGCTGATCGTCACCTGTGAGTACTGGCTCTTATAGGCCGGGGTCCACTCATTGAACAGCGGGTACAGCAGGGTGCTGCCGGTCTCGGACAGCATGACCGGCGAGGAGGCGGGCGCCGAGGGAATGGCAGCCGCCGATGACGAGGATGACGCCGACGGGCTCGAACTGCCGCTGCCGCTGCACGCTGCCGCCGCCGCTACAGCGACGGGGACGATCGCCAGTGCAGCGAGCGGTGCGCGGAACCTTTTTGCCACCGCGGAATACTCCTTGCAATTCGCACATAGGGGGTCGGTGCCGTGGCATGCGCTCCGCCGCTGTCACCGGCTCGGCTGGCATCGGCTTTAGGTTCGCAGGAATGCGCGGCGCGTGTCCAGAAAAGCCAGGCGGATCGCCGCCGCGAGCGCCGGTCAGGTCTCCCGCGGCAGCGCCGTCTCGACCGATACCTTGAAAAGATCAGGCCGGAGCATCACCACGGTCAGCGCCACCGGGGTGGATGAATCATCGAACCTCATGGTCACGGTGATCACGGGCTGGCCAGGGCCCAGGTGCAGCCCCCGCGCGACGGACGGCTGGGGCGGGCGCATCTCCACGTGCAGCGCCGCCGGCCGCCCCGCTGCCGCGACGATGTCCGCGCCGCCCAGGCTGTCCTGCTCGCTGGGCGGCGGCGCGGACAGGACGGCATCGAAGGCGGGAATCCAGTCGGTGTCCGCCGCCTGCGCCTCGCTCAGCGCGCCTGGGCGCTGCTGCGGGGCGGCCGGGGAGTGCGGCAGGTAGGCGGTGGAGATCGCGGCGGGGGTGCCCCCGGAGGTCCACAGGCAGCGGATGACCCGGACCTGCGTCCCGGGCGCCAGCCCGAGCGCCCAGCTGATGTCCTGCGGTGCGGGGCGCTGCGACACATGCCTGGCCCGGCAGCTGATGTCGCTGCCCATCGGGTCAAGGCTGGCGGCGAGCCCCGGAACGCCCTCGATCGGGATCCGGTACTCGGCCGGGCTGGCCCGGTAGAGCTGCCCGTCTGGCAGCTTACGGAGCAGCGACCGCCGGGAAAGCTCCTCCACCGCCACGTCGATCTCGGCGATGCTTACGCTAAAGCGCCGCGCGAGCGCACTGCGCCTGGGCAGCTTCCACCCCGGCTCACGGTGGAGGAACGCCGCCGCCATGCGGTCGGCGAGAACCCCGGCGGCCGATTCGCGCGCGCCGGGAACCTCTCCGCCCTGCTCCGCCACGCTGCCATCCTGCTCCGCCACGCTGCCATCCGCGGCCGGGCCGTCTCCGGCCGCTATTCCCTCCATGCGTTCAAGCCCGGCCGTCATTCCGTATTACGCCGGGAGAACACCACGGCCAGCCGACCGGGCAGGATGAGCAACAAGCTTCTGTCCCGCGCAGCGGTGCCCAGCCCATGACTTAGCGTCAGGTCCACGATGCTCTCACCGACCCGCCCGGCTCGCCATACCTATGTGCCGGCCCGCACACCTGTTCGGCATCCAACGACAACTTGCCCTCACGCTTGATCGACTAATGTAGGTAAGTCCCTACCCACCCACGCCCATTGATATTTACCTCAGGTAAACGGACGTTGAATGAGAAAAGAATGACCGGCGTCCTTCTTGATGTCATGTGGGTGAACAAAGAAAAGGCAAGGACGTACCGGGACCAACCGGTCCACACCATGAGGTTATCTTTGAGGCGGCGCCCGGCAGCTCAGCAGAGTACCTGACGTGCAGCGGCTGCAGAAGCAGCGGTTGCGCCACCGACGGCCAGCCGTCCTGACCAGGAGATCTTCGTCACAATTGCAGCATCACCTGGCTCGCGCGCGCCCCTTCGCCGCGTGAACTAAAGCCCCGAAGACACCACAAGTTAACTTTCCGGACGCCGCCTGTCCATTTTTTGTTTACGCATAAGTACCGTCAGCACCCAAGACTATGTTCGGACCCCACAGACTATGTTCGGACACCACGGCTTATAAGCTGATCGTCCGTGCCGCTCGTCGCGGTCCGGGAACAATAACCCCCAAGGAGAAATCCATATGCAACTTCGAGGCAGAAAGCAGGTCACGGCGATGGGTGGCGCTGCCGTGGCGATGGCTTTGTCCCTCGCCGCATGCTCCTCGTCGAGCCCCTCCCCATCCGCCTCCCCGAGCAGTTCATCGTCGAGCGGTTCCCTCAGCGGCACGCTGAACGGGAGCGGATCGACGTTCCAGCTCACCTTCCAGCAGGCTGCCATCTCAAGCTTTAAGTCAGCCGACCCCGGCGTCACCGTCAACTACGGCGGCGGCGGCTCGGGCAAAGGGCGGACGGACCTGGCCGGGGGGACAGTCAACTTCGCCGGCTCTGACTCGCCCATCCCGAGCAAAGAGCAGGCGAACTTCAAGGGCAAGACGGTGCTGTACTTCCCGGTCGTGATCGGCCCGATCTCGATGGCGTACAACCTGCCGGGCGTCAGCAACCTCAAGCTGGACGCGACGGTCATCGCGAACATCTTCCAGGGCAAGATCAAGTCCTGGAACGACCCGTCGATCAAGGCGCTCAACCCCGGCGTCACCCTGCCCAGCACCGCGATCACCATCGCCGTTCGCTCGGACTCCTCCGGCACCACGCAGAACTTCTCGCAGTTCCTGGTGGAGGCCGCGGGGAGCGCGTGGACGCTCGGGACCAGCTCGACCATCAAGTGGCCCTCAACAGCCCGCGCCGCCAGCGGCAACGGCGGAGTGGCGCAGGTCGTCAAGTCCACCCCGGGCGCCATCGGGTACGTGGACTACTCCACCGCTAAGGCCACCGGGCTGGTCTCTGCCTCAGTCAAGAACAAGGACGGCTCCTACGTCGCGCCCTCTCCGACATCGGCCTCCGCGGCCGCGGCGGGAGTCACGCCGAAGTCCGACCTGACGTTCAGCGCGATCTGGGCGTCCGGCGCCAGCGCGTACCCGATCACCTACCAGTCGTGGGACCTGGTCTACGCGAAGCAGCCGAACGCGAACACCGCCAAGCTGCTCCAGGCCTACATCGGCTATCTGATCGGGTCCGGCCAGCAGCTGCTCCCCTCGCTGGACTACGCGTCGCTGCCATCCAACATCGACTCGCTGGCCAAGGCGCAGCTCAGCAAGATCACGTCCTAAGCGAGGGCTCAGCGATGCAATCAGCTCAGACGGACTCGCTGTCGTGAGCACGGTGACGCAGGCGGATCCGGCCAAGGCGGCCGGATCCGCCAGTCCGCTGTCTCAGCGGCGGCCGCTCGGCGACCGTGGCTTCCAGATCCTTGCGCTCGCCTCCGGCCTGCTGGTGCTGGTCATCCTGGTTCTGATCGCCGTTACGACCACCCAGCAGTCCACGTCATGGTTCACCACCGCGGGCTTCAAGGGGATCTTCTCCACCAACTGGAACCCCCCCAACCAGTTCGGCGCGCTGCCCTTCGTCTACGGCACGGTGATCACATCGGTGATCGCGATCGTGATCGCCGTCCCGGTCAGCGTGTCCATCGCGCTGCTTCTGACTGAAGTGGTACCGCGCCGCTGGGCACAGCCCATCGTGTACGTGATCGACCTGCTGGCGGTGGTCCCGTCGGTGGTCTGGGGCCTATGGGGGATCCTGGTGTTCGTGCCGTGGGTCCAGAGAATTTACAGCTCGATCGGGTCGGGCGTCAACGGCATCCCGGTGCTGGGGTCTTTGTTCGGACCGCCCACCAGCGGCGCCTCGTTCTTCACCGCCGGCATCATCCTGGCCATCATGATCACGCCGATCGTGACCTCGCTGTCGCGTGAAGTCATCGCGACCGTGCCGACGATTGACAGGGAAGGCGCGTACGCGCTGGGCGCCACGCGATGGGAGATGATCCGCGGCGCTGTCTGGCCGCACAGCCAGAATGGCGTCGTCGGGGCGGTGCTGCTGGGCCTGGGCCGGGCGATGGGCGAGACGATCGCGGCGGCGCTCGTAATCGGCTCGTCGGCCACGGTCACGTCACGCCTGTTCTCTACCGGCTACTCCATGCCCGCCGTCATCGCGAACCAGTTCGGCGAGGCCTCCGGCGAATTCCGCGCCGCGCTGATCGGGCTCGGCGTGCTCCTGTTCGTGATCACGATCGTCATCAACCTAGCCGCCCGCGGGATCGTGGAACGCTCCACCCGGCGCATGAGGGGTGCCGCTGTGTCGGGAGAGCTTCCGGCCGCTGTCGTGGTCGGGGGTGGTCCGAACTGATGGCCGTCGCTACCGAACAGCCAGCGGTCGACCTGCGCGAGCCGGCCGGATGGCGGCGCACGAAGAACCGCGTCGCGACCTTTGTCATGTGGCTCGCGTTCGTGGTCACGCTGGTTCCGCTGGGCTTCGTCGCGTACACGGTGATCTCCAAGGGCGCGTCGGCCATCACCTGGTCCTTCCTGACCAAGGGACCGATCCCGCCGAACGTGCTGCCGGTGACCATCGGCGGGATGGGGCCGGCGGTCATCGGCACGCTCGAGATCACCGGCTTCGCCGCGCTCATGGCCGTGCCGCTCGGCGTGCTGGGCGCTGTCTACATCAACGAGTACGGCGGTAACCGGGCGCTGGCCAGGGTCATAGGCTTCATGGCCGACGTCATGACCGGCGTACCGTCGATCGTGATGGGGTTGTTCATATTCTCGATCTGGGTACTCCACTTCGGGTACTCGGGGCTGGCCGGCGCCTTCGCATTGGGCTGCCTGATGCTGCCGGTCGTGATCCGCTCCTCCTACGAGATGCTGCGGCTGGTACCCGACAACCTGCGTGAGGCGAGCTATGCCCTCGGCGCCACCAAGGCCCGTGTGACGCTGACCGTGGTGCTGCCCGCGGCGGTCGGCGGCATCGTCAGCGGCGCGCTGCTCGCCATCGCCCGGGCCGCTGGTGAGACGGCGCCGCTGCTGTTCACCATCCTCACGGTGGAGTCCACGAACACGAACCTGTTCAGCGGCGCCAACACTGCCCTGTCCACGCAGATCTTCGCCAACGCGTCACAGCCCTTCCTCGGCGCGCAGGCCCGCGCGTGGGGTTCCGCGCTCACGCTCATCGCCATCGCCTTCATCGTGATGATCGTCGCCCGCGTCGTCACCGCACTGTTCACCAGATACTCGCGCTAGGGAATCCGATGGAACAGCCTGACCAGAAACTTAAGCCCCAGCTGCCCGAGCCAACGGCAACGGCCACGGAGCAGGCAGAGCCGGCGCCTGGTACACCCATCTTCGATGTGAAGAACGTCTCCATCTACTACGGCTCCTTCCGGGCTGTCACGGACGTCTCGCTGACCATTTACGAGAACGAGATCACGGCCTTCATCGGCTCGTCCGGTAGCGGCAAGACGACGGTGCTGCGGGCATTCAACCGCATGAACGACCTCGTGCCGGGGGCCCGCGTGGAAGGCGAGATGTCCTATCGCGGGGCGTCGCTGTACGGCAGTGGTGTCTCCCCCATTGCTGTACGCCGGCGCATCGGCATGGTTTTCCAGAAGCCGAACCCGTTCCCGAAATCGATCTACGACAACGTCGCCTACGGGCCGCGTATCAACGGCGAGCGCAGCAAGCGCAAGCTGGACGAGATCGTCGAGCGCTCGCTGCGCCGGGCCGCGCTGTGGGACGAGGTCAAGAACCGCCTGCGCTCGTCCGGCCTGGCCTTGTCCGGCGGCCAGGCACAGCGGCTGTGCATCGCCCGGACGATCGCCGTTGAGCCGGACGTTGTCCTCATGGACGAGCCCGCCTCGGCCCTCGACCCGATCGCGACGAGCGCCGTTGAGGACCTGATGCGCGAGCTTAAGCAGCGGTACACGATCATCATCGTCACGCACAACATGCAGCAGGCCACGCGGGTCAGCGACCGCACCGCCTTCTTCTCCGTGCTGACGGACAGCAAGAGCGATACCCGCACGGGCGTGCTGGTCGAATACGGCCCCACGAGGCAGATCTTCGAAGATCCCCGTGACCCCCGCACCCAGGCTTACGTCACCGGCCGGATAGGGTGAGCCGGGCAGAGAATCCCGTTAGGACCCGGCGGGCTTGTTCGCCGCGGATCCCGCAAGGTAGATGACTCGGCGGGCGATGTTGACCGCGTGGGCGCCGAGACGCTCATAGAACCACGCCACCTGCGTCATCTCCATCGTTACCGGCAGCGCCATTCGTCCGGAGGCAAGTTCGGCGATCAGGCTGGCGTGAAGCTCGTCCATCTCGTCGTCACGCTCGCTGAGCACGTCCGCGGCGGTGCGGTCGCGCTGGTACCAGGAGTCGGCCGCCTGCCGCCACATGCCGGACGCGAGGTCACCCATCCGATCGACGAGCCCCCGGCTGCGCGGCGAGAGATCCTCACTGAGAATATGGGTGGCCCGGGACGCGATCTGCATGACCAGGTCGTGTGAGCGCTCGAGCTCAGGCACGATACGCAGCACGGACAGCAGGAAACGCAGGTCCGAGGCCACGGGCGCCTGCAGCAGGATCTCCCGGTTGACCAGCTGCTCGACCTCCGGGTAGAGGGCATCGATGACCTGCTCGCGTTCGGCCAGCACCTGGAGCACGTCACCGTCACCGCTGAGCAGTGCCTGAGTGGCCTTAGGCAGGTCCTCGGCGACCATGGCGAAAAGCTCGATGACCTTGGCTTCGATGGCTTCCAGCTCACGGTGGAATTCCTGACGGCTCCCGACCATGACCAAAGCGTACTGGGCACTTTACCCATCCGGGCAGCGCGACGGCGGGTGCCGGCAATATTGCCGGCACCCGCCGTTGATGCTGTGGCAGTGCCTACACGGCCACCTCGACCTTGGTGACCTTTCCGTATTCGGCTGACACGCTGCGATCCGCGCGCGCCCCGCCGGGGGCGAGCACCCGGAGCGTCCAGGTTCCCGGCGCGGCGAAGAAACGGAAGCCTCCGTCCTCGCCGAGCGGCACCTCGGCCACGAACTCGCCGCCGGTGCCGAGCAGCCTCGCGTACCCGGTTGAGACCGGGGCGCTGTCGCGCACGACACGTCCCTCGACCACGGCCTGGCTGCCCGGGTTGGTCGCGGCGGCCACCGGTGCGCCGCCGGCCGGCGCGCCGCAGCCGTCGCCGGCCGCCTGGTTCACGTCGCTCATCGTGCCTCCCCCAGCTCGATCGGCACGCCCACGAGCGAGCCGTATTCGGTCCACGAACCATCGTAGTTCTTGACGTTCGGCTGCTCGAGCAGCTCGTGCAGCACGAACCAGGTGTGGGCGGAACGCTCACCGATCCGGCAGTAGGCGATCGTGTCCTTGCTGAAATCCAGCCCGGCCTCGCCGGCGTAGAGCTCGCGCAGCTCATCATCGGAGCGGAACGTGCCGTCCTCGTTGGCCGCCTTCGACCAGGGGACGTTGCGCGCCGTGGGAATGTGCCCACCGCGCTGCGCCTGCTCCTGGGGAAGGTGCGCCGGCGCGAGCAGCCGCCCGGCGAACTCGTCCGGTGACCGGACGTCGACCAGGTTGCGCTTGCCGATCGACTCGATGACCTCGTCACGCTTGGCACGCAGCGAGGCATCCTGCTCAGCCGCCTGGTAGGAGGTTGCCGGGCGCTCGGGCACGTCCCTGGTCAGCTCCCGGGAGTCAAGCTCCCACTTCTTGCGGCCGCCGTCGAGGAGTTTCACGTTCTGGTGGCCGTACAGCTTGAAGTACCAGTAGGCGTAGGCGGCGAACCAGTTATTGTTCCCGCCGTAGAGCACCACCGTGTCGTCGTTGGAGATGCCACGCTCGGACATCAGCTTCTCGAAGCCAACACGGTCCACGAAGTCGCGGCGCACCGGATCCTGCAGGTCCTGCTTCCAGTCGATCTTGATTGCGTTGGGGATATGCCCCTTGTCGTACGCGCTGGTGTCCTCGTCGACCTCGACGAGGACTACCCCGGCATCACCGGAGTGCGCCTCTACCCACTCGGCGTCCACGAGGACATCGGAGCGGCTCATAGGGAAAACCTCCTTGGTTAGATCAGGCCGGCGCGCTTACTTGAGACGACGGCGAGATCCGGCGGATGAACAGATACAGGCGGATGAACAGCTACATCCGGGTCAGATCAGGCCGGCGCGTCTCCCTGGGACGACGGCGAGATCCGGCGGATGAACAGATACATCTGGCAGCCCAGGCAGAAATCGAACGCCGCGTTGAGGAACGCGGCTGCCAGGGCCATGGCGGTGAAGGCGATACCAATGCCGGTGATGCCGACCGCGTAGCCGATCACGCCGACCGCGGCGATGACCATGCCGACACCCTGCGCGAACCGCGGCGGCGCCGCCGGCTCGACCCGTGAGGGCGGCCCCAGGTGCGGCCGGACGCCGAGGCGGTAGATCAGGCCGTACGGGGCGTAACGCAGCCCGGCGACCGCACCGACCGCGAATACCAGCGTCTGCGCAAGCAGCAGCCACATGCTGCCGGTGACCAGGACGATCGCTAGCACGATGGTCGTGACGATCGCGCTGAATCTGGGACCTCTGGCGTCAATATCCATGGCTGTGCTCCTTGATGCTGACAGGCGTTCCTGCTGGCGCGGCACCCTCCTGCGCCCGGAACCGGGCGCACCGCCACGCGTAGCCGGCCACACACCGGCACCGGGCGGGAGTCAGGCGGCGCGGGCGATGCCTGCTGCGACGCTCGGCCGACGTCTCAGCACGGCACCGGCAAGCGGCGGCTGGCCAGGGAAGGCCGACACAGAGCGGTCGCCACCCGGCAGAAGTCCACGGCGCGCCGTTTTGTCAGCATCTGCGCTGTCCATGAGGGCACGTAGTTGATGTTATGCGGGGCCAGCGCAGCTGTCACTCCCCGGCCGGCCGAAATAAGAGACATTTCAGGCTTATTTGATGGGTAAGTCCGGAAATCTCGTGGGCAGCTAACTCCAAGAAATCTCGTGGACGTAAGGCGCGAATGGGAGGCACGGCGTCAGCCCTCGGCCGGCGTGGCGACTGCCGCGCCGCCCGGTGCGGCCGCCTTCCCGCCGAGCAGCTCACCGAGCACTGCGATGACGTCGGCCTTCCGCGGCTGGCCGCTGGCCTGCCGCACGATGGTGCCGTCCCGGCCGAGCACGACAACCGCGGGCGTCGTATAGATATGGAGCCTGCGCACCAGGTCCAGCCGTGACTCCGCGTCAATCTCCACGTACGTCACGCCCTCCAGCATCCCCGCGACCTCGGCCAGGATCTGCCGCGTGGCACGGCACGGCGCGCAGAACGCACTGGAGAACTGGACGAGGGTAGCGCGGGAGCCAAGAGATTGCCGCAGGTCCGCAGCGGTCAGCCGGGCATGGCCGGGGGAACCCGGCCGGGCCTGCCCCGGGCTGCGCAGCCGTCCCTGCCTCCGGCGCCATGCAATGCCGAACAGCGTGGCGGCGATCACCACCGCGGCCAGCGCCATAACTCCTGCGGTCATAGACCGGACAGCGCCGGTAACCGCTCCCGCATTCCGCCGGGGGCGCGCCAATTGGCTCCGCCCGGCTCCCGGCCCAGGTCATGTGCCGTTCGCGAAATACACATTCGTGGCTGCCGCGCTTACCCGGACGCCGCCTGGCGTGACACTGACCGAGGTCACGGTGAGGTGCAGCGGCAGGCCGGTCACCGGGATCACGAACCGGAACTGGCCCGAAATGACGCTGGCGGGCGCATTGATGCCGGATCCGAGACTGACGCGGGTCGGCGTGACGGTGATCCCGGACGCGCTCACTCCCAGGGACGCGACCGCGGACACCGGGACGGACACACCGAGATAGCTCACAGTCCCGGACATCCGCAGCGCCCCGCCGTCCTGGCTGAGCCGCACGCCCTGCGGAAGGCGGCTCTGCACGGAAGACAGCGGCACGGTGCCGCTGCCGGAGACCTGGGCGGCCGTGATACCGGACGAGTTGCGGCCGAGCAGATCGCTGACCGGGGCGTGCACACCCATCAGGCGGGCATCCAGGCCGTCCACCTGTACCCCGCCGCTGGTCACCTGCCCGATCGAGAGATCCACCTCGTGGTAGTTCCCGGTCGCGACCTGTGTCAGGAAGGGGAATCCGCGCACGCTGACGGACGGCTTTGATGGCAGGTTGTAGGCGGTGGCAACCCTGCTGGCGATCTCATTGTCGGCCACTGCGGCGGCTACCCGGTCCGCGGCCACCAGCAGGCCGACGAGGATGATCACGACGATCAGCAGCTTGCGCATGTGCCTGCCAGACTACTCGCGCAGATGCGGCCAAACCGGCGCCAGGACGGCTCCGCGGCGGCCCGGCAGCGAATAGTCCGCTATAGCCACATCGGCTATCCTTGCCGACAATGGGATCCGGGCAACGATGCCCCCGGGTCCCTACGTGCTTTATACAGGCAATGCCGGTACGCCGGGTGCCTCGGAGTGGAGGTGGAACAGCTTGAGCGATCTGCTCCTTCTGACCGGGACGCTGGAAGCGTCCGCAGAGGTGCTGCCCGCACTTGGCCTGCTCCTGCACTCGGTCCGTGTCATGCCCGCCGAGGCGTCGGCTCTCATCGACGCTCCCCCGGGGGATGTGGTCCTGGTTGACGCGCGGCGCGATCTCGCCCACGGCAAGAGCATCTGCAAACTGCTCCTGACCACGGGCCTGGATTGCCCGCTGCTCATTATCGTCACCGAGGGCGGTCTCGCCGCGGTGAGCGCCGACTGGGGCGCCGATGATGTGATCTTGAATACAGCCGGGCCGGCCGAGGTAGAGGCCAGGCTGAGGCTCGCGCTCGGCCGCCGGGCGCGGAGCGCGGCCGCGGACGCGCCGGACGAGATAAGGTCCGGCGACCTCACCATCGATGAGGCCACGTATTCCGCCCGGCTGCGCGGCAGGGCGCTCGACCTGACGTTCAAGGAGTTCGAGCTGCTGAAATTCCTCGCCCAGCATCCGGGCCGCGTGTTTACCCGGGCGCACCTGCTGCAGGAAGTCTGGGGCTATGACTACTTCGGCGGGACCCGGACGGTGGACGTGCACGTGCGGCGGCTGCGCGCCAAGCTCGGCACCGAGCATGAGGCGCTGATCGGCACCGTGCGGAATGTTGGCTACCGGTTCGTGCCTTTCAAGGGTGGAGGCGACGACCAGCGGGACAGCCAGCAGCACGCGGGAGACGATGAATACGACACCGGATCATCCAGCGACGCAGAGTTCGGCGACGGTGACGGGTTCGCCGGCATCGAGCAGCCGCCAGCGGCGGGCACCAACGGCGCAACAGGCGTCGGCGTCTCGTCGGCCGGCCGATGATTACGAGAGCCTGGTAGCGGTCACCTCCGGCCCTCTGCGCAGGGCACAGCGGGATAAGGTGCTGCGCCTGGTCACGGCGGCCGCTGCGGAAGACGGCGTGTCCCCGCTGTCGGAGCACGTCATGCTTCACCTGCGCTACGGCGGCCCGGCCCCCGGGCCGGAAGCCATGGTGCCGGCGCCGGGCGACGACGGCCGTCACGGCACCGGCGGGTCCCCGCAGGACGGCCTGGACCTGGTGGCCGCGGACGCGGGACAGATCACCGGTTACGCTCATCTGGACGCCGACGGAGCCGGCGGAGCCAGCGCGGAGCTGGTGATCGACCCGGCCCATCGCCGCCGGGGCGCCGGCCGGGCTCTCATTGCCGAACTGGCCGCCCGGGCCGGTGACCGGCCACTGCGTGTCTGGGCACACGGCGACCTCCCGGCGGCGGCGGCTCTGGCACGGGCCGCCGGATTCGGCCGGGTCCGCGCGCTGTGGCAGATGCGCCGGTCACTGCGGGAGCCGCTGCCCGAGCCGTCGGTGCCCGGCGGCATCAGCCTGCGCACGTTCCGCCCGGGACGTGATGAGGACGAGTGGCTCGGCGTCAATGCCCGCGCGTTTGCCGATCATCCCGAGCAGGGCGCGTGGACCCGGTCCGACCTCGACGTGCGCGAGCAGGAACCCTGGTTCGACCCTGCGGGCTTCTTCCTCGCAGATCGTGACGGCCGCCTTGCCGGGTTCCACTGGACGAAGGTCCACGGCAGCGGACGGCTGGATGACGGCGGGGCGCCCGGCACGGGCCCGGTCAGCCACCCACCGGGAACCGGCGGGGAGATCGGTGAGGTGTACGTCGTCGGCGTCGACCCTGCCGAGCAGGGCACGGGCCTCGGCAGGGCGCTGACCCTGACCGGGCTGCGCTATCTACGGGACGACCGCGGCCTTTCCGAGGTCATGCTCTACGTGGACGAGAGCAACAGCGCGGCGATCCGGATGTATGAATCACTGGGCTTCACGCGCTATGCGGCGGATGTCATGTATGGCAACGGTTGATACGCCCGCTCGCCTGCGGCTGGCGCATGTGACCCGGTTACCTGGATACGCGATTGCATGGGAGGCGCCGTGCGGCCCGGCCGCTACCATCGGGCTTCACCGGCGCGGCAGCGACGGTAAGGCTATCCGGCCCAGGATCTTGACCTGGGGATGGACTCCGAGGACCTCATCCAGCTGCTCCCGGGTCAGCGGCCCGTCGCTCGCGGCGACCGCACTCAGCACCTCGGCGTAGAGTTCGATCTCGTCGAGAGCCACCCGGTCGTGAACACGAAGATCGAGATACTCGGGCACCGTGTTCACCTCCATGGTCACAGAACGCTTTGCGCCTCTTCCCGTCAGGCTACGCTGCCGCCGGGCTCGCCCGCATGACCCATCAGGGCCATTTTCAGATCACCCTCAGGTAGGGTTTTACCCGGGTTGGCGGTAACAATTCCGCGAAAGTATCCATATTGCGGTCACTGATCCGGTACGGGGCCGTCAGGCACTGCGCCTGCGGCACTGCTTCACGCGGCACGCCCCCGCGGGAGGGCCGGCGGAACCGCCGAGCCAGCCGGCGCGGCGACCGCCGGGGCCCGAGCTTTCGCCCCGCTATATGGTAAAATACTGGCCCGTACCCGCCGCCATGACCGGCCGCATTCAACTATGCGTATAACGGGGCACTCCGACGTTTCGGTTGCGCGGACGGGTGCTTCGGGACAAGAGTCGTACACATATCGCTCCCCGCACAACGTGCAAAGTTCTCGTAGACTCCGCGGCCTGCCGAGCATGCCTGCGATAACGTGCCCACAGATGCCCGGATTTAACCCTTCCCTCACGTTCCCCGATATAAGGTCCCTGTTGGAGCCATGAACGAAAATAGCGATCTCCTTCCCAATCTCACCCACGAAGACGCTTTCGAAGTGCAAATGCGCGGGTACAGCCGCCGCCAGGTGGATGAGTTCGTCGCCCGGTCCCGCAGCCAGGTCCGCGAACTGGAGGAACGGCTGAGCCACGCCCTCGGTGAGGGAGAACATCTCCGCCAGGAAGTGAAGGCCCTCCGTCAGCAGGCTCTTGGCGGCAGGCCCGCCCATGAAGAGGTCAGCGAGCGGATCGCGCAGATCCTCAAGCTCGCCGACGATGAAGCCAAGGCCCAGAAAACCCGGGCCGATGACGATATCAGGAAGCAGCGCGCGGACGCCCAGCAGGAAGCCGACCGGATCCGCAAGGAAGCCCGCGACCAGGCAGAGCACATGCTCACCTCGGCGCAGGAGCAGGCAGAGCGTGCGATCTCAGCTGCGCGGGCGGAAGCGGAGAAGACGCAGAACACCTCCCGCGCAGAGGCCGACCGCATGATCGACGACGCGCGGAAGAAGGCCGAAGACATGCTCACCACCGCGAAGGCGCAGGCCAAGAAGACCCTGGACGAGGTGACTGCCCGGGCCACGGCCATCCACGATGGCGCCGAGCGCCGGCTCAACCTGCTCAGCACGCGGCATGCCGAGACTATCCGCCGGCTGAACGAGATCCTGGACGGCGTGTCTGGTCTTGTCGCGTCCGAGTCGGCGCGCCTTTCGCTGGAAGAAGAGGTGGAGCAGACGGTCGCGAAGGCGCTCCGGGAACCGCTGCCCGCTGACGGCGAGGCACCCGCGGCACGGGGCGAGAGCACGGGCGGCGGCGAGCCGGCTGTGAGAACCGCCGCAGCTGCCGTCATCGATCCCCTCGGCCCCGGAAACCAGCGCGGCACCACCCCTGCCGCCGTGCAGGGCGCGGCGCAGGCTGCTCAGCCGCAGGCACACGCCCCCGTCGGCGCCCCGGCTGGCACAGGCCGTTCCGCCGCTGCGGGCGCGGTGAACCAGACGCCGGCCCGCCCGTCCAATCCGGGTACCGGCACGGCGCCGCTCCCGGTCGTGCACGACACCCATCAGACCACGTCAGCACCGGTGAACCCGCGAACTGGTATGTCAGGCGGGCAGGCCCGGGCAGCCGGCCCGGGCCCGGCGGGCCAGTCGCCGACCGGGCCCGGCGGTTCCCGCACGGCACCCGAGGACCATGCGGCAAACCGGCTGCCGAACGGGCCGGCCGACGGCCGTCGCACGAGCGCGGCGCCGGGTAACTTCGGCGGGACCATTGACTCCGACGAGGCAGCGGAAGGCGTCCGAATCGTCCGGGAGCAGCGGCAGCGTTAGTAGTGCTGGCCCGGGAGGACGACCCCCCGGAACCCCCCGCCTGCTCGCGCCGGTTGCTGCCCGACACACCGGCCGCTCGCCGGGCCTAAGGCCCGGACTCGCTGGGCCGGTACGATCGCCTGTCCGTAACTCCCGGTGCGGGATGCGGTTGCTCACCTAGCCAGCCGTGGGCTGGCTAGGTGAGCATGTCGAGGCGGCGCAGGATGACGCCTTCGCGCAGTGCCCATGGGCAGATGTCAAGCTCGGAGACGCCGAACAGGTCCATCGCCGCGTCGGCGATGATCGCGCCGGCGGGCAGTTGCGGCGCCCGGGCGGCCGAGACGCCGGGCAGCTTGGTGCGCTCGGCCAGCGTCATCTGCGGCAGCCGTTCCGCCCAGGCGGTCGCGTCGGTGTTCCGCACGACCCGGCGCGCGTAGGGCCCCTCATTGGACGGCGCCGCGCCCGCGATCCTGGCGATCTGCCTGAACGTCTTCGATGTCGCGACGGCGCGATCGGGGCGGCCGTAACGCATGACGCCGCCTATCGTGCGGGCTATCTCGGAACGCACGTACTTGCGCAGATCCCGCGTCTCTTCTGCGGTCGCTGGGTCGGAGTGGAGCCATTCACGTGTCAGCCTGCCCGCGCCGAGCGGCAGGGATACCGCTACATCCGGGTCCTCGTCGATACCGGAGGCAATCTCCAGTGATCCGCCGCCGATGTCGAGGACCAGCAGCCGCCCCGACGACCAGCCGAACCACCGCCGCGCCGCGAGAAACGTGAGCCGCGCTTCATCCTCACCAGGCAGGACCTTGATGCGCGCGCCGGTCTGCTCCATGATCCGGGCGAGCACTTCGTCACCGTTGATGGCATCCCGGACCGCAGACGTGGCGAACCCGACGAAATCCTCGACGCCCTTGTCCTCGGCCATCCGCATCGCCTCTTCGACAAAGGCCCGCAGCCGGGCCTCGCCGTCGGCGGAGAGCCGGCCGCTGTCTTCCAGGTGGTCGGCCAAGCGCAGCTCGGCCTTGTGCGAGAACGCCGGGAGCGGACGCGCCCCTGGGTACGCGTCCACAATCAGCAGGTGAACAGTATTGGAACCCACATCCAGCACCCCAAGCCGCATAACCTTGACGCTACTAACTCCGGGTCCGGCGGCCCAGAGGGGCGGCCTGACGCCGCTTCCGCAGATCAGCGCCGCCTGCCTGGGGGTCTTCACGCCGTGACCCCCAATGACTTCTGTGACTTAATCTCACTTTTGAGGCGATTCTGTGCAGACGCATGCACGGATAGTGCCTGATGCCCCATCATTGTCCAAATGGACCGTTCGGCAGACATAGCCCTTACCGATGCGACCCGGGTAGCTAAGGGCGGCAAGTCCGCCTCGTACCGTTCCGGGCGCTTCACGCTACTGGGCACCGCAAAGCCGAGGGGGGACCAGGAAGCCGGTGGGGGGCTAGAGGTGATCGAGAGCCAAGAGGTGATCGAGAACCAGGAAGCGACGGGGACGGCCCAGCGCCTGCCGGATAGCGCGGCCGCCACCGGTGCCGCCGCGACCGTAGCCGACAAGCCCGATCTCACCGCGGCCGTGGCTGCTGCCCAGCAGGGCGACGAGGAGGCATTCCGCCTCCTCTACCGTGACATGCAGCCGCGGCTACTGCGTTACCTGCGGGCCATGGTGGGCGATGACGCCGAGGACGTGGCCTCGGAGGCGTGGCTGCACATAGCGCGGGACCTGCCCACGTTCAGCGGTGACTCTGACGGGTTCCGCGGGTGGGCCGCGACGATCGCCCGGCATCGCGCCACCGACCACCAGCGGCGCCATCGCCGGCGCCCGCAGCCGTCGGCGACGCCCATCGAGGATCTCGGTGATCTGGCCGGGGGCGAGGATACGGCGCAGAGCGCGCTGGATGTGGTCTCCACGGAGAGCGCCATCGCGCTGATCGCCGAGCTTCCACGCGACCAGGCAGAGGCAGTGCTGCTCCGCGTGGTGGTGGGACTGGACGCGGAGAGCGCCGGGAAGGTGCTCAGCAAGCGCGCCGGGGCGGTCCGGACGGCCACCTATCGTGGCTTGCGGCGGCTGGCGTCGCGGCTGGAGCAGGCGCAGGCGGCGGACGTGGACGGCAGCAGGAAAGGATGCCTGCTGCCCCGCCGGGCAAGCGCAGCCGACAAAGTCAGCCCGCCGAAGCGGCCTTTGAGGCCGGAGCGGCCATTGAGTGAGGAGTGACACAAACGAAGTAGTGACACATGCGAGGAACTTGACGCTGAAGGACGTGAGATGAACGCAAGCCAGCCCCGCAGGGTCGACCGGAGGACCGCCGAGCAACTGCTCAGCGGCGATCTGGCCGGTCCAGACGCAGGCCATGCCCGCCTCAGCCGCCTGCTGGCCGCCGCATCGGCGCCAGGGCGCGACAGCGAGCTGGCCGGCGAGGAGATGGCGGTGGCAGCGTTCACGGCAGAACGCCCCGTCCCTGTCGCTAAGTCCCGGGAAGGACAGATGATTAAGTCTCCCCTCGCCAAGCTCCTTACCCTCAAAGTCCTCGGCGTTGCTGCCGCATGCGGCAGCATCGGCGGCGTCGCACTCGCGGCGAACGCCGGCGCTTTCAGCAGTACCCCCGCCACGTCCGTAACGTCTTCCGGCCAGTCCTCAGCCTCCGTCAGCGATGGCACCGCGTCGGCCACCATGGGTGGCGGAGCCCATTCGTCCGGCCAGCTGGGCAAATTCGCCCAGCTGACAGTGAACGGCAAGCTCACGTCCTCGGCCGTCACCGAACTGTCCGGGCTGTGCACCCAGGTGGCCGATAAGGTCGCGGTGCTCAAGGGCGAGATCAACTCGGCCGGCGGGCAGGCACTCAGCCCGGTCGGCATTGAGCAGGCCCTGGCCAGCCCTGCCGTGGCCGGTGTCCTGAGCAACCCGACGTTCGCGTCCCTCACCTCGCTCATCGGAAACGCGACCGATGCGCCGAACTACTGCGCGCTCCTGCTGGACCTGCCGAAGCTTCCCGACCCGGCTATCCTGTCGCAACTGCCGACGGCGGCCCTGACGACGCTGCCGGTCTCCGTGCTGGGCAAGCTGCCGACCTCGGTGCTGGCAGACCTGCCCACCTCGGTCCTGTCCGGACTGCCG
>DASQVO010000190.1:0-6393 GCA_035640715.1 Streptosporangiaceae bacterium
GCTCAGCGAGGACCAGCGGAGACAGCAGCAGCGGCCCGCCGTCGCGCTCGACCGAGGCCCGCGCGGCGCGGTGCTCGGGCTGGCGGCGGTTGAAGATGGCGTACAGCCCGCTGGTGTCCGCGATGATCACTGCTCGATCCCAGCGGCGCCCAGGCCGGCCGCCAGCACGGCGTCGATCTCGGCGGCGGTGACTGGGTCGGCGTCCAGGATCCCGAAGTTCGGCAGGACCGGACTGGCCTCCTCGGCGAGGACTCGGCGGATGCCCTCGCGGATCAGTTCGGCCTCTGACTGGTGCCGACGGCGCGCGGCAGCCTTGAGGGCCTGCATGTCGGCGTCAGGCAGGTAAACCGTGGTCTTCACCATACCAACAGGATACCATACGTACCATATATGCGTGGCCCTGTCACCGTGCACAGGTCGCGCCAATGCGCCCAGAAACAGACGATCTGAGTGCAGTCATCGACACATCTGGCGCAGCCGCCGACCGCTCGTATTCGGCGTTACGGGAGCATCCGGCTGTTGCACTGGCCGAATGTTCATTCTCCGTAATGGCTGTTACTCAGGCCTGAGGACTGTCAGGGGCAGGTGCAGGGCACATCAGGTCGTTCCCCGGGCCAACACTGTCACAGGGGCGCGGCCGGTCTCGTCTCAAGGGGCGAAGGACTCGCAGACAGCTAGGAAGGGAGTCATCATGCGGGTGTTCCTCGCCGGAGGGGCAGGCGTCATCGGCCGCAGCCTCATCCCGCTACTCACCGCGGCCGGCCATCAGGTCACCGCGACCACCCGGACGCCGGCTAAGGCGGGCTTGCTGCGATCCCTGGGCGCGCAGGCCGGCGTGGTGGACGGGCTCGACCGGGCCGCCGTGCATGAGGCCGTCGCCCGGGCCCAGCCGGACGTCATCATCCACCAGATGACCGCGCTGAGCGGGTCAAGCGACCTCCGCAACTTCGACAAGACATTCGCGGTCACCAACGAACTGCGTACCAGGGGCACGGACTACCTGCTCGAAGCCGGCCGTGCCACGGGGGCCGGCCGGTTCATCGCGCAGAGCTTCACCGGCTGGCCGAACATCCGGGCCGGGGGCCCGGTCAAGACGGAGGACGACCCGCTCGACCCGGCCCCGCCGGGCAGCATGGCCGAATCCTTCCGGGCCATCCAGCACCTAGAGGCGGCCGTCTCCGGTGCGCGGTCGCCGGACGGGATCGTGCTCCGGTACGGCAGCCTGTACGGGCCCGGAGCGTCGGATGAGATGGTCGGGGTGGTCAGGAAGCGCCGGATGCCGATCGTCGGCGACGGGTCCGGCGTGTGGTCGTTCATCCACGTCGCCGACGCGGCCTCGGCCACCGCCGCCGCGGTCGAGCGAGGAGCGCCCGGCATCTACAACATCGTTGACGACGATCCGGCTCCCGTCGCGGAATGGCTGCCCTACCTAGCCGCATGCATCGGGGCCCGGCCGCCGTGGCGGGTACCGGCCTGGGCCGGCCGGCTCCTGGCCGGCGAGTCGGTGACCTCGCTGATGACCCAGATCCGCGGCTCCTCGAACGCCAAGGCCCGGCGCGAGCTCGGCTGGACGCCGGCGTACGGAAGCTGGCGGGCCGGTTTCGCGGCCGGGCTCGGCGGCGAGGAACACGGTGCGGGTGACCCGGGCGGGACGCCGGCCGGCGGGAAGGCGGCATGACCGTGGTGGACGACGTGATCGACGATCTCAGGCCCTTGATGTTCTCGATCGCCTACCGCATGACCGGCAGCGTGAGCGACGCCGAGGACATCGTCCAGGAGGCCTGCATCCGCGCCTACCGGGCCGAGGCGGACGGCGCCGCAGTCGAGTCGCCGCGGGCGTATCTGGCCACGGCCACCACCCGGCTGGCGATCGATCATCTCCGCTCGGCGCGGGTGCGGCGGGAGTCCTACGTCGGGACCTGGCTGCCCGAGCCGCTCGTCACCGACTCTGATCCCGGCCCCGCCGAGCGGGCTGAGATGTCCGATTCGCTGTCGATGGCCTTCCTCGTCCTGCTGGAAAGCCTGGCGCCGACGGAGCGGGCCGTGTTCCTGCTGCGAGAAGTCTTCGGCTACGGCTACGACGAGATCGCCCAAGCGGTGGGCAAGAGCGAGGCGAACTGCCGGCAGATTTTCACCCGGGCACGGCGCCGGATCGACGAGGGAAAGCCGCGTTTCGGCGCGTCCCGGGCCCAGGGCGCCGCGCTGGTGCAGCGGTTCCTGGACGCCATCGGCGGCGGTGACATGGACGGCTTCATCGAGATGCTCGCCCCTGACGTCGTCTTCTACGGGGACGGCGGCGGCAAGGGCGAGGGGGTGCGCGCGCCGGTATACGGCCGGGTGCAGGTGGGACGCTTCCTGCGCGGCCTGGGCCGCCGGGCACGGCAGATGAGCGCGTCCGCCCGCCCCGTCTGGGTCAACGGCCAGCCCGGTGTCATCTCCTTCGACGCCAACGGACGCCTCATCGGGGTGGTCGCCTTCGACGTGCTGGATGGAACCGTGCAGGCGATCCGGTCCGTGGTCAATCCCGACAAGCTCCGCCATCTCGGCGAAACGTCGGCCGCATGGCACGCGGTACCGGGCGGCCCGGATGGCCTCTGATATCCCGGCCCTACCGGGTAACGGACGGGCCCGGCACGGTGACGGGCGGTCCCGGCGGACGGGCCGGCAACGGTGCGGATGCGTGGGCCATGGACTTAGCCTCGGGTTTATGACCAGCGATTTCAGCGTGGAAACGGCGGCGGGCGCCGTCATCGAGAGCTTCGCGGGGACTCCCGATGAGCGGCTCCGGACGATACTGACGAGCCTCGTCCGGCACCTGCACGGCTTTGTCCGCGAGGTGGAGCCCACCATCGCGGAGTGGGAGCAGGCGATCGGCTTCCTGACCGCCACCGGTCAGATGTGCAGCGACGTGCGGCAGGAATTCGTCCTGCTCTCTGACGTGCTCGGGGTGTCGATGCTGGTGGAGACGATCAACGAGCGCAGCGCCGGCGGCGCGACGCCGCCCACCGTGCTGGGCCCGTTTCACATGGTCGCCTCTCCCGAACGGGAACTCGGTGACACGATCGACCTGGTCGGAGCGGGCGAACCGTGCGTCGTGACCGGCCGGGTGGTGTCGGTGGACGGCACGCCGCTGCCCGGCGCGGTGCTGGACGTGTGGCAGGCCAACGACAAGGGCTTCTATGACGTCCAGCAGCCGGACGTGCAGCCCGCCGGGAACGGCCGTGGGCTCTTCACCGCCGACAGCAGCGGCCGGTTCTGGTTCCGCACCATCGTGCCCAGCCATTACCCGATACCGATGGACGGCCCGGTGGGCGCGCTGCTGCACGCGACCCGGCGGCACCCCTACCGCCCGGCCCACATCCACTTCATCGTCGAGGCAGCAGGCCACCGGCCGCTCACCACGCACATTTTCGTGGCTGACAGCGACTACATCGACTCCGACGCGGTCTTCGCCGTGAAGAAGAGCCTCATCACCGACTTCGCGCGCGTCGACGATCCCGCCGAGGCCGCGCGGTACGGCGTGGCCAGCCCGTTCCGGCGCGCGAACTTCGAAATCGTGCTCCAGCCCGCCTGAGCGCGCTGCCCGCCCGACTCTGGCCGCCCGGGACGGGACGCGGGCCCGGGCGAGCCGCCACCCCTCGTCCGGCATAAGGGTTCCAGGTTTACCTACCTGAAAACGGCATGTTATCGCCTTGTTGCGCTGGCGGTTGATCTTCATAGGTACGGGGCAGACTCTTGTGATCCTGGAGAAACCCGGTCCGGCGCGGCAGGGAGGTACTGGCATGGCGGTTTCGCCGGTCGAAGAGGAAGTACGTTACCCCGACGGCCGGGTCACGCTGGCCAGCGCCGATCAGATCGGCGACAGCCGGTACGCCAACGGCGACCTCGCCCCGCTGCCGATCACCGGGCGCACCTGGAACACCTACAACTACGCGGCACTGTGGATCGGGATGTCCCACAACATCCCCAGCTACCTGCTCGCCTCCGGCCTCATCGCCATCGGGATGAACTGGGTGCAGGCGGTGGTCACTATCGCGCTCGCCAACCTCATCGTCCTCATCCCGATGCTGCTGAACAGCCACGCGGGAACCAAATACGGCATCCCCTACCCGGTCTTCGCGCGCGCGTCGTTCGGCCTGCGCGGCGCGAACCTGGCGGCGATCCTGCGGGCCCTGATCGCGTGCGGCTGGTTCGGGATCCAGACCTGGATCGGCGGCGAGGGAATCTACACGCTGGTCGGCGCGATCGCCGGCCCTAGCTGGTGGACCACGGCCGCGCACATCGGCGGGTACCCGTGGACACAGTGGCTGTCGTTCGCAATCTTCTGGGTGCTGGAGATGGCCATCATCGTGCGCGGCATGGACACCCTGCGCCGGTTCGAGAACTGGGCTGCCCCGCTCGTGCTCGTGATGGCGGTCATCCTGCTGATCTACCTGGTGACCAAGGCGCACGGCTTCGGCGGCGTGCTGTCGGAGCCGACCAGGCTCGGCTGGGGCAGCCGCTTCTGGCCCGTCTTCTTCCCCTCGCTGATGGGGATGATCGCGTTCTGGTCCACGTTGTCGCTCAACATGCCGGACTTCACCCGGTTCGGCCGGGGCCAGCGCCAGCAGGCCGTCGGCCAGGTTCTCGGCCTGCCGACCACGATGACGTTCTTCGCGCTGCTCGCGGTGCTCATCACCGCCGCGTCGCAGAAGATCTACGGCGCGCCCATCTGGGACCCGATCCAGCTCTCCGGCAAGTTCCACAGCCCGGTCGCGATCGGCTTCGCCCTGTTCACCGTCGTCGTCGCCACGCTGTCGGTCAACGTCGCCGCCAACACCGTCAGCCCGTCCTACGACTTCTCCAACCTCGCGCCGCGCCTGGTCAGCTTCCGCACCGGCGGCCTCATCACCGGGGTCATCGGCATTGTCATCCAGCCGTGGCGGCTGCTGGCCAACCCGCACATCTACATCTTCGCCTGGCTGGGCTTCTACGGCGGGCTGCTGGGCGCGGTCGCGGGCGTGCTGATCGCCGACTACTGGCTGATCCACCGGACCGAGCTGCGGCTGGCCGAGCTGTACCGGCCGCGCGGTACCTACTGGTACGGCGCCGGCTGGAACTGGCGGGCGGTGGTTGCGTTGCTCGCCGGGGCGGTGCTGGCCGTCGGCGGGGCCTGGTCGGCGCCGGGCGGCGGGCCGTTCCCGGCCAACGGCCTGATCCCGGCGCTGAAGCCGCTCTACGACTACAGCTGGGTGGTGGGATTCGCAGTGGCGCTGGTCCTCTACTGGGGACTGTCGGTGATCTCCCTGCGCCGGCAGCCGGTCAGGTCCGCATCGTATGCCGGTCAGCAGGGCTGACGCGCCGCCGTCCGGGCGAGCTGACCAGCTGCAGGCTGCGGCGCGGGCGTGGCTCGCCGACGACCCCGACCCGGCCGACCGGGCGGAGCTTGAGATGGTGCTGCGGTCTGGTGACGTCGGCGAACTCGCGGACCGGTTCGCCAGCCCGCTGACCTTCGGCACCGCGGGCATCAGGGGGGCCATCGGCGCCGGGCCGGCCCGGATGAACCGGGCCACCGTCCGCCGGGTCACGGCGGGTCTCGCCGCTTCCTTGCAGACGTGCGTCCCGGAGGCCGGACGCGGGCCGGTGGTGATCGGATTCGACGCGCGCCGGCGCTCGGGGCAGTTCGCGGACGAGACTGCGTCCGTGCTGACCGGCGCCGGCCTGCGAGTCCTGCGGCTGCCCGGCCCCGTCCCCACCCCCGTATTGGCCTTCGCCGTGCGCCACCTCGGCGCGGCAGCCGGGGTGATGGTGACCGCCAGCCACAATCCCCGCGGAGACAACGGCTACAAGGTGTACTGGGCCGACGGGGCCCAGATCATCGCGCCGGTGGACGCCGGTATCGCGGCGGCCGCCGAGCGGGCCGGCCCGCTGCGCGCGGTGCCCCTCGGCGGCCCGGGCGAGGCGCTCGGCGGCGAAGTGCTCGACGCCTACCTGGACGCGATCGTTCCGGCTGCGCTGCACGGTGTTCCGTACCACCGTGTTCCAGGCCACGGGGACACCGGAGCCGGGGATTCCGGTCACGGGGACGCGGGCCATGCTGATGCCCGGCGGAGGGCCAGGCGGGACCTCCGCATCGCCTACACGCCGCTGCACGGGGTCGGCCTGAACACCGTCTTGCGCGCATTCCGCCGGGCCGGTTTCGCCGACCCGGCCACGGTGGCCGCCCAGGCCGAGCCCGACGGCGCCTTCCCCACGCTGCCCAAGCCCAACCCCGAGGAGCCGGGCGCCCTGGACCTGCTCATCGAGGAGGGCACCCGCAGCGGCGCGGACCTGCTGCTCGCCAACGATCCCGATGCGGACCGGCTCGCCGCCGGGATCCCCGACCCCGCCTCGGCGGGAGGATGGCGCATCCTG